>PSLH01000046.1:0-16983 GCA_040289505.1 Thermoleophilia bacterium | reverse complement strand
AAGGCCGGGTGCTGTCCTCTCAGGCCTCTTCCGAGGGCCCACCTGTCGGGACCACCCGGTGACAGTCCAGCCTAGGAAGCGCGCAGGTACCCTTGACCCCCGTCCGTGGCCGTCCTTCGCCTGCGCCCGCTCGCGTCGGCGCTCGTCCGCCTCGAGCGCCTGGCCTCGCGCCCCTTGGGCGCGATCGTCCTCTTCGTCCTTTCTCTGGGCGTGTACGCCCTGCGCGCCCTCGGCTGGCCGCTCCAGATCGGCCGCGACCTGGACGAGTACCTGTACGTCTACATCCAGCTCCTCGACCGGCATCCGCTTCTTCCCTGGTCGATGCTCTTCCGCACGCCGGTGACGCCGATCGTGGCCGGGCTGTCGCTCGATGTGGCCGGAGGCGCTTTGGCCGAGCCGGTCATGGCCGTTCTCTTCGCCGCCTCCGTGGTCGCTTGGAGCGCCGCCGCGGCCGCGTTCAGCGCCCGGGCGGCGATCCTCGTCGCCTGCGCCCTACTCGTCTACCCAGCCTACGGGCTCATGTTCCACGAGCTCTGCTCGGAGCCCGTGTTCTCCGCCGCCTACGCGCTCCTCGCCCTGCTCGTCGTGCGGGCCTGGCAGCGCCCGTCAGGCGGGCGCTTCGTCTGGGTCGGGCTCGGAATCGCCTTGTGCGCGCTCGTCCGGCCGGGGAACGCCGTCCTCCTCGTCCTCGCCCTCTTCCCGGTCGCCGTCCCCGGCACGTGGCGCGAGCGCCTGCGCTGGACGGCCACCCTGCTCGTCGCCGCCCTCGCTCCCTTAGGCGCCTGGACGCTCCACAACGGCCTTCGCCTGGGCGACTACGCGCTCGCCCGGGGCGGAAACGCCGTCATCCCCTTCTACCGGGCCTTCGTCACCGACCGCATCGTCTCGCCCCACAACGGGCCCGCCTCCCGCCGGCTGGCGGAAGCGATCGCAAAACACCTGCTGACGCGGGAGCCGTACCGCTCCTACGGCGTTACCCTCGACCAGGTGTTCCGTAGCGGAAGCTTCCGCATCCACGAGGACCTGTACCTCCTCTCCGACCAGGTTTTCGGCTGGAAAAGCGACTACGCCATCCTCCGCGACGCCGGCGTGGAGGCGGTGCGCGCCCACCCGGACGCCTACGCTCGCGGCGTGCTCGACACGGTCTGGTTGCAGCTCAGCCGCTCCTACTTCCGGGCCCCGGGCGGCGGCTCCCAGGTAGAGACCAAGCGTCCGCCCACGATCGTCGTCCACGGCCGGCGCCTCCCCGACCCGGGCGAGGACCAGCCCATCCCCGCCGGCCAGAGCGTGTGGATCTCCCGGCCCGACAACAGCATCCGCGACGTGTGGACATCCCCCACGAGACACCGCTTCGTCTTTGGGCACCAAGGCGACCGGCGCCGGTTCCAGGAGATCGTCCGCGAGCGGGACCGGCTGCTTGCCAACCTCCCTCACCGCCAGGGACAAGGCTGGCTCGCACTACGCCTGAACCAGCTCTCCCGCTGGTACCCCCGGCCCATCCTCTGGATCGCCGTGGGCGTGCTCGCCCTCCTCTGGCGCCGGCCTCGCGGCGCACGCACGCTCGTCGCCCTGGCTCTATCGGCCCTCCTCGTCATCGTCCTCAACGCCCTCGGCCTCTTCGCCGACCCCCACTTCGCCCTGCCCGTCGCTCCCGCCTTCGTGCTGCTTGGCGCCGGCGCGCTCCTTGGCCGCCGCGCTTCTCCCCGGCTCGACGCTCGGCGCTGAGACGGACGGCATGGTGAGCACGATCTGCTGCAGCCAGAACGAACACAGGCCGGCAGGCATCCTCGTCCTGGGGAGGACCGCCGGGGTGGAGATCGCCGGAACGGCCGCCGCTACCGGCGATGGGCGGTGGGGTTCGTACGCACCCCGTCCCGGCACCGGTATCCGGATGTGACCCGTCTTGACGAGCAGGCCGACGGTCTGGCTGAGCGACCAGGCTTTCTCGAACCAGGCGCGCGGCGGAACGCCGGTCTGTCTCAGTCGTAGACAACCTTGGCCTCACAGCCGTACGGAGCCAATGGAGGATCCGGTCGGCGCCGAGCCCCCGCCCGGCAGAACGCGAATGCTCCCGCTGTAGCAGCGCTCAACCTCCCTGCGCGGCATGAGCACAGATGTCGAGCATGCGGTCGACGTACGGCGCTCGTCGTCATCGTCCTCGACGCCCTGGGCCTCTGCGCCGACCCCCATGTCGCGCCGCCGGTAGCTCCCGGCTTCGTGCTGCTCGCGGCGGCCGGCTCGCTCGGAGCGAAGACGCGTGCCTGAGAGCGCCTATCGTTCCGGAGCCGCAAGCCAGGCAACCGCCTCGCCTCCCCCCGTGATCTCGTCCACGAGCATGCGGTGGAGGCTCGCCCCTGCTCGGCGGGTCAGCCCGAGCAACGGAAGCTGGGAGCGGTAGCAGCGGACCCCCCTCCATTTCCTTACCCAATCAACCGGGCAGGCGGGCAGTCGCGTCCAGGTAGCCCCCTGGGAAACGAACGGTCGGAGGCAATCGGGGACCGCAGGTGGCCTGCCCGAGCGATACGCGTACGGCTGCTCCGCGTAGAGGCCCAGCCTGCGGCCTGGGAGCCCGTTGCCAAGCAAGAGCGGACTGAGCCACGCGTGGTCTTCGTGTTCGAGCGGGAAGCCCGGAATCACGACGACATCCGCGCCCGCGCAGGCCTCCGCTACAGCCGAGAAGATCTCCTCCTCGCCTCCGCGGCGGTCATACGGAGCGTCTCCGAAGGCAAGCCAGCGCTGGCGCGCGCCGAGCAGCGCGCAGGCGGCAGCGTCCTCCCCCCGCCTCGCGCGCACCTCCTCCCCCTCCGTGCGAAACCCCGCCCTTCGCGCCCAGGGACTCGCCGGAGCCTGGGATGCGGGCTCACCCGCGAAGACCGTCAGCACCTCCACGGCCGCGCCGCTGCGCGCCGCTTGGGAGATGGTGGCTCCGAGGGACAGGACAGCATCGTCGAGGTGTGGCGACACGACGACGACCCGCCCAGACAAGGCCCGGCCCTTCACGGCGAAGAGTCTGGGCGTCGCTTCACGGCCCTGATCGAGATCGTCACCTGATAAGCGGGGTCGTGGGCGGCAAGCTCCTCCTTGCGCAGATCCCGCGCTCCCAGCCCGTAGAGAAATGCCGCCGCGGCGAGAACGTTCCCGTAGGTTTCGACCTCGACGTTCCCCGAGCCGAACGCCTCCTCCGCGAGCCTGCGGGCGGACATCGAGGTGAAGTGCCACCACCAGCCAAACCGCTCGGCTTCGAACGCCGAGATCTTGCTTATGCCCGGCACGGTCGCCAGCAGCACACCGCCCGGCGCAAGGATCCGGTGCACAGTGCGAAGCGCAGCCGAGACGTCCCAAATGGCGGGCAGGACCTGCGTGAGAATGACGCAGTCGAACGTGCCGTCGGGAATGTGAGGAGCGTTGGCGAGATCACCGACCAGGGTCGCACGCGGGTTCGTTCGGACGACGTCCAAAACGTCGATGCGCTCGACGCCGGTGCCGAAACGGCGTGCATACTCGTCGCCGCCGACCTCGAGCACCCGGCCTCGCACGTCGCTGCGGTGCCGTCCCAGAAACCAGTCGATGTAGGTCCGGTCGATCGGGCCTCCCCGCTCGAAGCCCCAGTTCTCGTCGATCGGCGTTGTCCGTCTGAGGTCGCCGAGACTGACCCGCTTGGGCCCCCGGGTCGCCCCAAGCGACCGCCGCCAGGCGCTCAAGCGCACGCGAAGCGGGTACGGCACCACGAGCCGCCACAGCGTCTTGACAAACGATCCGCTACGCCGCACCACGTGCAGCCACCCCGCTACATGGGCTCGCGGCGGGATGCCGCCACTCGCCGACCGATCCTCGCCAGGCGCCGCACGATCCGGAACGCCAGTCGCTGCTCCAAGGCTGCGACTCTGCGCTCGAGCTCGTCCAGACGGCGCTGGGCACGGACGACGTCCGCCTCGCCCAGCGTGGCCGCGTCGACCGCGTAGGCGGCGTCTTCCGCGATGTCGAGGACCGGGAAGACGAGGGGCGATGGAAGCTCCCACGGCAGCGAGAACGCCCGGCCCTCCATCGCCGCTCCCGTGTCACGCCGTATCGCCCGCAGGACGTCCCGAAGGCGCGTGTCGACGACCAGAGTGCCATCCTCGAGCCCACGGGCAAGAGCGTCGTCTGCGACGACCATGGAGTCGTAGTACTCCTCGATCCGCCCCTGCTGCTCGGCGGCGTATGCCTTGGCGTGGTAGCCGGTCCCGGGGCGCGAGCCGGGAACGTCGAAGGCCTTCGTCAGGGCAACCGCCTTGCGCCCGCACTGCCGCACGCTCCGCAGCGGGAAGTGGAGTACCTCGATGGGATACCAGCCGCGGAGAGGCTGGAGGCCGCCACTCAGGAGCATGTGACTTCCGCGTGACACGATCACCTCGAGATGGGCGCGATGGGCGACCTTAGACAGCGGGCGGTACGGGCTCGTGGGATCGTTGATGGGCGCATGAGGAGACAGGCGGACGGTCATCCGCTCGGCGAAGAACGACCCGTCGTCGGGTCGGGGCACGAAGTTGCGGACGAACGCTTGAACGATCCCGTAGCGGGGAGGAAGCGCAGCCAACACCCGCTTGAGATCGGCGCCGCGTGGCCACCAAAACTCGTCGGCACAGGTGTTGATGACCCAGTCGGCACCGAGCTCGCTGGCAGCCAGCCGGGCCATCCTCGTTATCCATTCCGACTCGAGAAACGCCTGCGAGGGCTCCCGGATCAGATGGAGGCAGCCTTCACGGGCATAGGCCTCGAGGATCTCCGTCGTTCCGTCCACCGAGCGATGGTCGGTGGCGATGACGAAGTCGACGCCGGCATTCAGGTGGAACGCGACTTGGGCATCGACGATGTCGGCCTCGTCGCGGCAGAGAAGAGTCATGACGAGCTTCATCGGGGGAGCCTACGATCCTAACCTCTCCAACGGTGGCGGCCTGGCGACGCCAGCGCGTGCGCGAGGAGAGCTGTGTGCTCCCCGAGCGCTCGCTCCAGGCTGAACTCCCGCCGGGCGCGCTCGGCGTTTGCCTCCCCTAAGCTGCGGCGGAGGTCGGGACTCTCCGCCAGGCGCAGGGTGACCTGAGCCAAGCCCTCGGCGTCGCCCGGAGGAGCGAGGAAGAAGGAGCCCTGCTCGCCCACCGCCTCCCGTATGCCGGGGATGTCCGTTCCCGCGACGGGAAGCCCCGCTGCCATGTACTCCAGCACCGCGCTCGGCAAGCCCTCCCGCGGCGAGCTGAGAAGGCCGATATCGCAAGCGGCAAGAAGGCCGGCTACGTCCTCGACCTCGCCTAGGAAGCGGACGCTTCGGCCCAGCTCGAGGTCGAAAGCGAGCGCCTTGAGGGCGTCCTCCGCTCCTGCCGGGCGGCCGGCGAGGACGAGCACCGCTTGCTTGCCCTGCGCCTGCAGGCGGTCGACGACGAGGCGCCAAGCGCGAAGGAGGGCGGCGTGGTCCTTCTGCCGGTGCAGGTGGGCGACCATGCAGGCGGCCACGTCCTCCTCGCTCAGGCCGAGTCCCCGACGCCAGGCCGTCCTGTCGCGCTTGGGGGAGGGGAGCGAGACGCCCTCGCGGACGACCCGCACCCGCTGGCCCGGTGCTCCCAGCTCGCGGACGAGGAAGTCCGCTCCGTGCTGGGAGTTGGAGACGAGCAGATGCGTCTGCCGTGCCGCCAGGTGCTGCAGCGCTGGGCCGAGGCGCCGAGACGGGCTCACGTCCTGCTGGTGCCACACGCACGTCCTCGCCCCCGTCAAACGCCAGCAAAGCCCGCAGAGGACGTTGGCCAGGTTGCAGTAGGGCATAAGCGCGTCCGGCTTTCGCTCCCTCAGGAAGGTGACGAGGCGGGCGAGCTCAGCTACCTTCCTCCGCCGCGACGGCGCCCAGTGAACAGGAAGAGCGAGCCAAGGAAGACCGAGAGACCCCGCCACCTCCGCTGCCCGCCCCTCCTCGGCCGTCAGCGCCACCACCTCGACCTCGGCCCCCTCTGCGTCGCGCAGGTGGCGGGCGAGAGCGAGCGCCGACCGCTCGGCTCCCCCCAAAGCCGCCCAGGGAAGGACGAAGACGACGCGGGCTCCCTGCAGGCGACCGACTTCGCTCACCGTCGTCTGCCCAAAAGAGCAGTCGCTCGCCTCGCTCCCGCTCGCCAACGCCGCCCCTCGAGCCGGGCAAGCCGCTCCTCGAAGATCGCGATCTGGCGCTCCAAGCGAGCCTGGGCGTCGATCACGGAAAGAGCCGAGGCAGCGTCGGCATGGGAAGCGCTTGCCTCGAGATCCTCCCCGGGGAAGCGCAGCCGGGGCAGGCCGAGAGGCGGGGGAAAGGTAGGCCGGGGTGGCAGCTCGCTCACCCCAGCAAGAAACCGAAGAGCGTCGCGCACCCTCGTGTCCACGGCAACCCGACGTGCCTCCCGCTGGCCCTCGGCCTGAGCGTCGTCCAGCTGCAAGCGGCGCCACTGCTCCTCCTCCCGACCCTCGGACAAGGCCCGCGCGCCCGCCTCCACGTGCCGAGGCACGAGGCCTACACCGCGGCGCCACCTTTCTGCTGCTCTACCGTACTTCGAGCGCAGCTGCTCGAGCGATCGGAGGGGAAAGTGGAGTACCTCCAGCGGGTACCAGCCGCGCAGGAGGACGAGACCGAGCGACCGAGCATCGTGGTTTCCGACCGCCACCCTCACGGAGTTGTCCGCCCGATGGGCCACCTTGACCTGGGGGTGGAAGGGGTCGGCAGGCTCCGTACTGGGACCGTAGGGAGAGAGGCGGTAGATCATGCGCTCGGAGAAATGGCGCCCATCAGCCGGGCGCGGAGCGAAGTGCCGCCAGAGGCCGAAGACGAGGCCGAAGCGGGGAGGGATGGCGGCCAGCACCTCCTTGAGGTTCCCGCCCCGCGGCCACCAGAACTCGTCGGCGTCGGCGTGGATGACCCAGTCGGCACCGTACTCGGCAGCCGCTAGCCTCGCCATCTCGGTCACCCACTCGGCCTGCCGGAACCCCTCCTCCTCCCGGCGGATCAGCCGCAGCACCCCCTCCCCCTCGTAGCGGCGGAGGATGTCGGTGGTGCCGTCCTGGGAGCGATGGTCGGTGGCGATCACGAAGTCGACCCCCGCCGCCAGGTGAAAGGCAAGCTGGCTCTCGACGATGTCTGCCTCGTCGCGAACGAGCAAGGTCATGACGACCCTCACCGGCGTGCCATCCTCCCGAGCAGGCGAGCTCCTCGCTCGATCGCGGCCAGAGCCCGTGCCCCGGGGCGACGCTCTAGCGCGTGCAGGCGCTGCTCGAGCTCCTCCAACCGTCGCCGGGCTCGTACGACGTCGGCCTCGCCGAGGACAGCCACGTCCACGGCGTACGCAGCCTCCTCGACCACGGTGGGGCGGGGGAAGCGGAGATCAGGCGCTCGCCCCTCGTCTCTCGCGGCCGTCACCTCGCGTAGCGCATCCCGCAGTCGGGTATCGAGAACGAGGGTGCCGGAGGCGAGACCGTGCTCGAGCTGCTTGTCGTCGACCAAGAGCGACTGGTAGTACTCCTCCAGGCGCCCATGCCGAAGAGCGCTCACTGCCTCGATGTGGTCGCCCCGGCGCCGGTGCCCCAGAGCCTCGTAGATGGTGAGGTTCTTGCGCCGGCACTGCTCTAGGCTCCGAATGGGGAAGTGGAGTACCTCCAAGGGATACCAGCCGTGGAGCGCGAGAAGCGGCGGCTCCACGAGCACGTGGTTTCCCTGTCCGACTTGGGCGCGGGGGTGAGCCCGGTGGGCAATCTTGGCGTTCGGGCGGTAGGGCGTGCGCGGGTCAGAGATCGGAGCCCGAGGGGCCAGGCGCGCGGTCATCCGCTCCCAGAACGGCCCCTCCCCGGGACGGGGGAGGAAGTTTCGCCACAAGCCCCGCACCAGGCCGTACCGGGGCGGCATCGCCTGGAGCACCTCCTTGAGGTTCCCGCCCCGCGGCCACCAGAACTCGTCGGCGTCGGCGTGGATGACCCAGTCGGCACCGTACTCGGCAGCCGCTAGCCTCGCCATCTCGGTCACCCACTCGGCCTGCCGGAACCCCTCCTCCTCCCGGCGGATCAGCCGCAGCACCCCCTCCCCCTCGTAGCGGCGGAGGATGTCGGTGGTGCCGTCCTGGGAGCGATGGTCGGTGGCGATCACGAAGTCGACCCCCGCCGCCAGGTGAAAGGCAAGCTGGCTCTCGACGATGTCTGCCTCGTCGCGAACGAGCAAGGTCATGACCAGCCGCATACCCAGGGCCGGGCCTGATCCTACCGCGCTTCCAGGATCGCTTCCACGACTCGCTCGGCCGCCCTGCCGTCTACCTCGCCCACCACCTCCCGGGCGACGCGGGCCCGCTCGGCGGCAAGCTCGTGGGGATGGGCGAGGGCGCGATCGATGCCCGCCACCACCTCCTCGAAGCGCTCCGCCCGGTAGAAGGCGCGAGAGCGCAGAAGCGCCCGGTAGTGCTCCCCGAGCACGTTCTTCACGGCGAAGCTCTCCCCCGGAGGCGCTCCCTCGTCGTAGAGCACGCACACGGCAGGACGGTCGTTGACCAGCGCGTCGAGGAGGATGGTGCCCGCGTTAGCGACCACGCAGCTTCCGTGCTGGAGCAACGTGGCTAAGGCCTCGAGGTCGGTGAAGCTCGGCTGCTGCACGTAGGCCCCCGACTTTCCTAGCGCCGCCGCGAACCGCTTCTGCCACTCGCCGTCGCGGGGATGGGGCCGGAAGAGGAGCTGGAAGCGGTGGTGGTGGCCTTCCTCCCACCAGGCGACAAGGCGCTCCACGAAACGGGGCTCGTAGGGGGCGTTGGTGGGCGTGTTGCCCATGACCATGACGAGCGGCAGAGCTGGGTCGAGGCCGAAGCCGCGGAGCAGGGCTTCGTAGTCCGAGCGGGGCCGCGAGCGGTAGTAGAGGTCGGTCTGGGGCCAGCCGGTAATGACGATGCGAGAAGGGTCGATACCGTGGTAGCGGACGAGGTCGTCATGCATGGCCTGGTTCTGCACCAGGTAGCGACGCATATGCGGGCTCACGATCCCTTTGCCGATGGGATGATCCCAGCTCGCCACGTAGCCGATCGAGACGAGCCCGAGCCGGCGGGCGGCCACGATCACAGGCACGACCGACTGCATCTGCATGTTGCTCAGGACGACCGTGGGTCGCTCCCTAAGGAGCGCCTCGCGCAACGCGGAGGGGACGTAGCGAAGCCGCCCGTAGTGCCACCTCCGCATCCAAGGATCGAGCCACCACCACTGGGGAAGCGGGCCAGCCCGATCGGGGTCGAGGAACCAGTTCCGGTGGCCGGGCCACATTCGCTGCCGATGGAAGCCGTGGCGCAGGCTGTGGCGGAGCGCGAGCGGGTAGAAGCCGATCTGGCGATCGAGCCAGCGGTCGAGCAGCCGGTGGGCGCGCTCGGGAAGGCTCGGCCGCCAGGGAAAGAGGTCGAGCCGCTGCGCCGCCGCCACCCCGGGAACTCGCTTTGCCCACTCGCTCCCTTCCTCAGGAGGGAGCAGGAAGACGAGCCGCAGGCTCGAGCCGAGCTCCTCGACCAGAAGCTCGACGATGCCGCAGTCGAAGAAGATTCTAGTCGAGAGCTGATCGGGCAGGACGAGCCAGAGCGGCCGTGAGGCTGGGTCTCGGCGCACAGCGCGCACCCTAGCGCTCTTGCTGCCTCCTCTCTCCGTGATCCGGCCGGCGCCAGGGGAGGCCAGCGAGCGACGGTCTCGCCGCGGTCAAGGCCTCGACCAGGACCGCCTTCTGCTCCTCGTGGGAGCGCTCGAGGTCGAAGAGTCGGCCTGCCCGCTCCTTGCCCTCTTGAGCCAATCTCTGGCGGAGCCTGGGGCTGGCGACCAGCCCGAGGAGCGCGGCCGCCAGCCCCTCTACGTCTCCAGGGGGAGCGAGGAACGCCGCGCCCTTCTCTCCCACCGCCTCGCGGATCCCGGGAACGTCCGTCCCTGCCACCGGAAGCCCGGCAGCCATGTACTCGAGGATCGCGTTGGGACAGCTCTCCGACCGCGAGCTCAAGACACCCACGTCGCAGGCAGAGAGAAGACCGGCTACATCCCTCACCTCGCCCAGGAAGCGGGCGCTCGAGCTGAGCCCAAGATCGAAGGCAAGCGCCTTGAGCGCCTCCTCAGCCCCGCCCGGCGTGCCAGCCAGAAGCAGGACTGCCCGCTCGCCGCGTCCGCTCAGCTGCCGCTCGACGATCCGCCACGCCCGAAGGAGGGTGGAGTGATCCTTGTGCCGGTGCAGTCGAGCGAGCATGCACGCGACCACAACTTGCGAAGAGATGCCTAGCCTCGCCCGCCAGACGGCTCGGTCGCTCTCAGGGGGAAGGAGAAAGACGCCATTTCCTACCAGCCGAGCCCGCTCCTCAGGCGCTCCAAGCTCAGTGACGAGGTAGCGAAGGGCGTAGCGAGAGTTGGCGACGAAAAAGGGGGTGGCCTCCACTGCCCGGCGCGCCATGGCGCTCGAGACGTCGTCGATGGGAAGGTCGTCCCCTTGGCGCCAGATACAGGCTCGGGCTCCTGTCCATGGCCAGATGAGCCCTGCGATCACGTTGGAGAAGCCCGCGTAGGGGAGGAGTAGGCGGGGCCGTAGCCCCCGCAAGCAAGCCACAAGACGGGCGAGCTGTCGGGCCTTCTCCAGCCGCGATCCCTTCCACGGGAGAGGGAAGGGCCGCCAGGGGACAGCGAGCGTCCTGGCCAGATCGACGGCTCCTCCGCCCTGTTCTGTGAGAGCGAGAATCTCGGCCTCAGCTCCTTCCTGGTGACGGAGAGAGCGAGCGAAGGCGAGGGCTTGGCGCTCCGCCCCGCCCAGCGTCGCCCAGCGCAGCACGAACACGATCCGTGCCCCGGCCAAGGAGCCTGGAGTGGCTATGGCTTCGCCCCCTCCGTCTCCCTCTCGTTCCTAGGCGCGGAGAAGCCCTTGCCCCTCTCGCGCGTCGGAGCCGCCGCGTCCACCTTCAAGCAAAGCGCGTGCCGGTCAGGGCGACTCGGACCTCGGCGAGGTCGCCGAGAAACGCCGAGACAGGGTCCGGGTTGATGCGGGCAAACGCCGAGGCGAGCGCCGCTCGATCCGCTCCCGAGAGGAAGTTGAGCGCCGAGCCCAGCGGCTCTTGGGGCCGCTCCACACCAGGCGCTCGGACTCGGCCTCGATCGAGGAGACACGCCAGATGGTGGGAGCTGGCGTCGGGCCTGGGCAACCGCCCGCTCGCCCCCGGCCAGCGAGGCGAGGAGCGAGCCGGTATCGGGCCGAACAGGGGCGAGCGGCACTCGCTCGGCCCGCGTGGGGTGCAAGAAGCCGTTGGCGCGCGCGGCCTCGTACGAGACGAGAGCAGCGAGACGGTTGGCCCGCCTCAGGTGAACCGCTCGCGCCCGGCGCAGGGCAAGGAGAAAAAAGAGGAGCCCGCGCTGCCTCTCTGCCTGGGCGTACATCAGCTTGAAACCCGCTTCAGCCACCCCTGGTCGCGGCCGATACAGTCGGCGAAGAAAGAGGGCGAGGCGCACGAGCTCCGGCCGACCGCCGCGCAGCCATCCCTCCCTCTTCCAGCGGTACTCCGAGAAGAAGGGGAGGTCCTGGCTCCCGTAGGCTGGGCGCCCGCGGCCATCGGCTAGGAAGAGCTCCGCGTAGGCCGCGATCGCCGGGTGGCTGTCGAGCAGGCTAACGAGCCAGGCAGACCCCGTGGGCGGCGACGTGTACACGAAGAACGGGGTCGGTCCCCTCACGCCGCCGAGACGCGGAGCGCACCTAGGACGCGGGCGGCCAGCGAGGCGCCGTCGAGCCGGTGGAAGCGGAGCGCCTCGATGGGAGTGCCGCAGGCAGGCCACCCCTCCACCCCCAAGGTCGTGACCGAGTGCCCGGGGAGGGCGCGGCGCAGGGCGTCTGCGAGCGCGCCAACGGGGGCGTGGTCCTCGAGCACGAGCACCTCCGGGAACGGGGCCACGAGCTCCTCCAGCCAGTCCTGGTCGACCCGGTTGAGCCAGGGCATGCTCACTACCTGGAGAGCTACCCCCTGATGCTCCAGCATCTCCGCGCAGACCAGGGCCTCGTGCAGCATGACCGGGCCGTAGGCGAGAAGGAGCGCGTCCCCTCCCTGGCGCAGGACCTGGCCCCGGCCCGCCACCGGAGAGCCCGGGGGAAGCTCGATCCGCCGGGGGGAGGGGCCGATGGCGAGGCGGATGGCCACGTTCCCCGCTTCCTCCTCGACCGCCCAGCGTAGGAGCGCCCGCGCCTGCTCGGCGTTCGCCGGCTGGACGATGGTCATCCCCGGGATGGCGGCAAGAAGCGACACGTCGCGCAGGCTTTGGTGCGACTTCCCTGGGCCGGCGGGGATGAGGCCGGCGTAGTGGAGGGCGTAGATCACCTTGGTGCCCTCGCTCGCCTGGTTGTAGATCTGCTCGTTGGCCCGGGCGGCGAGGAAAGCGGCAAAGGAGTTGACCACGGGGAGAAGCCCCTGCCGGGCGAGGCCGGCGGCGGCGGAGACCATGTCCTGCTCGGCGATCCCGCACTCGTGGAAGCGGTGGGGGCGAAAGACCTCCACCGCCCGGATACGGCAGTCGGAGGCGAGGTCGGCGTCCAAAACGACGATCTCCGGGTGCTGGTCGAGGAGCTCGAGGAGGGCCTCGCCGTAGGCCTGGGCCACGTACTCGTCGGTCACCCTGGGCCGACTGGCGACGCCCGACTCGGGCTCTCCTTCCATGCTGTAGACACGCTCCGCCGGCTCGAGCTCGACCGGCTCGGGCACCAAAGGGTCGAGGCCAAGCGCAGCCAGCCGCTCCTCGATGCGAGCGAGGAGCTCTTGGCAGGCCCGAGCGTAGGTCTCGTCGTCGGGCGCCCCCGCGTGCCAGCGGTAGACTCCCCCGCCCTCGGCCAGCGCGACGGGGTGCTCCATGAAGGAGACGCCCTTACCTTTGACCGTACGAGCGAGAAGGACCTTGGGCCGGGACGAGCTGGACCGGAAGCGGGCGAAGGCCTGGCGAAGAGCGGCGTGATCGTGGCCGTCGCAGGAGGCAACCTCCCACCCGAAGGCAACCAGCTTCCGCTCGAGATCGCCGAGGGCCAGGATCTCCTCGGTAGGCTTGTCCGACTGGATCTCGTTGCGGTCGACCACGACCCACACGTTGTCGGCGCCGTGGTGGGCGGCCGCCTGCAGCCCCTCCCAGCTTTGGCCCTCCTGCAGCTCTCCGTCTCCCACCATGACCACCACCCGTCCGGAACGGCCCAGTAGGCGCTTGGCGAGGGCCATACCCCGGCCCTTGGAGATGCCCATGCCCAGAGAGCCCGAGTTGGCCTCGATGCCAGGCACGCGTACGTCGGGGTGGCCGTCCAGCCCTCCCAGCCGGCGCAGGCGCAGGAAGCGCTCCTTGGGGATGACACCCAGGGCGTAGAGAACGGCGTAGAGGCCGGGGCAGTCGTGACCCTTGGAGGAGAAGTAGATGTCGCGGTGGGGGTGGTCGAAGCCGAGGCTGGCCACGTTCAGCTCCTCGAGAAAGAGGTGGACGACGATGTCCATGGCGCTGAAGCTGGAGCCGAGGTGGCCGGAGCCGGCCCGCTTGACGGCTGTGAGCGTGTTCAGCCGGCACATGTCGGCGAGGCAGGCGAGCACGAGGTCGCGGTCGCCTGCCGCGGCGCGCACGCGGTCGAGCTCGGCCTTGGGAATGAGCGCGAGCTGCAGCACGCCCGAGACGTTAGCGCGCGTCAAGCCGGGGCGTGAGCGAGAACTGCCTGCATCGTGCCAGCCGCCGAAAGGCGATGCAGGAGCTCGATCGACAAGCTCGACCACGATCGTCCCCGACTATCGAGGCCTTGGCTGCGAGACGAGCCTTCAGGCCGGTCGGTGGGGCGTGACTACGGGAGCGAGGCTCGTTCCTTCCTCCAGCTCATCCGTCTTCACGCAGAGGAAGAGGGCCTCGGTCGATCCCGGCCGGTAGTCCGTGAACCGGCGCACCCTACGCCAGCCGGTCCAGGCGAGCTCCATGCGGAGGCCGCTGACGGTGGGCACGCCCTTCGCCTTGCCCGTGTCCGGAGGCCAGCGGAGCCGCACTAGGGCATCGGGGCGGGGATCGACCGTCGACTCCAAGAGCATCGTCCCGCCCAGGCGCGTCACCCGGTTGAGCATGGCCAAAAGATCGAGGTGCCAGGCCGAGTGGTAGAGGACGCCCAGGAAGAAGACGAGATCGAAGGGGCCGAGGTCGAGGAGCTCCCAGGCAGTGCGCAGGTCCCCGAAGACGAAGCGGTGGGGGCTTCGGAGCTCGCCCCTCCAGCGCTCGTGCAGGGAGCGATCGGACGAGAAGTCGCAGAACACGATCTCCGATGGGGCGAGCTCCCGGTCGATCCACAGGGAGTGCGCCCCGTACTTGGGCCCCACCTCGAGGACACGGCAGCCCCGGAAGCGATCGACCTCGAGCACGTCCGCCAGCGCCTCGGGGAGCAGGGTCAGGTCGGGGATACCCTCGGCGGCAGTGGTGAGGCGCTTGTCGCGCACGGGGCGGGGGTCGAGCACGTACTCGCTCAGCTCGTCAAGGCGGGACAGGCTCTCCCGCCTGGGGTCGTAGACCTGCAGGCCCAGCCGCACCGCCACCGCCCAGGCCGCCTTGACGGCCAGGGCAGCCGGCCACAGGTGGGGGATCAGGTGGATGACCATGGATGCGCCCGCAGCACCTCCTCGTTCACCTCCGCCCCCCAGCCAGGCCCGGCGGGGATAGCCATCGCTCCGCCGGCGATGACGGGAGCCGCGGTCGTCAGCTCGTCCTTCCAGGGGACGTCGTCCACGTCCACCTCCAGGATGCGGCAGTTGGGGATCGCCGCGCACCACTGGGCAGAGATAAAGGTGGCGAGGTGGGAGTAGTAGTTGTGGGGAGCGCAGCTCACCTCGAAGGTCTCAGCCAGGTCGGCCACCTTCTTCGCCTGAGCGAAGCCGTTCCAGATCACGTCCACCGAAGCCACGTCCATCGCTGCCTGCTCGAAGAACGGCCGAAAGGCGCGGGCCCCGTACAGGTTCTCGCCCGAGCAGATGGGCAAAGTCGTCCCTCGGCGGACGTGGGCCAGAGCCGCCGGCTCGTAGGTGTCGGCCTCGAGCCACATGAGCCCGTACTCCTCGAGCGCGCGGGCTACGCGGAGCATGCCCTCGGGGGCGAAGTTGAAGTTGAGGTCGACGATAGGCTCCGCCCCCCCTCCGGTTCCCTCGTAGAAGGCGTCGAGCAGCCGACGGAGCGCCTCCTCCACCTCCCGCGAGGGATTACGATCGAGGCCAGGGCCGTGAAAGCCGGGGTGGAGGACCTGGGGCTCCTCGCCCGGCACCACTAGGTTCGTCTTGAAGGCCCGGAAGCCGCGCTCCACCACCTCCCGCCCCAGGGCGGCCACCGCCTCGTAGGAGTCGAGCTTGGGCGTGCCCGTCACCTGCCAGGCGCGGGCGCGGGTCGTCCCGCAGTGCGACCAGTACACCGGCACCGTCGTCCGCAGCGGTCCGCCGAACAGCTCGTACACGGGCACGCCCAGGGCCTTGGCCTTGACGTCGAGGAGGGCGTTCTCGATCCCCGCGATCGCCTTGGCCACGATCGATCCCGGGCTCTGGCGGGTGGCCCGGTACAGGTCCCAGTAGATGGCCTCGCTCGCCCGGGGGTCGCGCCCGACCACGAGCGGAGCCAGGTCCTCGACCACCCCGAAGAGGCCGCGCGGCGATCCGTGCGAGTCCGTCACCTCCGCCCAGCCCACCAGGCCCTCGTCGGTCGAGACCTTCAGAAACAGGAACGGGCGCCATCCCCCGTCGCAGGCAAGCGTCTCAAGCTGGGTCACCCTCATGGCCGGGGAGCATAGGGGTAGGGAGGGCGGTCGATGGGGGTCAACGTGGCCCGGCCGGAGGCGACGAGCGCCTCCGCCCGCTCCCAGTCCTCCTCGTCGTCGACGTTGAAGCCCTCCAGATCCCGGGTGAGGAAGGGAGCGACCATCCGCCCCTCGCGCGTCCCTGTCTCGAAGACGACCCGCGTCCAGGCGATCTCCAAGGCCGAGTTCTGGACGTAGACAGGGGGAAGAGCCTGGTACTGGCCGGCGTGCCAAGCCACCTCCAGGTGGGACTGGTCGAGGAGGGGCCGCATCGTTCGCCCGCTCTCGTCGATCACCCACATCTTGCCGGGATGTTGCTTGACCAGCTCCACCGCCCGCAGCGAGTCTGCCTCGGGCGTGTTCAGCAGCTGCTCGAGGCCACGACGAATCGCCTCGGGGCCGCGGAAGGGATTGGTAGCCCGCACGATGGCGAAGAGGTCGTAGCGGTCGGACAGGCGCTCCAGCGTGAAGCGGATCCACTCGATATCGGGCGAGGTGGCGGTGGCGTACTCAGGGGGCCGCAAGAAGGGGACCTCGGCCCCGTACCAGCGGGCGATGGCAGCGATCTCCTCCGAGTCGGTCGAGCAGACGACCCGGTCGAAAACCCCTGCCTTCTCGGCGGTGGCGACGGCGTAGGCGAGCAGAGGATGGCCGGCCAGGGGGCGAATGTTCTTGTTGCGCACCCGCACCGAGCCGGAGCGGGCCGGGATGAGGGCGATCACGCGCGGCACTGGGCCAGAAGCTCAGTCAGCGTGGGCGTCTCCACCCCGAGCTGGCGGCCAGCGCGCACTACCGCCCCCACGATCGCGTCCAGCTCGGAGGGTCGCCCGGCGGCGACGTCCCGGGCAGCCGAGGTGGTAAGCCAGGGCGGCAGGGCCTCGATGATCCTCCACTGCTCGCTGGCGCTCACCTGGGCCCCGGCCGCGGCGGCCACCGAGCAGGTCTCGACCACGCCAGCTCGAAGCCGAGGATCGTGGCGCAGCTCTCCCACCGGCTTTCCGGTGAGGGCGGTGAGCGCGGCCAGGGGGGCCAAACGAGCGACCTTCTCCCACAGGACGCCCGAGTCGCCGGCGGCCAGGCGCACCTCGATCCCGGCTTGACCCAAGGTCGCGGCCGCCTCCTCCACGAGATCGGGGATGCGGTCGCGGGCCATGGTCACGAGCGGCGGGGATGCCGTGGCCTGGACGACGCGGGTA
>PSLH01000045.1:0-17021 GCA_040289505.1 Thermoleophilia bacterium | reverse complement strand
GAGCGGCAGGCGAGCGGGCCCGCGGGGCCACCCTGTACGTCACCATGGAGCCTTGCTCCCACCACGGTCGGACGCCGCCCTGCACGGAGGCGATCCTGGCTGCCGGGGTCGCCCGCGTCGTCTGCGGCTGCCTCGACCCCAACCCGGAGGTGGACGGAGTTGCCCAGCTCCGCGCAGCTGGGGTCGAGGTGGAGGTCGTGGAGGGGGAGCTCGGCTTCCGCTGCCGGCAGCAGAACGAGGCCTGGCGGACGTGGATCGCTCTCGGTCGGCCCTTCGTCACCTACAAGGTGGCGGTCACGGTCGACGGTCGCGTCGTCCTCCCTGGCTCGCGGTGGGTGAGCGGGGAGGAGAGCCGCCGGCTGGTGCACGAGCTCCGTGCCGCCTCGGACGCGGTTGCGGTGGGCATGGGCACCGTCCGGGCGGACAACCCCCGCCTGGACGCGCGGGGGGTGGACGCTCCCCGCCAGCCGCGGCGGATTGCCTTCGGGCGGGGGCCGCTTCCCGAGGGCTCGAGCCTGGAGCTCCGCTCGGGGCCGCTACGCGACGAGCTAGCCGCTCTGGCTGCCGAGGGCGTGCAGTCGCTCCTCCTCGAGGGCGGGCCCACGCTGGCTAGCGCCTTCGTGGCCCAGGACCTGGTGGACAAGCTCCTCGTCTTCGTCGCCCCCGCCCTGTCGGGGGAAGGGCCGCATCTCCTAAGGCGGCTGCCGCACCCAGTCTCGCTGACCTGTCTCGAGACCCGCCCGGTGGGCGAGGACATCCTCCTCTCCGCCTACGTCCACGAGCCCTGAGCGCGGGCTATCGCGCGTCCAAAAGCTCGTTGAGCTGGGCGAGCAACGCGACCAGGCGTGCCTGATCCTCCTCTGCCATCTCAGCCAGGCCCCGGGCGAGCCCGCTCACCAGCCGCTGCCTGCGCTTGGCGACGAGGGCGAGCCCCCGCGGCGTGGCGGCGACGAGTACGCACCGTCGGTCGCCCGGGTCCGGCTCGCGCCTGACGAGCCCGGCTGTCTCGAGCGCATCCACCGTCCGGCTGGCGGTGGCGTCGGTCGTCCCCATCTCGTGGGCGAGGGCTCCCAGGCGAAGAGGGGAGCGGTCGCTAAGGAGGATGAGGGCGAGCTTCTGGGTGGCCGTGAGCCGGTGCTCGTCGTCCTCGGGGGGAAGGCCGGGCCCACGGACGAGCGCGAGGAACAGCCGCTCGAGCTCGACAGCGAGGCGCTGGGGCAGACCCTCGGTCACTCGTTGGCCTCAGGAGCGACCGCCAGCACCCGCAGGCGGCGGCGGGTGACGAGCAAGGCCACGAGCACGGCTAGGAGGGAGGCGGCCGCTCCGATCCAGAGGGCAGTGACGAAGGCGGACTCGGCCGGGACCTGCGTGCCGGCGATAGTGTCGGCGGCGAGGATGGCCGCCCCTACCTGGCCGCCCACGACTCCGCCCACGGTGCGCATGACCGTGTTCATACCGGTGGCGACGCCGGTCTCGGTTGGCCGAACCGTGTCCACGATGACCTTGGCCATGGCGGCGAAGGTGAAGGGGACGCCCGCCCCGAGGACGGTCATGCCCACGACGACCTGCCAGGGGCGATCGTGCCAGAGCGCGAGCAAGGAAAGCCCGATCGAGGCCAAGGCCATCCCCAGCGCCATCGGCCACTTGGAGCCGTAGCGGCGGCCGAGCACGCCGGCGAGCGGCCCGGAGACAAAGCCGGTCAAGGACCCGGGCAAGAGGTACAGGCCGGTCGTGGTGGTGCTAGCGCCGAAGCCGTAGTCCACCGCGCGGGCGAGCTCGGCGGGAAGTCCGCGCGGCGTCTCCACGAAGTTGGGGACGAGGACGAAGGAGCCGAACATGGCGAAGCCGGCAAGGAGGCCGGTGAGGTTGGAGAAGAGCACGGGTCTACGCGCCAGCATGCGCATGTCCACCATGGGCTCCTTCACCCGCAGCTCGACAGCCCCCCACGCGGCGAGGAGGACGGCCGCCGAGGCGAAGAGCCCAGCGATGGGCGGCGAGCCCCAGCCCCAAGTGTTTCCCTCCGTCAGGGCCAAGAGCAGGCTACCGAGACCGGCCGAGAGAAGCAGGGCTCCCGGCACGTCCAGGCGAGAGGGGGTCTTGATCGGCGACTCGGGGACGAGGAGGTGGACGAGGACGGCGGCCGCGGCCACGACCACCGCCCCGACCACGAAGATGTAGCGCCAGGACAGGTGATCGACGATGAGGCCGGAGAGGACAAGGCCGAGCGAGCCGCCGATGGCGAACACGGCGGACACCACGCCCACGCCCATCCCTACCTTCTCCTCGGGGAACTCGTCCTTGATGATCGAGAAGCTGAGCGGGAACACGGCTCCTCCCGCGCCCTGCAGGATCCGAACGCCGATCAGCGTCCAGATGTCAGGGGCGAAGATGCCGCCCAGCGACCCGATCAGAAACAGGCCCAAGGAGATGACGAGGAGGCGCTCCTTGCCGTGCTGGTCGCCGAGCTTGCCCAGGAGGGGAGTGGCGATAGACGCAGAGAGAAGGAAGCCGGTGAGGAGCCACGTGGCCCAGCTCGTCGTCGTGTGGAGATCGCGCTGCAGCGTGGGAAGCGCCGGAATGATCATCGTCTGCTGGAGGGCGAAGGCGATGCCGGCGAAGGTGAGGACGGCCAGGGTAGCGAGGTAGTGCCGGCGGGGAGCCTCCCTCCTCCTGTCGCCGGTCCCGGCTCTCGCCAGCCGCTCCCTCTCCATCCAGGTAGTTACTTTACGCAACGGAACGAGCGCCGGGCTCCCTTCCCGGCCTACCACTCGGCCGTCCACCGAGTAGCCTTGGAGGCATGTTCACCGGCATCGTGCGCGAGCGGGGTCGGGTCGTCTCCTGCGGCGGTGGGCGGTTGGTCGTCCAGACCTCGACGCGCGCCTCCCTTGGCGAGTCCGTAGCCATCGACGGCGTCTGCCTCACCGTCGTGGGCGGGGACGCGAGCACCCTCGCCTTCGACGTCGTGCCCGAGACGCTGTCCCGGACCACGCTCGGGCGCCTCAGGCCGGGGGCGGAGGTGAACGTGGAGCCAGCCCTGCGCGCCGGCGATCCCCTCGGTGGCCACATCGTCCAAGGTCACGTAGACGGGGTCGGGAAGGTGCTCTCGGTCGAGCCTGAAGCCGAGGGCGCCAGGATGTGGGTGCAGGCGCCTCCCTCAGTGCTCCGCTACTGCGTGGAGAAGGGCTCGATCTGCGTCTCGGGGGTGTCCCTGACCGTAGCCGGGCTGGACGGGGAGGCCTTCGCCGTGGCTTTGGTACCGCACACGCTCGCTGCCACCACGCTGGGCCGACTTGAGCCGGGAGACGAGGTGAACCTGGAAGCGGACGTGCTCGCCAAGTACGTGGAGAGGCTCGTCTCCCGCTGCTGAGGCTACGATGCCCCTATGGCTACTCGTCCCCCGAGCACGATCGAGGTCGAGGCGTCTCCCTTCGCCACCATCGAGGAGGCGATCGAGGACATCCGCCAGGGGAGATTCGTGGTGGTGGTGGATGCTCCCGACCGGGAGAACGAGGGCGATCTCACCATCGCCGCCCAGTTCGCCACCCCCGACGCCATCAACTTCATGGCTACCCACGGCCGCGGGCTCATCTGCCTCTGCCTGACCCCCGAGCGCTGCGACGAGCTCGGCCTGCGCCCCATGGAGCAGGCTCGCAACGAGTCGCCCTTCGGCACCGCCTTCACCACCTCCATCGAGGCCAGAGAAGGGGTGACGACGGGAATCTCCGCGGCCGACCGCTCCCGCACCATCCAGGTCGCCATCGACCCGACCAAAGGTCCCCACGACCTCGTCCAGCCAGGCCACGTCTTTCCTCTCCGCGCCCGCCCCGGCGGCGTCCTCCAGCGGGCGGGCCAGACGGAGGCGGCAGTCGACCTGGCCCGCCTGGCCGGGCTCATCCCTGCCGGGGTCGTCTGCGAGGTCATGAACGACGACGGCACCATGGCCCGCGTTCCCGACCTCATCCCCTACTGCCGCAAGCACGGCTTGAAGATGATCACTATCGCCGACCTGATCGAGTACCGCCGGCGGACGGAGAAGCTGATCGAGCGGGTCACGTCCGTGCGCCTGCCCACCGAGTACGGGGAGTTCACCGCGATCGCCTTCCGGGAGAAGCTGACCGGCAAGCACCACGTTGCTTTGGTGCGGGGAGAGGTGGAGGGCAAGGAGAACGTCCTCGTCCGCGTGCACTCTGAGTGCTTGACCGGTGACGTCTTCCACTCCCTGCGGTGCGACTGCGGCGAGCAGCTGGAGCTGGCTCTGGGCCAGATCGGTCGCGAGGAGCGCGGGGTCCTTCTGTACATGGCCCAAGAGGGGCGGGGCATTGGCCTCCTCAACAAGCTGCGCGCCTACGAGCTCCAGGAGCGGGGCCTGGACACGGTGGAGGCAAACCTGGAGCTCGGCTTCCCCGCCGACTCGCGCGAGTACGGGATCGGCTACCAGATCCTGGCCGACCTCGGCCTCTCCACCATCCGCCTCTTGACCAACAACCCCCGCAAGATGGAGGGGATCGAGTCGTACGGCCTGCGGGTGGTCGAGCAGGTGCCCATCGAGGTCGCCCCCAACGACGAGAACCGCCGCTACCTCCAGGCAAAACGGGAGAAACTGGGCCACCGCCTGCACCACCAAGACCTGAAGTTCGAGAGGGAGCCGTGACCGAGGGACAGGGGGGCTTCCACCGGCTGGAGCCCGAAGGCAAGGAGGGAGGCTGGCCAGAGCGGGAGGGCTCGCTCTGGGCTTCCCCGGAGGGGACTAGCTTCCCCGAGCCCGAGCTCGAGGCTGCTCCGGTGGCGGGCCTAGGCGAGGCCCAGCCTGTCTCGCCGCTCGGGTCGGGGCTTCCCTTAGAGGTGGTGGAGGCGCCTGCCCCGGTGGAGGGGGCGCCCGGGGAGGAGCGCTCGCTCGCCGAGCACGCCCCGGGCGGGCTCCGCGTCCCCGACGGCTACGACCTCATCGAGGGGGGGCCGCACGGGTTCCGACGGACGGTGGCGGTGGTGGTCAGCCGCTTCAACGGCGACATCACTAGTCGTCTCCTGGACAGCGCTCTCCAGGCCCTGGCTGACTGCCACGTGGCGAAGGAGCAGATCTCCATCGTCCCTGTGCCGGGCGCGTTCGAGCTCCCCTTGGCTGCTCTCGCGCTCGCCAAGACTCGACGCTTCTCCTGCGTAGTCGCGCTCGGCTGCGTGATCCGCGGCGAGACCCCCCACTTCGACTACGTCGCTGGCGAGGCGGCGAGCGGGCTCCAGCTCGCCGCCATCGAGAGCGGCATCCCTGTCTCCTTCGGCGTCCTCACCTGCGAGACGCGGGAGCAAGCTGAGGCCCGGGTGTCCCGGGGCGCCGACGCCGCCCGCACCGCTCTAGAGATGGCCGACCTCTTCGCGCACATTCGCACCCGAGCAGCATCGGCGCGGTAGAAGCGGGGCGCAGGTACACTGGCCGGGTCATGTCCAAGGTCTGCGCCGTGTGCGGCAAGAAGCCCTCCTTCGGGCACAACCGCAGCCACTCGATGGTGGCGACCAAGCGCCGTTTCGACCCCAACCTGCAGCGAGTGCGGGTGCTCCTCGACGGCAAGCCCACCCGGGCCTACGTGTGCGCCCGCTGCCTCAAGGGCGGCAAGGTGGCCAAGGCGCCCTAGGGCGCAACCGAGAAGGAGGCAGCGGCCGTCTAACCTCCGCGCCGTGGATGCTTCCTCGCAGCCCGTCTCGCTCGGACGCATCTCCATCTCGACCTCGGCCATCGCCCAGATCGTGGGCCAGACTGCGATCGAGTGCTACGGGGTGGTGGGCATGGCATCCCGGCTTCGGCACCTGGGGCGGCTCCTTGCCCACGATCGCCCGGAGCGGGGAGTAGAGGTGAAGCGGGCTCCAGAAGGGCTCTCCCTCACCCTCCACGTGGTGGTCGAGCGCGGCCTCAATTTGGCCGAGGTGGCCTCCACCGTCCGCTCCCGCGTCGCCTACGAGGTCGGTCGCCTCACCGGGCTCAAGGTGGCCTCGGTGGAGGTCCACATCAGCGACGTACGGAGGTCGGGGTGAGGGAGCTCGACGAGCTCCGCCGCCTGCTGCGGGCAGCGGCGGCGGCGCTGGAGGGGAGCCGGGAGCGGATCGACGACCTCAACGTCTATCCCGTGCCCGACGGGGATACAGGCACCAACATGTGCTTGACCGTGCAGGCCATGGTGGAGGCGGTAGAGTCGACCGCTCTCCCCGACCGTCCGGCCCTGGCCCGCGTGCTGACTCGAGCGGCCCTCATGGGGGCGCGGGGGAACTCAGGGGTGATCCTGTCCCAGATCGTCCGTGGCGCCGCCGAGGCGCTGGCGGCGGCTCCCACGCTCGATGCCCGCGCGCTCGCCCGGGCTCTGCGGGCAGGAAGCGACGCTGCCTACCGCGGCGTGCGCCGGCCGGTGGAGGGGACGATGCTCACCGTCATCCGGGAGATGGCCGAGGAGGCAGAGGCTCGGGCCTCCCCTGGCCTCCCCGTCGCCGACCTCTGGCTGGCGATTCTTGTCCGGGGGGAGGAGGCTCTCTCTCGCACGCCCCAGATGCTCGAGGCGCTGCGGGAGGCAGGCGT
Source organism: Thermoleophilia bacterium (assembly GCA_040289505.1). Taxonomy (GTDB): domain Bacteria; phylum Actinomycetota; class Thermoleophilia; order Gaiellales; family Gaiellaceae; genus PALSA-612. The sequence goes on along the minus strand of PSLH01000045.1, from coordinate 10,462 downwards.
CGTCGACGCAGGTGGAGCCGGCCTCGTCGAGCTCGTGCGCGGGCTTACTAGCGCCGTGGCCGGGGAGGCGCTGCCGTCCCCACCGCCGCGGGAGGAGCTGGGGCTCGAGGCAGCCCATGGCGAGCTCTCCCGTTACCGCTACTGCACGACCTTCGTCATCGAGGGCCAGGGGCTCGACCGGGAGGCGGTGGAGAGAGAGCTCGAGCGCTTGGGCGACTCCCTCCTCGTCGTCGGCGACGAGGCCGCTCTCAAGGTGCACCTCCACACCGACGACCCAGGGGCTGCCCTCAGCCTAGGCACCTCGCTGGGAGTCATCGGCGGGGTCGAGATCGCCAACATGCACCTTCAGACCCAGGAGCGCGAGCGGCGGCTTCTGCGCCCGGTACCGGCCTCTCCGCCCGGCCGCACCGGGGTGGTGGCCGTGGTGGCCGGAGAGGGAAACCGGCGTCTGTACGCCAGCCTGAGGGCGGGGGCCATCGTACTGGGGGGCCTCTCCATGAATCCCTCCACCGAGGAGATCCTGGCCGCGATCGCCAGCCTCCCCGAGCCGGAGGCGATCGTGCTGCCCAACAACTCGAACGTGATCATGGCTGCCGAGCAGGCTGCCTCTCTGGCCGAGAAGCCGACTCGGGTCGTTCCCACCCGCTCCATCCATGCCGGCCTAGCGGCCATGGTGGCCTTCCAGCCCTCGCGCTCGGCCGAGGAGAACGAGAGGACCATGCTGGAGGCCATCCGTACCGTGGCCACAGGGGCTGTGGCCCGCGCCTCTCGCGAGGTGGAGCTGAACGGCGTGCGCGTCCGAAAAAGCGACTACGTGGGCCTGCTCGAGGATCGACCGATCGCCGGCGGGCCCGACTTCGACCAGGTGGCAGCGGCCGTGGTCGAGCGCCTCCTGGCCGAGCCGAGGGAGGTGGTGACGCTCCTTACCGGCCGCGAGGAGTTGCCCCTCGAGCGTCTACTTGCCCTCATCGAGGAGCGCCACCCGGAGATCGAGCTGGACGTGCAGTCGGGGGGCCAGCCCCACTACCTCCTCCTCGTCGCCGCCGAGTAGGCTCGGGGCGTGGACCTCAGCGCCCAGAGCACGGCTGTCGTCATCGACTCCACCGCCGACTTCCCCGAGGGGCCACGCCGGCTTGCCAACTGGCGAATAGTGCCCCTCTACGTGCGCCTGGGCGGTCGGGTGTACCGCGACCACGTCGATCTGAGCGGGGAGGAGCTCTACCGCTGGCTACGCCAGGGAGGCGAGCCGCCCACGACGGCACAGCCCACGCCGGCCGACTTCCTCGAGGTCTACCAGGGGCTCACGGGCTTCGCCCGCGTCTACTCCCTCCACCTGTCAGCGACCTTCTCGGGGACGTACGAGAGCGCCCGCGCTGCCGCCGCCGAGCTCGAGGAAGGGTGGGTGCGAGTGGTGGACACGGGATCGGTGTCGGCCGGCGTGGCCCTGCTCGGCCTGGCTGTGCAGCGGCGACTGGAGCGGGGGACAACCGAGGAGGAGATCGAGGCCCTCGTTGCCCGCTTCCGGCGCGACGTACGCCTCGTGTTCACGGTGGACACCCTCGAGTACCTGGCTCGAGGAGGGAGGATCGGCCGCGCGTCCGCCTGGGCAGGCGAGCTTCTGCGGGTGAAGCCGGTCCTCGCCATCGCCGAGGGGGAGATCGTCCCCCTCGCCCGCGTGCGGGGAAACCGGCGAGCGCTGGCCGAGCTGGAGCGGGCGCTCGGGGAGGGAAGCCGAGACGAGCCTGGCCTGCGGATAGGGATCGTGCACGCCGACGCTCCCGAGCGAGAGCAGGCGGTCGCCGAGATGGTGGCCCGGACGAGGCCGTCGGCCCGGATCGAGGTGCGCTCGCTCCTTGGCCCGGTCGTGGGGACGCACGCCGGGCCGGGAACGGTCGGGCTCTTCTGGTGGCTCGATCGGGACTAGCCGGGCCTCCCCGTATACTCGCCTCGCTGGCACGGCGAAGAGAAGCGGTTGGTTTCCCCTCGAAGATCTCGGGTCTCTCGGCGCCTCCTGCCTGGCCGCATCCCCGGGCGAAGCTCCACCGCGACCACCTGGAGCGTCCGGTTGGTCACCTGCGCGGGGTGGGCCCTCGGGTGGCTGCCCGTCTGAGCAAGCTCGGGCTGGTCACCATCGCCGACCTCTTGGCGATGCGACCTCGGCGCTACGAGGCCGCCGTGCCCGAGCGGCGCATCGCCGATCTCTTGGCCGAGGAGGAGGTCGTCATCGCTGGTCGCGTCCGGGAGGTGGGAGTACGCCGTCCCCGTCCCCGGCTTGCCGTCGTCACTGCCTGGGTGGGCGATGCGAGCGGGGAGGTAGCCTGCGTCTGGTTCAACCAGGAGTGGCTGACAGAGCGCTTGCGGCCGGGGATGGCCGTACGCCTGCGAGGCCGGCTACGCGGAGGCCGCTTCCAGGTGCGGGCCTACGACGTGGGAGAGATCTCCCAGACGGCCGACTTCGCGCCTGTCTATCCGGCCGGGGAGGAGATCACGCCCAAGCGCCTGCGCTCCCTGGTCGACCAAGCCCTCGGGCATGCCGGCGACCTCCCCGATCCGCTTCCTGCCCCGCTCAAGGAGCGGCTGTCGCTGCCCTTCAAGGCAGACGCGCTCCACGTCCTGCACCGGCCCCGCTCCCTCGAGGATGCAGAGATCGCTAGGCGAAGGCTCGCTTTCGAGGAGCTGCTCGTCCTCCAGGTGGGCCTCGCCCGGCGTCGGCTGCGGCGGGAGCAGGCCGTGGCCCCGCGCCTTCCCCCTCCCGGCGACCTCGCCCGTCGTTACCTTGCCCTCCTTCCCTTCTCGCTCACGCCCGACCAAGGGCGGGCGATCGCCGACATCGACGCCGACCTTGCCCGGTCGGTGCCCATGGAGCGCCTCCTCCAGGGCGACGTCGGCTCGGGGAAGACGGTGGTAGCCCTGTACGCGCTCCTGCGGGCGGTAGAGGCAGGAAAGCAAGGAGCCCTCATGGCTCCCACCGAGACCCTGGCCGAGCAGCACTTCCTCACGGTGGAGGAGCCCTGCCGGGCGCTGGGTGTGCGCTGCGTCCTCCTCACGAGCTCGCTACGGCCCTCGCAGCACGCCGCCTCCCGAGCGGCGCTGGCATCGGCCCAGGCGCAAATCGCCGTGGGGACGCATGCCCTCATTCAAGAGGAAGTGGAGTTTCGCGACCTGGCGGTGGCGGTGATCGACGAGCAGCACCGATTCGGGGTGGAAGAGCGCCGGCGCATCGCCTCCGGCCGCAGCCCCCACATCCTCCACATGACGGCCACCCCCATTCCCCGCACGCTGGCGCTGACGGTCTACGGCGACCTGGCGGTGAGCGAGATCTCCACGCTACCGGCCGGGCGGCGGCCGGTGATCACCCGCTGGATCACGGCCGAGCGGTCGTCCCTCGCCTACCAGCGTCTGCGTCGGCACCTGCTGGCCGGGCGCCAGGCCTACGTCGTCTGTCCGCTCGTATCCGAGTCGGAGCAAGTCGAGGCCCGGGCTGCCGAGCAGGAGGCAGAGAGGCTGCGCCGGGGGGAGCTGCGCGGCTTCCGGGTCGGCTGCCTCCACGGCCGGCTCCCGACCGCCGAGCGGCGGGAGCTCATGCGCCAGTTCAAGGCTGGCGAGCTGGACGTGCTCGTGGCGACCACGGTGATCGAGGTGGGGGTGGACGTGCCCAACGCCACCATCATGATCGTGCAGGAGGCCGACCGATTCGGCTTGGCCCAGCTCCACCAGCTCCGGGGACGAGTGGGCCGGGGGCCTGAGCAGTCGTACTGCCTGCTCGTCTCCCGGCCCAGAGAGGAGCTGACGGAGGCGGCCGTGAGGCGGCTGGAGGCGCTCGTGGAGACGAGCGACGGCTTCAAGCTGGCCGAGGTCGACCTCGAGCTCAGAGGAGCGGGCGAGCTTCTCGGTCGGCGGCAATCGGGCTTGAGCGATCTTCGCTTCGCCTCGCTGCTCGCCGACCGACCCCTCCTCGAGCGGGCCCGGCGGGCAGCCGAGGCGCTGGCCGAGGAGGAAGGGCCGCTGGCAGAGGAGGCCGATCGCCTCCTCGGCGGGCTCCTGGGCGAGAGCCTCGCCTGAGCGGGGGAGCTTTGGCCGCCTCCCCCAACGAGGCGCCATGCTTCGGTCGTGCGCATCATCGCCGGCAGCCGCAAGGGAGCCCGCATCTTCGCCCCCAAGGGTCGCGCCACCCGGCCCACCGCCGACCGCGTGCGGGAGGCGGCCTTCAACCTCATCGGGCCGGTCGAGGGTGCCTCCTGCCTCGACCTCTTCGCTGGCTCGGGAGCGATGGGCCTGGAGGCGCTCTCCCGGGGCGCCGCCCGCGTCCTCTTCGTGGATAGCGACCGGGAGGCCTGCCGCACGATCGAGCGGAACTTGGCCAAGCTGGGGCTCGAGGGAGGGTACGTGCGCCGTGGCGACGCGCTGCGCGCCTTGGCCGAGGAGGAGGCGGCTGGAAGCCGGTACGATCTCGTGTTCGTCGATCCTCCCTACGACAGGTTCCCCACCGTGCAGGCTGCGCTCGCTCGCCACCTCCCCGCCCTCCTCGCCGAGGGCGGCTTGGCCGTGATCGAGACGCCAGCTGCGCTGGAGCCGGAGCTCCCCCTCGTCAAGCGCACGAGCCGCCGCTACGGGGCGGCTCGCCTTACCCTGTTCACCCGTCCATGAGCGCCGACCGGCCTGTCGTCGCCATCTGCCCGGGAAGCTACGACCCGGTCACCTACGGCCACCTGGACATCATTCGCCGGGCGGCCGAGATCTTCGATCGGGTGATCGTGGGCGTCGTCCGCGATCCCCACCACAAGGCCACCATGTTCACGGTGGAGGAGCGGGTCGCCTTCCTCAAGGAGGCGCTGGCCGACATGCCGGTGGACAACGTGGAGGTGGAGGTGTTCGCCGAGCTTGTGGTCGACTTCGCCCGCCGCTTCGGGGCCAAGACGATGGTCAAGGGCCTGCGCGTCACCTCCGACTTCGAGTGGGAGTTCCAGATGAACCACCTCAACCGGACGCTGGCTCCCGACGTGGAGACGATCTACGTCATGGCCAGCCCTCAGTACAGCTTCGTGTCCTCGAGCGGCGTGAAGGAGATCGCCGCCTTCGGCGGCAACGTCGACGAGCTGGTGCCCCCCTCCGTCGCCCGCCGCTTCCGCGAGCTCTTCCCGGAGGGGAGACCTGGCGCCCCGATCAGCCCGCGCGAGTAGACTGGAGCGCCATGGACGTTCTCGTTCTCATCGACAAGCTCGACGACCTCGTGCACAACGCCAAGGCGGTGCCGCTTACCGACCAGGTGCGCATCGACCGCGAGGAGATCTACGACATCCTCGACCAGATGCGAGCCACCATCCCCGAGGAGATCAAGCAGGCCCGCTGGATCGTCAAGGAGCGCCAAGAGATGCTGGCCGAGGCCAAGCGCGAGTGCGACCGGCTGTTAGGGGAGGCCCGCGAGCAAGCCCTGCGGGAGGCCTCCCAGACGGAGATCGTGAAGCTGGCCGAGCGCCAGGCGCAGGAAATCATCGAGGAGGCCCGTCGCCAGGCCCGGGAGACCAAGCTGGAGATGGAGGACTGGGCAGACAGCATCCTCTCCACGCTGGAGGTGAACTTGGAGAAGTTCCTCACCGCCGTCCGCCGGGGCCGGGAGCGGCTGCACGAGCGCTCCCAGGAGACGGTGGTGGCCGGGGTGAGCGTCCCTGGCCAGGACGAGCGCGGGTAGGGCGAAAGCCTCCGTCACTCGTAGCCGAGCTCGGCGATCTCGTCCTCGTCGAGGCCGAAGTAGTGCCCGAGCTCATGGAGGACGGTGATCCGGATCTCCCGCTCCAGATCCTCCCGGTCGGGGAACGACCTCTCGAGCGGACGTCGGTAGATCGAGATCTTGGCCGGCATGTAGGGCTCCTCGTGGAAGAGGCCGAAGAGGTGGGGCTCCTCGGGGTTCTCCTCCTCCACCACCACAGCCACGTTCTCCAGCCGCTCGGCGATGTGGGGCGGGAGGGCGTCCAGCGCTCTCTGCACGAGCTCCTCGAAGTCGCGGCGGGACACGGTCAGTAGGTCGGTCGCAGGGGCCGGCGCTGAGCCACCATGGACACGGTGAGCATGCCGAAGAGGAAGCCGCCGATGTGGGCGAAGAAGGCGACGCCGCCTCCCTGCTCGGGCTGGAGGAGAGAGAGACCACCCGCCCAAAGCTGGTACACGAACCAGATGCCGAGGTAGAAGACAGCCGGCACCTCTACCAGGAACCAGCCAAAGAGGGTCAAGACCTTGGCCGTGGGGAGGAGCATGAGGTAGGCGCCCAGCACCCCAGCGATGGCGCCGCTTGCCCCCACGTTGGGGATGCTGGCATCCGGTGGGCTGGCGAAGGTGAGGGTGACCCAGGTCTGAAGAGCGGTGGCGGCCAGCCCCGCCAGGATGTACCACACGAGAAAGCGCAGGCGGCCAAGGGCATCCTCCACGTTGTTGCCGAAGATCCAGAGGAAGAGCATGTTCCCCACAATGTGCTCCCAGCCTCCGTGCATGAACATGGCCGTGAACGCCCCCTGCCACCAGGGGAGGATCTCGGTGCCAGGCGGGATGGGCGGGCTATAGCAAGGTGGGTCGAGCGAGCAGGGGTAGTAGCCGTAGGCGTACACGTCCTGCTCCACGGAGCTTCCCGAGAGCTCGAGGAACCAGACCGCCACGTTGGCCGCGATCAGGGCTACGGTCACGAGCGGGAAGCGCCGGGTGGGGACGTTGTCGTAGAGGGGAAGCACGGGCTAGCGGACGACTAGCGCGAGTAGGGCTTTCTGGGCGTGGAGGCGGTTCTCGGCCTGGTCCCATACGGCCGAGCGGGGGCCGTAGAGGACGTCCTCCGCGATCTCCTCTCCGGGGTGGGCGGGCAAGCAGTGGAGGACGATGGCCCGGGGGGAGGCAAGGCGAAGGAGTCTCCCGTCGACCGTGAAGCCGCGGAAGGCGCGCAGCCTCTCGTCCCGCTCGTCCTCCTGGCCCATGCTCGTCCACGCGTCGGTGTAGACGACGTCGGCGTCGGCCACGGCCTGGCGGGGATCGTGGGTGAGGCGGATGGCTCCTCCAGCCCTCCTCGCTGCCTCCACGGCTTCCTTGGGCGGCTCGTAGCCGGGCGGTGTCGCAGCGGCGAAGTCGATCCCTAGGCGGGCGGCCATGTGCATGAGGGAGACGCAGACGTTGTTGCCGTCGCCGACGTAGGCGAGCCTAATGCCCTCCAGGGCGCCGAGCCGCTCGCGGATGGTCATGGCGTCGGCGAGAGCCTGGCAGGGGTGCTCCTCGTCGGTGAGGCCGTTGATCACGGGGACGGTGGCGTGGGCGGCAAGCTCCTCCACCTCGGACTGGGCGAAGGTGCGCACGACAATGCCGTCTACGTATCGGGAGAGGACGAGAGCGGTGTCCCGTGCAGGCTCGCCCCGCCCCAACTGGAGCTCTCCCCTAGGGAGGTCCAGTCCTAGCCCGCCCAGCTCCCAGATCCCGACTTGGAACGAGACTCGGGTGCGAGTGGAGGGCTTGTGGAAGATCAGGGCCACCGTTCGGCCGGCTAGAAGTGGAATCTTCTCCCCGCAGGCCCGGGCGGCCTTGAGCTCATCGGCGAGGTCGAGTACCGCCCGTAGATCGTCGCCGGCCCAGTCGAGGAGGCGGGTGAAGTGACGGCCCTTGAGCTGGGAGGGGACGGTGACCACAAGCGCGATCGTACTTCGTCGGAGACTTGACATGTAGAGGCTTAGGTTTTATTATTAGCACAAAATCAACTACCGACCAAGGAGAGGAGGGATCACGGATGGCAACACTGGCTCGCTGGGACCCGTTCCGGGAGATCGCAGCCCTGCAGAACGAGATGGGCCGTCTTCTGGGGACGTTCCTGCGGGAGCCGAGCGGGGTGACCGATCGCACCTGGGTGCCCGCGCTTGACGTGTGGGAGACCGACGACGAGATCGTGTACGCCTTCGACCTGCCCGGCATCCCCGAGGACAAGATCACGCTGGAGGTCGAGAACGGGATGCTGACGGTCAGCGCCGAGCGACAGCGGGAGCACGAGGTCAAGGAAGATCGCTTCTACCGCTACGAGCGGCGCTTCGGGACTTTCGCTCGCTCGGTGGCGCTTCCTCAGGGCGTGACCGAGAGCGACATTACCGCCCAGTACCGAAACGGGGTGCTCGAGGTGCACGTGCGAAAGCCCGAGGAGGCCAAGCCCCACCGAATCCAGATCAAGGTCGGAGAGAAGGCGACCATCGAGGGCAAGGCGAAGAAGGACTGAGGCTCGGGCTTCGCCCTGGAGACGAGGCGGTCGCAGGGCCGCCTCGTTTTCTTTTTGCCTCTCTCCCGCTTGTTGTCTGGGCAGGCCGGAAAAAAACGACGCTCGACTCAGCGGTCGCCCCGTCGCCGCTCGCGGCGACTCCCAATCCAGGCTACGAGTCCGACCAGAACCACGGCGAGAAGAAGGACCCCGGCGCCTGCCAGCTCGTCCAGGTTGTTCCCGTGAGCGAGGAGCATCATCCCTGGGAGAGCACCCACAGGCCAGCCACGGTGTAGGCGACCATGAGTACGAGCATGGGGTACTGGCTAGCGGCGGCGAGCCGGGGCGAGCGAAAGAGCGAGACGGCCCGGTCGTGGGCGACGGCGAGCCCCGCCACGTGGCCGGCGACGAGCGCCCCCACCTGCACGTACCAGATCGTGTTCGGGGTGAGGAGGCCGAGGTCGGGCGTGAAGGAGGCGCTGCCGAAGAGGTCCCATCCCCGGCCGAATGGATCCGAGGCGAGCCTGATTGCCGCCTGGCCCTGGAGCACGAAGAGCGAGAAGTAGTGCGCGATGGCGTAGACGAGAGCGATGGGAACGAGGCTGTGGACGAACGCCCCCTCCAGCATGCCTTCCCCGCCTCCGAGCAGGCTGGCGGCGCGTACGGCGGCCACGAAGGCAAGCCCCACCACTGCCACCGCGAGGAGGAGGCCGAGGAGGTTGAGGAGGATGCCGGCTAGCTCGGCCAGCGAGGGCCGCTCGATCAGCTCCACCTGGACGCGGTAGAAGCGGTCCTGCCAGAAGGTGGTGCGGCTGAAGCCGTCGAAGAGCACCGACCCCAGCATGACCGCCAGAAAAGCGGTCGTCCCCGGGCGCCGCGCCGGCGTAGCCAGACCGACGAGAGGCCAGCGTACGACAAGGCGCCCCTCGTTCGCGGCCAGCGGGGAGAGGAGGGCGAGGATCCCGAAGTAGCTCGTGAACGCCTCCCCGTTGTCGAGCCAGGCGCGGCGCCCGAAGAGGGCCATGCCCGCCCAGGTGATGGCGCTGTACAGGAAGATGGCGAGGGCGAGCGCCCGCGGGTCGGAGGGCTGGCTGTAGGCAAGCTCGAGGGTGGCGAAGGAGAGGAGAAGCACTGTCGCTGGGTAGCGGCCCAGCCGCTCGGGGTAGGAGAAGGGGGGCTGGTACTGCCTGCCCAGCGCCCGCCAGGCCCAGGTGACCGCGTCCGCCCCCGCCCGCCAGGGGTTGAGGACGCTCCAGACGTCGCCCAGGAGGACGGCGAGGGGGACGAGTCCCAGCCAGAAGACGACCCACACGAAGGTGGGGGCCAGGTTCTCCTGGGCCGAGCGCTCGCCCAGGAGGGAGGCCAAAAAGACGAGGACGAGTAGCGCCAGGGAGGAGGCAGAGAGAGCGACGCGGAGGAAAGGAGACCCCCAGAGCCTCTGCAGGGCCGCGGGAAGCGGTCGCCCCCGGCGGCCGCGCTCGAGCAGGGGCTCCCGCCAGAGCGCGGCCAGGGCGGCGAACGACACCACGAGCACCGCTCCTGCCCCGTAGAAGAAGAGCCAGTCGGGGACCGGGAGATCGCGGACGCCGCCGATGCCGTGGGCGAGGAGCACTAGGGGCGCACGTCGATGACTGCCAGCTGGAGGGGGACGCGGGCGTGGAGCTCGACCTCGAACCGGCCCGTGAGCGAGCATACGAAGCCAAGACGGGCAGTTCCGCCCGCCCGCACCGCCCGCATGACGTTGTAGCCATGGACGTGGACGTAGCCCCCCAAGGCGGAGCGGACGAGGAGGACGACGCGCCGGTCCTTCTTGACCACGACTCGCTTGGCGCCGCCGGCCACTCCCTTCTTTGTCACGGCGATGGAGACGACGAGGGGCTTGGCAGGCCGGGCTAGGCCCGACGAGGCAGGGGCGAGGACGAGCGCTGCGAGGAGCGCGCACAGCGTGGCATGGGGCATGGGAGCACCTCCGTACGGTCGAGGAAAGGACAGGGGCTGAGCGGAGGCTCAGCGAGGAGGCGCGCGCCCGTGCCCCACGCAGGCGCCACGCGGGCGCCGAAGCAAGACCGTCTCCCCAGGGAGGGGTAGCAAGGGCGCCGAAGCCGGCCTCGGCCGGGCCTCTCCGCCCGCCGCGCCGGCGACCAGGTCGGCGCAGCGAAGGAGGGCTCGTGCGACCAGGTAGGCAAGGAGAGCTGCCGGGAGCTGGACGGCGAGCCCGGCCAAGACCGGCGGGTGGGATAGCCCCTCCGGGCC
>PSLH01000001.1:86297-93125 GCA_040289505.1 Thermoleophilia bacterium | reverse complement strand
GAGAACCGTGGCCGCCTGGGGCTTCTGCCCGGGCCGGGCTGTGGCCGGCCCCGGCCCCCACCTGGACCCGCGGAGAGGCGCGGCCGCCAGTCAGGACGAGGTCGTCGATCCTGGTCGTGGAGAGCTAGCCCACGCGGACTAGCCCCACGAGGGCTCCGTGAATGGCCGGAAGGCGACTTCGAGGATGCGGTGCTGGCGGGGACGGGTGAGCACGAACACGATGACGGCGGCTACGTGCTCAGCCCGCATCATGCCGGCCAGCTCGGGCATGTCGGGGGTGCGGCCCCGGCCCTCGCCCATAGCGAAGTCGGTGGCCACGCCGCCCGGGCAGACGTTCGTGCAGCGGATCCCCCGCTCGCGCAGCTCGTGGTCGAGAGCGCGGGTGAAGCCGACCTGAGCGAACTTGGACGCGCAGTAGACCGCCTCGTAGGGGAGACCGCGGCGGCCGGCCTCGGAGGCGACGGTGACAATGTCGCCCTGGCCCCGTGCGAGCAGGTGGGGAAGCGCGGCTCGGACGGTGTAGAGCGTGCCCTTGACATTGACGTCGATCATCTCCTCCAGGTGTTGGGGGCGGAGGTCGAGGAAGGGGCCGTAGGCCCCCACTCCCGCGTTCGCGACCACGATGTCGAGCCCGCCGAAGCGGCCGACCGTGGCTGCCACGGCCGCGTCCACCTGGGAGGCGTCCCGGACGTCGCAGCGCAGGCCGAGCGCGTCGGGAAGCGCGAGATCGTCGCCCGAGCGGGAGGCGAGCCCTAGCTTGACTCCCTCCGCCGCCAGCGCGTGGGCCACCGCCGCCCCGATGCCTCGGCTGGCGCCGGTGACGAAGGCGACTTTTCCTGCCAGGTCTGTCATCGTCCCTCCACTGATCGCAGGGCTGGGTACAGGGCGCGGAAGCGAGCGTACCCTTCCGCGTAGGCGGGCTGCCACTCGGCCACCGGCTCGATGGTCTCCCGCACCCGCACGCAGCGCTCGACCGCCTCCTGGGCGTGGGCGAAGATGCCTGCCTTGACCCCGGCCAGGAGGGCGGCCCCGTAGGCAGATCCCTCCTCGACGACGGGAAGCTCGAGCGGGAGATCGAGCACGGAGGCGACGATGCGGAGCCAAAGCTCGCTCTTCGTCCCCCCTCCCGACGCTCTCCCGGCCGTGGGAGCCACTCCAAGCTCCTGGAGCAGCGCGAGCGAGTCGCGGAGTCCGTAGGCCACCCCCTCGAGTACTGCCCGTACGAGAGCGCCCCGGTCGTGGCGGAGGGACAATCCCGTGAAGCTGCCTCGGGCCTCAGGATCGGCATGGGGCGTGCGCTCTCCCTGGAGGTAGGGGAGGAAGACGAGCCCCTCCGCCCCCGCCGGCCAGCGCTCGGCCTCTGCCGTCAGCTCGGCGTAGGAGGAGCGAGGGGCAAGCGCGTCTCGAAACCAGCGCAGGGATCCCCCGGCCGAGAGCATCACCCCCATCGCCTCCCAGCGGTCGGGGAGAGCGTGGCAGAAGGCATGGACCCGGCCCTGCCAGTCGTGAGCGTAGGCAGCGAGGGGAGCGAGGACGACGCCCGAGGTACCGAGCACGACCGACACCGTCCCCGGCTCGATCACCCCCACCCCCAGCGCCGCAGCCTGCTGATCGCCGGCCCCGGCGAGCTCGGTCGACTCCCTGACCGGGGAAAGCCACTCGGCAGGGATGTCCAGAGCTTGCACGACCTCGTCTGACCAACGGCGGCGCTCGACGTCGAAGAGAAGCGTGCCCGAGGCCTCGGCGGCGTCGATCGCCCACTCGCCGGTCAGGCGCAGGCGGACGTAGTCCTTGGGCAGGACGATCCTGGCCACGCGGGCGTACACCTCTGGCTCGTGACGGCGGAGCCAGAGGATCTTGGGAGCCGTGAACCCGGTGAGGGCGCGGTTGCCGGTGAGCGCGATCAGGCGTTCCCGGCCTACCCGCTCCTCGATCTCGGCGCACTCGGCGCCCGTGCGCTGGTCGTTCCAGAGGATGGCCGGGCGGAGCACGCGGTTTTTCTCGTCCAGGCAGACGAGCCCGTGCATCTGACCGGAGAAGCCGAGCGCGAACGGCTCTACTCCCAGCCTGCTCAAGACTCTGTGAGTAGCTAGGAGCCAGTGCTCGGGGTCTTGCTCGGCCCATCCTGGCCTGGGAGTGGAGAGGGGGTATCCCTCCTCGGCCGAGGCCACCACCTCTCCCTGGGGCGACACAGCCAGACCCTTTACGCCGGTCGTGCCCACGTCGATCCCGACGAGCACGTCTTCGCTCACCGCGTCACCCGCTCTCCTTGTGGCTCGCAGCGCGACCATTCGGTCATTTCCTCCCCCGATCTCGTCCGATGAGACACAAGGTGAGACACACGGGGTGCTCGGGTTGGAGGGCGCATGGCGCCAGGTGTAAGCTCCGGTGCGTGCGGGTCGGCGAGATCGCGCCCGGGTTGTGGCGCTGGACGGGCCACCACCCGGAGTGGAAGCGGGAGGTGGGCTGCGCCTACGTAGAGACGCGCGATGGCGTCTGCCTGATCGATCCGCTCGTCCCGCCCGAGGACGAGGAGCGCTTCCTCGCCGCCCTCGATCGGGACGTGGAGCGAGCAGGAGGCGAGGTCAACGTCCTCCTCACCATCTACTGGCACGGGCGAAGCGCCCGCCGCTTGGTCGCGCGGTACGGGGCGAGGTTGTGGGCGCACGCGCCCGCTCGCGCTCCCGTCGAGCGGCGGGTGGGGCCACCGAGCGCCCTCTTCCGACCCGGCGACCCGCTGCCGGGCAGGATCGGGGCCTTCCCCGTGCGCGGGAGCGAGGTTGCGTTCTGGCTGCCGGCCCATCGGGCGCTCGTCTTCGGCGACGCGGTCCTCGGCGCAGAAGACGGCGGCCTTCGCCTCTGCCCCGAGTCGTGGCATCCGCGGGGCGGCGGCCACGCCCGGGTGCGGGAGAACCTGCGCCCGCTCCTCGACCTGCCTGTCGAGCGGGTACTCGTCTCGCACGGGGAGCCCGTCCTCCACGGCGGTCGTCGGGCCCTGGAGCAGCTACTCGGGGGCGCCTAGAGCCCGGTACACGATCTCGTAGGCCCGGACCGCGTCCTTCGCCATCTGAGCCTGGCGCAAGGCGTCGTCGTCGATCTTGGCGGCGAGAGAGTCGATGAACCGCCACTGCAGGACGCTCCGGCGCACGGCCGCTATCGCGTCCTCGGTGTAGGGGTAGAGGTCGAAGCCGAGCCGCTCTCCGTTCTCGCCGTAGCGGCAGCGGCGGAGCTCGACCGCCAGCTCCAGCGTCTCCATGAACCTGGTTGTCCCCACCATGTTGTCGTCGTCGAAGGTGCCCCAGCCCGAGTTGGCGTGGTGGTGGCCGAGCAGCCCCTCGGCGGCGAGGAGGGCCGCGTACTCGGCCAGGTTCTCCCCGTTCATGATCAGGTGCTGCCAGTCCATGTTCACCTTCACGTTGCGCAGGCCCTGGTCGCGGAGCTTGTGGATGACGTACAGGGTCATGCCCACGTTGCGCATGAGGATGTTCATGGCCGGCTCGGAGTTCTTGTGCTCGAGGAAGAGCAGGATCCCGTGCTCCTGGCAGCGGGCGGCGATCTCGCCCACGCCCTCGATGAACCAGGCCCAGCTCTCCTTGTACGGACTCTGGAAGGGGTAGTTGTAGCCCTCGATCCCCGGCCACACGATCACGTGGGCCCCGAGCTGGCCGGCGAGGTCGCAGGCGCGAAGCGCGATGTGGAGCGCCTCCTTCCGCACCTCGGGATCGGGGTTGACGAGGCCGCCACGACCGAAGCGGGGGTCGAGGTGAAGCCCGCCGGCGACGCAGTAGACGTCGTGGCCAGCGAGAGCCTCCAGCACCCTCTCCACGTTCTCCTCGTTCAACTCCTGGGGGTAGTGGAACTCGTACCCGTCGATGACGTCGCCGAGCCCTGCCACCGCCCGCCGCACTCGCTCGGCCGTCGTCTCCCCTGCCCACTGGGGCTGGTAGCCGCCGGGGACGAAGCGGGTGACCATGGGTCCGAGCGCCCAGATGCCCAGGGACGTCTTCATGTCCAGCCTCCCGTAATCGACTCTCCCCTCGCCGGTCGCGAGGGAGCGGCGTAGTATCACCTACCGGAGACGGAAGGAGGAGGCTATGGCACGACCGGTCACCCTGTTCACGGGCCAGTGGGCCGACCTGCCCCTCGAGGAGCTGGCCCGCAAGGCGGGCGAGTGGGGCTTTGACGGCCTTGAGCTTGCCTGCTGGGGCGACCACTTCCAGGTCGACCTCGCTCTCGCCGACCCCGGCTACCCGCGACGGGTGCGCGAGGTCTTGGAGCGAAACCAGCTGACCGTACTCGCCATCGGCGCCCATCTCGTCGGCCAGGCGGTCTGCGACCCCATCGACGAGCGCCATCGCGCCATCCTCCCTCCCGAGGTCTGGGGCGACGGAGACGCCGAGGGCGTCCGGCAGCGAGCCGCCGAGCGGATGAAGGACACCGCCCGAGCCGCTGCCGCCCTGGGCGTCACCCAGGTGAACGGGTTCACCGGCTCGCCCATCTGGCACCTCCTCTACTCCTTTCCTCCCAACGATTTCGACCGTATCGAGCGCGGCTACCAGGAGGTCGCGGAGCGCTGGGGGCCGATCATCGACGTGTTCGAGGCGGAGGGAGTGCGATTCGGCCTGGAAGTGCACCCCACCGAGATCGCCTACGACTTCGTCACGACCCGCAAGACGCTCGCTGCCATGGGAGGCCGACCCGGATTCGGCATCAACCTCGACCCCAGCCACTTCGCCCACCAGCACGTTGACCCGGCGGTTTTCGTGCTTGAGTTCGCCGACCGCATCTACCACGTCCACGTCAAGGACTCGCGCAAGCGTCTCGACGGCCGGCGCTCGATCCTCTGCTCCCACCTCGACTTCGGAGAGGAGGAGCGAGGCTGGGACTTCGTCTCCCCTGGGCACGGCGACGTGGACTTCGAGAGCCTGATTCGAGCGCTGAACCGGATCGGCTACCGAGGCCCGCTCTCCATCGAGTGGGAGGACTCGGGCATGGATCGGGAGTGGGGCGCCCGCGACGCCCTCGCCTTCGTGCGCCGGATCGACTTCGAGCCCTCCGCGGTCGCCTTCGACGCTGCCATGCAGCGGAGCGAGCCATGACCGGGGCTCACGACGTGCCCGAGATCGGGGTGGGCATGCTCGGCTACGCGTTCATGGGCAAGGCCCACTCGAACGCCTTCCACAAGGTCGCCACCATGGCCTGGCCGCCCCCGCTTCGCCCCCGCCTGGTGGCCATCGCCGGCCGGGACGAGCGGGCAGTGGCAGAGGCCGCCCGCCGGTACGGGTACGAGCGCTGGACGACGGACTGGCGCCACCTCGTCGCCGACCCCGCAATCGCCCTCTTCGACAACGGAGGCCCCAACCACGTCCACGCCGAGCCGACGATCGCCGCGGCCGCGGCGGGGAAGCACGTCCTCTGCGAGAAGCCGCTGGGCCGGAACGCTGAGGAGAGCTACGAGATCTGGAAGCGGGTGGAGGCGACAGGGGTCAAGCACATGTGCGCCTTCAACTACCGGTTCGTCCCCGCTGTCCGGCTGGCCCGAGAGATGATCGAGGATGGCGAGGTAGGCGAGATTCGCCACCTCCGCGCCGCCTACCTCCAGGACTGGGGCGAGGATCCCACCCTTGCCACCTGGCGCTTCGACCCCGACCAGGCGGGGACGGGGGCTATCGGCGATCTCGCCTCGCACGTGGTCGACCTCGCCCGCTACCTCGTGGGCGAGATCGAGGCCGTAGCGGCAGTCGTCAAGACCTTCGTCCCCGGCCGCCGGGTGGACGACTCCGTACACGCCACGGTCGAGTTCTCCACCGGGGCGGTGGGCACCATCGAGGCCACCCGTCTTGCCCTGGGTCGGCGAAACGCGTTCCGCTGGGAGGTGAACGGCGCCAAGGCCTCTCTTGCCTTCGACCTGGAGCGCCTGAACGAGCTCCAGGTCTTCCGCGCCGACGGTGACCGCGCTCGCGGCTTCAAGACGGTGCTCGTATCCGAGGCCGATCACCCCTTCTGGTCCTGGTGGTGGCCGCCGGGCCACATCATCGGTTGGGAGCACACCTTCGTGCACGAGATCCACCATCTCCTGCGCGCGATTGCTGGGGAGTGCGACGTCGGCCCCCACGGGGCCACCTTCGAAGACGGCTACCGAGCAGCCGAGGTGTGCGACGCCTTCTTGCGCTCGAGCGAGAGCGGCCGCCGCGAGCGCGTCTCCTACCGCTGAGCGACGATGCCCGCGCCAGCGCCGGGAGGCAGGCGGCCTCAGCGCCCGGCGACGAGGCCGCGACGGGTGAGGGCGTCGATGGTCACGAAGAGAAGGAGGATCACGCCCTCCACGATGAGCTTCACGTAGGGCTGCTGCCCGTCCAGGTCGAGGCCGTTAGCCACGCTCCCGATCACGAGCGCCCCCAAAAGCGCCGACCAGACGCTGCCGCGCCCTCCAAAGAGGCTTGTCCCCCCGATGACGGCGGCGGCGATGGCCTCCAGCGTGACCTGGCCTGGGTTGATGGCCAGGCTGGCCGAGGCCAGCCGCGAGGTCTGAATGAGACCCCCCACGGCTGCCAAAAACGCGCACAGCGTAAACACCGCCACGCGGATGGCGGTGACGTTCACGCCCGCCCGCCGGGCCGCCTCGGCGTTGCCTCCCACCGCGTAGACGTAGCGCCCGAACCGCGTCCGAGTGGTGAGCCAGGCGAAGAACACGACCAGGCCGAGCAGGATCACGCCCGGGGTAGGAACGCCGGGATTGGTGTAGGCAGTCTTACCGAACACCCACACGTCGTTGAGGCTGCCGTTGAGGATGGCCACCACCAACAGGGCCGTGGCTGCCGCCAGCCC
>PSLH01000001.1:77975-86281 GCA_040289505.1 Thermoleophilia bacterium | reverse complement strand
GGGCGGCCACCGTCGCGAGCGGCTGGGCAGCGAGGCCCGCCCGACGACGGCGAAGCTGCTCCTGGGCGCGGACGAGAGCGTAGATGGCCGAGGCCCCGATGGCCAGCGCCCACCCCCAGCTATCGGGCAGCGTGGTGGTGGCGATAGCCCCGATGTGCGACTCGAAGACGTTGATCGTCCCGGTGGCGCCGAGGACATACTGCTGCACCCCCTGCCAGCCGAGGAGGCCAGCCAGGGTGACGACGAAGGAGGGAACTCCCACGACTGCCGACCAGAACCCCTGGAAGACGCCGATCGCTCCTCCCACGATCAGCATCACCGCCAACGCCCAGTACCACGACCAGCCATGGTTGACGAGCAAGTTGGCAAGGACGGCCGAGCACAGGATCGAGACCGACCCCACCGATAGATCGATCTCGCTGAGGAGCAGGACGAGGACGATGCCCACTGCCAGCGTCCCGATGACGCCGATCTGGAGAACGAGGTTGGAGAGGTTGCGGGCCGAGAGGAACGTCGGTTGCTTGATCTGGAAGTAGGCGCAGATCACGGCTAGCCCGACGAGAGCTGGCACAAGACCCAGCTCTCCCCTCCGCAGGCGCTTCCAGGCCTCCGCCGGGAAGGATCGTGCCTCCTCTCCTTTTCCCTCGCCCGCCCTCGCCCCGGCGGCCGCCCCTATGGCGCCTGCGGAGGGACCCTCGTCGGGGGCTTGGGCCGTCATGGGGCCACTTCCCTCCTTGCCCCCGTAATCGCGGCCACGACCTCCTCCGGGGTTGTCGTCCGTTGGTCGAACGTGGCAGCCCGGCGACCGAGCCGCAGCACCACGATCCGGTCGGCGAGCTCGAACACCTCGTGGAGGTTGTGGGTGATCACGACCACGCCCAGACCCTGCTCGCGCAAGCGCTTGATGAGGGCGTGGACTTGGGCGGTTTGCGCTACGCCGAGAGCTGCCGTGGGCTCGTCCAGAATCACGATCCTGGCGCTCCACATGACCGCCCGCGAGATCGCCACCGACTGGCGCTGGCCCCCAGAGAGAGAGGCCACCCGCTGGCGCACGCTTGGGATGGTGGTCACTCGAAGGTCCTCGAGCACCTGCAGCGCCTGTTTCTCCATATCCAGCTCCTTGAGGGGGCCGACTCCCGCCGGTCGCGCGATCTCCCGGCCCAGGAACATGTTGGCGACCACGTCCAGGTTGTCGCACAGGGCTAGGTCCTGGTAGACGGTCTCGATGCCAAGTCGAGTCGCGTCGCTCGGCGCTCGGATCCTCACCTCCTGGCCGTCGACGAGGATCTTCCCTGAGTCAGGGATGATCGCCCCGGCGATGCACTTGATCAGCGTGGACTTACCGGCACCGTTATCGCCCACGAGCGCCACCACCTCGGCTGGGTAGACCTCGAAGTCCACCTCGCGCAAGGCCTGCACGGCTCCGAAGCTCTTGGAGATCCCCTTGAGCTCGAGGAGGGGCCTGCGGCTGGCAGAGGGGGCGGCGGCACCGCCCCCTCCGTGCTCCATCACCTGGCTCAGGCTCGCTCCTACTTGCAGATACTCACCTTTGGCAGTCCCTTGCACACCTTGGCAAGGCCGCCGAGCTGGCTCTTGATCCAGCCGTTCTTGACCAAGAGCGACACGTTCGACCTGTCGATGGCCACGACAGGCAGGAACACCGACGGCACCTTGCGCTGGCCGTTATCGATGGTGCCGTTGATGTTGGTGGGCTTCGTTCCCTTGATGATGGCAGCGGCGATCCGGGCCGCAGCTGGCGCCTGAAGGCGGAAGTCCTTGAACGCGGTTACGCCCTGGTAGCCCAGAATGACGTTCTGGACCCCCTGAAGCGAGGCGTCTTGGCCCGTGGTCGGCACCTTGCCCTCCAGCCGCTGAGCCTTCAGAGCGGCGATGATGCCTCCAGCCATACCGTCGTTGGCGGAGACGACGCCGTCTACGCGGTTGTTGAGCCTCGTCAGGATCTGCTCCATCTTGCGCTGGGCGGTGGGAGGATCCCAGCCGGGCACCCAGTCCTCGGCCACCTTTACCTTGGCTCCTGACCTAAACAGCGGGTCCAAGACCTGATGGATGCCCTTGTTCACGAAGTGGGCGTTCTCGTCGGTTGGCGAGCCGTTGATGATGACGAGGCGAGCGCCCCTCTTCGTGTGCCTCGCCATCCACCCTGCCTCGACCCGGCCTACGACCACGCTGTCGAACGAGACGTAGTAGTCGAGGGGCGAGTTCTTGATCAGGCGGTCGTAGGCGATCACGGGTACCCCCTGGGCCTTCGCCTTCTTGACGACGACGCTGAAAGCCTTCCCGTCGATCGCGGCCACGATCAGCACCTTAGCCCCCTTGGCCAGCTCAGCCTCGGCCTGGGCCTGCTGCTTGGCAGGGTCGTTGAGGGCGTTCAAGCTATCGACTCGAACGTCGGGAATGAGCTGCTTGAGCGTCTTGGTGAGGATCGGCCTGTCGCTTCCCTCCCAGCGCGGCGTCACGTTCTCCGGCCACAAGAGCGCGACCAGAGGCCCTTGCTCCGATGTACCGCTGACCGTAGCTGCAAGAGCGCCGGCGGCTGCGACAGCGAGCGCGAGTACGAGGACGAGCTTCTTACGCATTACCCCTCCCTTCGACGTTCTAAGGTCTTAGTTTACGTTGCCACGACCTCGCGGCAAACCGGAGGCCGAGCGCTGCTCCAGCTCCGACAAGAGCCATCCGCCACCTCGACCCGATACAGTGCCGTTCCCCAGCCGCCGGTACGGCGGAGGGCGTAGGCGGCGAGCACGTTCCCAGCGTGGGCGGAGGGCGAGGTACGTCCCTCGACGATCCCGAACGCGTCGGTGTCGACCAGCGGGGTCAGACCGCAGCTGAGGTACTCGAGGTGTCGCTGCCAGCACCTGGCGGAGTCGATGAGGAGGCGAGCCTCACCTGGGCCACCTCGGTCGTCACCGGCGTAGTCTATTGCCGCTCATGGCTCTCTCCCTCCCGCCCGAGCTGAGCGAGCTCGCCCGTCGCTTCTTAGCCCTCTACACGGGCGCGGTGACCGACGTCCTCGATCGCCTCGGCTACATGCAGCAGACGCTGCCCCCCGCGATCAGGCCGCTGCGCGAGGGCATGCGCCTGGCTGGGCCTGCCTACCCGGTCGAAGGCCGACCCCGGCCCGGAGCCGACTACGACGTTTCCATCCGGAAGACGTTGGCCATGCTGGGAGCGATCCCGCCCGGGCACGTGGCCGTCTACCAGACGCACGACCGCTCCTCTGCCCACCTGGGCGAGCTCTCGGTTACCTCGCTCAAAGCCCGCGGCTGCGCCGGAGCCGTCATCGACGGGGGCTGCCGGGACGTGGAGTACATCCTGCGCCAGGACTACCCGGTATTTTGCCGCCACGTCACCCCTCAGGACTGCACCCGGCGCTGGGAGGTGGTCGCCCACGGCGATGTGTCGGTCACGGTGGGTGGCGTTCGCGTCTCTCTGGGCGACTACGTGGTCGCCGACCACGACGGCGTTGTCATCGTGCCTGAAGCGTTGGTCACGCGCGTGCTCGAGGAGGCAGAGGCGGTGGTGACCACGGAGAGCGCCGTGCGGCGAGCGGTGGGCGAGGGGATGCTGCCGCTCGAGGCCTACGAGACCTACGGCACCTTCTGAGACGCCGGCTCCATGAGTCCCTCCCGGGGCGCCGCCTGCCGGGCGGCCGCCTTTCCCCCGAGAGGCGCAGGCGCTCGTCGTAGCGCGTAGGCGACCGCCATCCCCAATGTCCAGATGGTCGCTGCCAAGAACACGTGGCCTAGGACGAGGCCCCAAGGGAGGGCGTTGCGGTACTGCACCTCCCCTAGAGCAGCCTGGGCGACGAGGGCAGCCACAAGCCCTGCCCAGAGGCAGACGATGCCGGGAAGCTGGCGCCGCCGTCGCAGCAGGGGGAAGCCGAGCAGGAGGACCGCCACCCCGGCGACCGCCGCCATCCGCACGTGCAGCCAGACAGCGTCGGTGACGGTTAGGCCCAGCCGCACGGTAGCTCGGTCGCTGCCCGAGTGAGGCCCGGCGGCGGTGGCCACGGCCCCGGTGACGACGAGAGCGGCAAGGAGAGGAAGGCCCGCCCAGGTCGCCAGCCTCACGGTCAGGGGAGAGAGGGAGAGCCTGTGCCACCCGCGAGCCTGACCCCACGTCTCCAAAGCCACCACCAGGGCAAGCCCTACCACCACGAGCGCAAGCAGGAAGTGAGCCATCACCGCCAGCGGGTGAAGCTCGAGAATGACCGTCACCCCGCCCAAGGGGATTTGCCCTGCCGCGCCCAGGAAGGCGCCCAGAGCGCTGCGGCGGGCGACCGCGGATGCTCCTGGCGCGCGCCGGAGCGCGAGCCAGGCAAGGAGGGTGAGAGCGATGCCGACCAAGGCGACCAGCCGGTTGCCGAACTCGACGAAGGCGTGGAAGCCCTGCTCGGGGTAGGGCTTGTCGCCGCAGCGCGGCCAGTTCTCGCAGCCAAGTCCCGATCCTGTCAGCCGGACGAAAGCACCCGAGGTGACGACCAGGAAGAGGGCGGCCAAGGTCGCCAGGGAGAGGCGGAAGAGAGCGAGAGGCGACGCCTCCCCTCTCACGAGCCGACGAAGAGCGCGCACCGCCGGCAGCCTAGCGACCGTCAGTCGGCCTCGGTGGCCGCTGGGCGCGTCTCGCGAGCATCGGCGCCCAGCTCTACCTCCAGCCGCTCGATGCGGGATCCCTCGACCTCGAGCACGGTAAAGCGCAGGCCATCGTGCTCCACCTGGTCGCCAGGCTCAGGCGCCCGCCCAAGGAGGCCGAAGACGAAGCCAGCCAAGGTGTGGTAGTCCTCGAGCGGGATGTCCACCCCGAACTGCTCGTTGAAGTCGTCGATCGGGAAGGTACCGTCCACCCGCACCCGGCCCTCCTCTACCTGCTCGACCGACTCGTCAGGGAGGTCGAACTCGTCCTCGATCTCGCCCACGATCTCCTCCAACAGGTCCTCCAGGGTGACGATCCCCTCCATGGCCCCGTACTCGTCGACCACGATGGCGATGTGCTCTTTCGTGCGCCGAAAGTCGTGGAGGAGGGCGGCCAGATCCTTCGTCTCGGGGACGATGTGGGCCGGCCGGAGGAGCTTGGCGATCTCGACCTTGTCGATACCGCCCACGCGGTTTGCCTCCCGGAAGAGGTCGCGGACATGGAGGATGCCCACGATGTCGTCGAGGGTGCCGCGGTAGACGGGGTAGCGGGTGAAGGGGGCCTCCATGGCCGCCTTCAAGCACTCGGCAGGAGGAAGGTCGATGGAGAGAGCAACTACCTCCGGCCGAGGCACCATCACGTCGGCGACCTCCTTATCGGCGAAGTCGAAGACCTTGTACAGCATCTCCCGCTCCTCGTGCTCGATCTCGCCCTCCTCGCTAGAACGGGTGACGAGCATCTTGAGCTCGGCCTCGGAGAGGACGCCCAGCTCCCCCTTGGGCACCTGGAGGCCAAGCGCGCGCAGGGCGAGCTCGGTCGTCCGCTGCAACACCCAGATTGCCGGGTGGAAGAGGAGGAAGAACGCGCGCACGGGCCCCGCCACCGCCAGCGCTACCCGGTCAGCGTAGGCAAGCGCGATGCCCTTGGGAACGAGCTCCCCCACCACCACGTGCAGGAAGGTGATGATGGCGAAGGCGATGGCGAAGGCGAGGACGGCCGCCAGCACCGGGTGGAGGAGGCGGGCCAGGACGGGCTCGCCCAGGGCACCGATTCCCAGGCTGGTGCCAGTAACGCCAAGCTGCATAGCGGCGATGAAGCGAGGGGGCTCGCCCGTGATTCGCAGCACCGCTCGCGCTCGTCGGTCGCCCTTCTCCTCGAGCTCCTGGATGCGAGTGCGGCGAGCAGTGACGAGCGCGTACTCCGCGGCTACGAAGAACGCGTTCAAGAGGATGAGCGCGCCAACGGAGGCGAGGAGGAGAGCGAGCGTCATGCCCCGGCTCCCGGGGCCCGGGTACTAGGAGGAAGGTCTTCGACCACCGACTTCTCGTGCAAGTATAGGCGAGACGCCGGCTAGCTCTTCTGGCCGAAGCTGAGGGGACGAGACGCTCTCCCTTGCGCGTATTGGAACGCGCTCTTGCGCGTATAGGAACGCGTGTTCTATTCTGCCCGGGTGCGCGTCGAGTACCGGGAGGAGCCATGCCGCGCGGCTTTGAACGCGGTGCGGGGAATGCCCTTCCGCTGGTCGCTCAACCCGTACGGAGGGTGTACACATCGGTGCACGTTCTGCTACGTCCGCGCCTACGAGCGCCGCGCTGAGCGTCCGGCGGGAGAGGAGTACGGCCGCTCGATCCGAGTCAAAACGAACGTGGCCGAGGTGCTTCGGGCCGAGCTTCGCCGCCCCTCCTGGCGCCGCGAGCTGGTCGCCATCGGCACCGCCACCGACCCCTACCAGCCGGCCGAGGGCCGCTACCGGCTGACCCGGGCCTGTCTCGTCGCTTTGGCCGAGTCGGCCACCCCGTTTAGCCTCGTCACTCGGGGCCCCCTCGTCGTCCGCGACATCGACGTCCTCCAGGACGGAGCTCGCCGAGGCGGGGCAACTATTACCTTGTCGGTGCCCACCCTGGACGAGAGGGTGTGGCGGACGACCGAGCCGCGAACGGCGCCGCCCCAGCAACGGCTGCGAGCCCTCTCCCTTCTGCGCCAAGCGGGTATCGAGGCAGGCGTGGCCCTCGCCCCTCTGCTCCCTGGCATCTCCGATCGCCCCGACCAGCTAGAAGCCGTGCTTCGGGCTGCCCGGGATAGCGGGGCCTCCTTCGTCTGGGCGAGCATGCTCCACCTCCGTCCCGGCACCCGCGAGCACTTCCTGGCGGCTCTGGCCCGCGACTGGCCCCAGGAGCTGGCGCGCTACGAGCGGCTGTACGCCCAAGGCGCCTACCTCCCCAGAGCCGAGGCTGAGCGAGCGCTGGCAGCGGTGGCCACCCTGCGCCGGGATCTCGGGCTCCTCTGGCCGCGGCGCGAGCGGCAAGAGGAGGCTGAACCTCGCCAGCTCAGCTTCGCCCTGGCCACCGTGGCCGGCGGTACGATCGGCCGGTGAGAGTCGGGCGCTCGCGCTCCCTCTCCCTGCTTGTTCCCTCCGAGGGTCGGGGGAGCAGAGGTCGATGAGCTACCTTGTCTTCGCCTGGACGCCGACCGGCTACGAGATCGAGGAGCGCGAGGGGGAGCCGCCGGCCGTGGGGACAACGGTGGAGGAGCAGGGCAAGCGCCTGCTCGTGACCAAGGTAGGGCGGTCGCCGCTTCCCGGCGACTCGCGGCCGTGCGTCTACCTCCAGCCCGACGACGGCTAGCTCGCGACCGTCCTGGAGACTACCGCTGAGCTAGGAGATGGGCTGGTTTTGGACGTTGTGCTCGGCTGCGTACTCGTCCACGAGCCCGTTGATCGTGTCCGCGTCGGGGTAGGCGTAGTTGATCTTGATGAACGCCTCCCACTTCTCGGGGAGCGCGTCCTCGGGGAAGATGGCCTCCACGGGGCACTCCGGCTCGCAGGCGCCGCAGTCGATGCACTCCTCAGGATCGATGACGAGCATGCGCTCGAACTCGTGGATGCAATCGACCGGGCAGACGTCAACGCAGGAGCGGTCTTTGACGTCGATACAGGGCTCGGCGATGATGTAGGTCATGCCCTCTACTCTACCGACGCCAGCAGCTCGGCGATCAGTTGAGGCGCGCGCTCGACCAGAGCCGACTTCGCCACCACTTGGTCGAAGCCGGCAGCGTGGGCGCGCCTGAGGCCGGCGGTGTCCGTGTGGTTGGTGAAGCCCACGATGGGGATATCGGGGTAGAGCTCGGCGACCTCCTGGGGATCGACCCGGGCGATGTCGGCGATAACGAGATCGGGCTGCTCCACCGTGTCGGTGGTGACGAGGTGGTGCCCGGGGAGAAGCGCCTCGAGCTTACCGCGGAAGAAGAGGTCGACCCCCACCAGCAGGATCGTCGCCACGCAAGGGAGGGTAACACGTTCAGGGGCGGGGTCAGGTCTTGCATTAGCGCATAAGCCCCGCGTCACCATACGCTCGATCCCTCGTATGCGCCAATGCAAGACCTGACCCTCCTCCGCGGGCTTTCGCTCCTCCGCCAAGGCGAGTACTTCGCCGCTCACGAGGAGCTCGAGCACGCCTGGCGGGCGGCGCCGGCGGCGGAGCGCGACTTCATCCAAGGGCTGATCCACCTCGCCGTCGCCTGGTACCAGGCAGGCCGGGGGCGGCCGATCGCCTGCGAGCGGCAGCTCGCCAAGGCCCGCCGCCGTCTTGCCCCTTTCTCGCCCCGCCACCGGGGGCTCGATGTCGAGGACCTCCTCGCCCAAGCCGAGCGAGCGG
>PSLH01000001.1:38338-77921 GCA_040289505.1 Thermoleophilia bacterium | reverse complement strand
CCAGCCGCTGCGCGTGTGAGCGCGCGGCGGCTACCATCGCCGCCGTGGTGACGGAGCTCGAGCTGGGACGGGAGACGGACCGTCGTCCTCCCTTCAAGTACTCGGCGCTTGCCCGAGTCGGCTTCTCGGACACGGACGCCCAGGGCGTCGTCTACTACGGGCGCTACTTCCCCTACTTCGATCTCGCCCGCGTCGAGTACCACCGCCATTTGGGCATGCTTCGACCTGGCCTCCATCCTCACGACCAGCAGTTCGTCATGCGCGCCTGCTCCATCGAGTACCTGGCGCCAGCCCGCTTCGATGACTTGATCGAGGTGTTCGTGCGCGTCAGCCGCATCGGCCGGACGAGCGTAACCTACGAGTGCGCGGCCTACCGGGTGGCCGACGACGTGCTCATGGTCACCGCCAATCAAACGGCCGTCCTTGTCGAGCTGGCCGAGCGGATCCCCGTCCCTGTCCCTGACTGGTTTCGCGACCGGGTGCGGGCCTTCGAGGGGGAGGACGTCCATGCCTAGCCGAGACCAGGCTCGCGGCGCGATGGAGGCCGTCGACCGCGTCCTCAACCGAGGGGGCGACGCCGACGAGGTCCTCCGGGCAGTGGTAGACATCCTCGCTCGGCTCTACTCGTACGCTGCCATCGCCTTCGTGGAGGGGGACGAGCTCGTCCTCGGCCCCGCCCAGGGCGCCCCCCAAGGGGACGCTGCCGCCATCCCGGTCGTCTTCCAAGGAGCGAAAGTGGCCGAGCTCCACGTATCGCCGGTCGCGGCAGGGAGGGACGAGAGATCCTTCTTGGAGCGGGTCGCCACTCTCATCTCCGCCCATTGCCTGGTCGGCTGGGACACAGGAGGAGTCCCCTGGGACGCGGTCGAGTGAGTCCTTTGGGACGCGTGCGAGCGAGAGCCGGCTCCCTCGAACGGGGGAGCCTGCCCTCGCAGCCATGCGGATTCCCGGCTCCATCCCCCGAACGGGGTACCCCTCCCCCGCCAGGCTCGATCCCTCGAACGAGGGAATCTAGTGGGGGGTCACCCGGTAGGCGTCGAACACCGCGTCCAGGTTGCGGAGCGCGCTCAGGAGCCCCCGCAGGCTCTTCACGTCGCCCACCTCGGCCGTGTACCAATTCTTCGCGAGCTGATCCTCCACCATCCCGCCGTAGGCCACGATGTTCGCCCCGTGCTCGGCGAACGTGCGAGCTACGTCCTCGAGCAGCCGCGGCCGATCCCAGGAGTCGACCGCGATCTGGACCAGGAACCCCTGCGACCCGTCGCCGTCCCAGTCCACCTCTGTGAACCGCTCCGGATTCCGTCGCAGGGCCCGCACGTTGGGACAGTCCTCCCGGTGGATGGCGATGCCCCGACCCAGCGAGATGTAGCCGACGATGGCATCGCCAGGAACCGGGGTACAGCACTTGGCCAAGCGCACGAGCACGTCCTCTACCCCATGCACCCTCACGCCCAAAGTGCGGCTGGCCGTGGCCTTGGCCCGGGTGCGCTTGCGAGGCAGGGTCGTCTCCTCGGCCACCTCGCCAGTCTTCAGGCGCTGGATCACCTTCCTCGTGATCTGGGAGGGCTGGAGCTTGCCGCTCCCCAAGGCGATGTAGAAGTCCTCTGCCTTCTTGAAGCCTGTCTCCCGGATCACCTGGGCCAGCACGGCTGACCCGGCCAGCTTCCTATACGGCAGGTTTTGCTTGCGCAGCGCATGCTCCAGGGCCTCCCGCCCCTTCTGCTCTGTCTCTTCACGCGTCTCTCGTGAGAACCACTGGCGGATCTTGTTGCGAGCGCGGGAGGAGGCAGCCAAAGACAGCCAGTCTCGGGAGGGGCCCCGGCCCGTCTTGGAGGTCAGGATCTCTACGAAGTCGCCGCTCTTCAGTCGGTAGTGGAGCGGCACGATACGGCCGTTCACCTTGGCCCCCACCGTCCGGTGACCTACGTCGGTGTGTACGGCGTAGGCGAAGTCGATGGGGGTGGAGCCCGCCGGCAGCACCTTGAGCTCGCCCTTGGGGGTGAAGACGTAGACCTCCTCGGTGAAGAAGTGGTCGCGGAAGCTGCGCACGAACTCGCGGGGGTCAGCCTCGTCCCGCTGCCAGTCCATGAGCTGCTGCACCCAGGCTGTCCACTCCTCGTCGGCCCGGGTCTTGCGACCTCGCTTGTACACCCAGTGCGCCGCGATGCCGAACTCAGCCTCGCGGTGCATCTGCCGGGTGCGGATCTGGATCTCGAGGGGCTTACCCTCGGGCCCGATCACCGTAGTGTGGAGCGCCCGATAGCGGTTCAGCTTGGGCATGGCGATGTAGTCCTTGAACCGCCCTGGCATGGGCTTCCACAGCGAGTGGATGAGGCCCAAGGCCCCGTAGCAGTCGCGGGTGCCCTCGTCGCCGTCGCGCTCCACGATAACGCGCATGGCGGTGAGGTCGTAGATCTCGTTGAACTGCCGACCCTTGCGGGTCATCTTGTCGTAGATCGAGTAGAAGTGCTTGGGCCGGCCTGAGATCTCAGCCGGGATGCCTGCCTTCTCCAGCTCGCGCTGGAGCACCTGGGCCGCCTGGCGGACGTGCTCCTCCCGGTCTGCCCGCCGCTCGGCCACCATGGCCTTGATCTCCTGGTACTTCCGAGGGTGCAGCGTCTCGAAGGCCAGGTCCTCCAGCTCCCACTTGATGGCATGGATGCCGAGACGGTGGGCGAGCGGAGCGTAGATCTCCAGCGTCTCCTTGGCCTTCTGGATCTGCTTTTGCTTGCCCAGGTACTCGATCGTGCGCATGTTGTGTAGCCGGTCGGCCAGCTTGATCAAGATCACCCGAGGATCCTGGGCCATGGCCAAGATCATCTTGCGGTAGTTCTCCGCCTCTGCCTCCTCCCGGCTTTGGAACTGGATCCTGGTGAGCTTGGTCACGCCCTCGACGAGCCGGGCAACCTCCTCCCCGAACTCGGCTCGCACCTCGTCCAGGGACATGTCGGTGTCCTCGACGACGTCGTGGAGCAGGGCGGCAGCTAAGGTCTGCTCGTCCAGGTGGAGGCCGGCCAGGATCTTGGCCACCCCGAAGGGATGGCGCACGAACTCCTCGCCCGAGCGCCGCTGCTGGCCCGCGTGCGCCCGAGCAGCGAAGGCTAAGGCGTGCTCCAGGAGCTCGCGGTCGACGTCCGGCTTGTAGGACGCGACGTCTGCGATCAGCTCCTGGACGAGCGCCTGGTGACGCTCCTCTGCCTCCACCACGACCATACGCCAAGTGTACTCGGCACCCCCCAACCGGGGGTTGAGCCCAGCCAGCCCCGACCGAAGGACTGAGAGAGGAGCCAACGAAAACCGTGTCGCCCGTGATCCTCTCCCTGCGCCGCCGAGGAAGAGCCCGCTCCGTCCGCCGGGTAGCGCGGATGCTCATCGCGCTGGAGGCGGTCGCCGACCGGCCGCAGCCGGCCGGCCCTTCCCCCGCGCCTCGGACCACCATCAGGACCAGCGTCCGGCGCAGGCGCCCCTCTCCCCTCTCTCCCAGCGCGAGGGGAGAGAGTGCCTAGGCGGCCTGGCGAAGCTCCTCCGGCCGCAGGAGCAGGGCCCGAAATGTCTCCGACTCGAGCAAGCTGCGCCAGCTTCCCGTGGCGAGCTCGAGCTCGGTGAAGATGGCTCGAGCCTCTTCGCCCCAGGCGTTCGCGCCTCGCCTCCACTCCTCGACCAGTCGCTCGCGCAGCTCGAGGTAGCGGTCGGGCGTATCGAGGATGCGGCGGGCCACGATCTGAGGCGCGACCGTGCCCTTCCAGCGGCTCAGCTCTAGCCGGAAGGCGAGGTCGTACAGGCCAGGGCGGCGCAAGCGGTCGAGCTGGGAGCCCATCCCGAAGGCGATCCCGCTGCCCACCGGCTGGCCACGCTCGCACACCCGAAAGCGAAGGTGGCGACCCTTTCCCACGGGCTGGAGCTCGGCCAGCTGGCAGCCGGCAAGAAGCAGAGTCACGGACGGATTTCCCAGCCCGAAGGGAGCCAGCTGGCAAAGCTCCTCAGCCAAATCCAAGGTCAGCATCCGGCCGCAAACGACCGCGTCCACCACCGTGCGCGGCAGCACGTCCTCGTCGTCGAGGACGGAGTCGGCGTGGGCGACGAAGCTGGCGGCGAACGCCTCTACCCGATCCGGTCGCACGGACAGGCCGGCAGCGGCTCGATGCCCGCCGAACTGCTCGAGGTGCTCGGAGGCCGCAGCCAAGCCGGCATGGAGGTCGAAAGCGGCGATCGAGCGCCCCGAGCCCTTCCACGCGCCCTCGGAGCCAGCGATGAGGACGACCGGCCGCCGGTAGCGCTCGACCAGCCGCGACGCGACGATGCCGATCACGCCCTCGTGCCAGCTCTCGTCGGCGAGGACGTAGGCGCGGCGGGCCCGCTCCTCGGCCGGCCAGGACTCGATCCGCTCCGTCGCTTGGCGAAAGATCCGCTCCTCCACCTGCTGGCGATCCCGGTTCAATTCCTCCAGGCGCCCAGCCAGCCGGGCGGCCTCGGCCTCGCTCTCGGTGAGGAGAAGCTCGAGGGCGATCTCTGGACGACAGAGGCGACCGGCAGCGTTGATCCGGGGCGCCAGTCGGTAGGCGACCGCAGCCTCATCGACTGCCGCTGGGTCCACCCCCGCGCTCAGCATGAGAGCCCGTAGCCCAGGACGGCGGGTACGAGCCAGAGCCCTGAGGCCGCGGGCAGCGAGGGCCCGGTTCTCGTCGACTAAGGGGACGACATCGGCGATGGTGGCAAGAGCGACGAGATCGAGGTACGGCTCCAGTCGCTCCTGCTCCTCGAGGAGAGCCGTCATGAGCTTGTAGACCACCCCCGTCCCGCACAGATCGGGAAAGGGGTAGGGTGAGGGCCTGGTGGCCACGATGGGGCAGTCGGGGAGCCTGGCTCCAGGCCGGTGGTGGTCGGTCACGATCACCTCCATCCCCAGCGTCCGCGCCTCGGCCACCTCCTCGACGGCGGTGATGCCGCAGTCGACGGTGAGCACCAGCCCGACTCTCTCCTCGGCTAGGCGGGCTAGGGTCTGGCTGGTGACCCCGTACCCCTCCTCGAACCTGCTCGGCAAGTGCCAGCCGACGTCCGCCCCCAGCTCGCGGAGGCAGAGCACGGCCAGAGCCGTGGCGCAGATCCCGTCCACGTCGTAGTCGCCGTGGACGCAGATCCTGGTGCCAGCCGCGATCGCTTGGCGGAGGCAGCGGCAAGCCTCGGCAACATCGCCGAGGAGCGTGGGGTCGTGGCCGGGCAACCGCGCCTCCAGGAAGGCGCGGGCCCGCTCGGGATCCCCGTACCCCCGGCGAGCGAGAACGGAGGCGGTCGTCTCGCTAACCGCTAGGGCCGCCGCGAGCTCGCGCGCCTGGGCCGACGAGCAGGGGGGGATCGACCACTCCATCGCTACCCACGCTACGCGGCCGATCGGACGGAGCCGCTCGGGGGGCTATCCTGCCCCCGTGGGCATCGACTACGTGTCGGGGGACGATTTCGAGGTCGAGTTCCTCACCTACCGCTTCCGGTTCAATCGACGGGACTTCGAGGAGCGGGTGGTGGCAGCCGCCGTCAAGCTCGGCCTCGTGGAAGGGAACGAGCTCGACGACGACGAGACGGCCGACTTGGTCGAGCTGGCGGCCGACGGCCGCATCGTCGAGCCTCGGAGCCAACTCGGCCGCTACCTCGTTCGACACTGGGAGCGGATTTCCCTGGTCGAGGGAGAGTCGCTCGTGTACTGGCTGCGCAAGCTCGTCTTCCGGAGCGCCTGGCTCGACCACCGGGTCAAGGAGGGGCTGTTAGAGGTGGCCTGGGACGAGGCCACCTCCGAGTTCGCCTACCGCGACCCCCGCGGCGGGCGAGCCCTGCTCGAGCTCGCCCCCGTCCCCTCTTGGCACCAGCTCCAGTTCAAGCGCTGAGGCTCAGAAGAGCCTCGCCTCGTCCGCCGACTCGCCCAGGTGGGTTCGCCCCAGCTCGGTCACGACCCTCCCTCGCGGCGTCCGCTGGATGAAGCCGAGCTGGAGGAGGTAGGGCTCGTACACGTCCTCGATCGTATCCGGCTCCTCGCCGAGGGTGACGGCCAGGGTCGACAAGCCCACCGGCCCGCCTCCGAACTTGTGGACGATGGCGGAGAGGAGCTCCCGGTCGATTCGCTCCAGGCCTTCCTCGTCCACCTCCAGAAGGGCGAGCGCCTCGTCGGCCACCTGGGCGGTGATCACCCCGTCGTGGCGAACCTCGGCCACGTCCCGTACCCGGCGAAGGATGCGGTTGGCCACGCGGGGGGTGCCTCGGGAGCGGCGGGCGATCTCCTCGGCTGCCTCCTCGGTGATGTCTACGCCCAGGATCGAGGCCGAGCGACGCACGATCCGGGTCAGCTCCCCGGTCTCGTAGTAGCCCAGGCGGAAGGTCATGCCGAAGCGGTCGCGCAGGGGGGTGGTGAGAAGGCCGGTGCGGGTAGTCGCCCCGATCAAGGTGAAGGGGGGAAGATCGAGAGTGAGCGTGCGGGCCGCCGGACCCTGCCCGACCACGATGTCGAGGCGGAAGTCCTCCAGGGCGGGGTAGAGCATCTCCTCCACGGCGGCGCTCAGGCGGTGGATCTCGTCCACGAAGAGAACGTCGCGGGCCTCCAGGGCGGTGAGGATGGCAGCCAGGTCGCCCTTGCGCTCCAGGGCCGGCCCCGCCACCATGCGGATGCCGACCCCGAGCTCCTCGCGCACGATGTGGGCGAGACTGGTCTTGCCCAGCCCGGGCGGCCCCGCCAAGAGGACGTGGTCGAGGGCCTCGCCCCGGGAGCGAGCCGCCACCAGGGCAACCTCGAGCTGCTCCTTGACCCTCTCCTGGCCGACGAACTCGTCCAGGCGACGAGGCCGGAGCGAGCGGTCGAGCTCCTCCTCCTGCCCGTCGGCGAGGGAGGGGGCGACGAGCCGGGCGCTCACGCTGCCCTCCGCAAGGCCAAGCGGACGCGCTCCTCAGGCGGAAGGTCAGCGTCGACCTCCGCCAAAGCCCTCTCCGCCTCGACCACCGAGAAGCCAAGCTCGACCAGAGCGTCGCGGGCGACCAGGTGTGGGTCAGCCTCGCCAGCCGGGCTTGGCTCCGCCGTCTCGATCGACCCCTTGAGCTCCAGCACCACCCGCTGGGCGGTCTTGCGCCCCACGCCGGGGATGGCCTCGAAGCGAGCGGTGTCCCCGCGGGCGATGGCCCGACGCAGCTCGGCCGGAGTCGAGGCGGAGACGATCGCGAGCGCCACCTTGGGCCCGACCCCCGAGACCGTAAGCAGCTGCTCGAACAGCTGGCGCTCGTCCGCGTCGGCGAAGCCGAAGAGCTGGAGCGCGTCCTCGCGCACGTGGAGGTAGGTGTGGAGCGTCACCTCGCTCGCCCCCTCTGCCCGTGCCAGCGCCCGGGGGGTGGCCTGCACCAGGTAGCCCACCCCTGCCACGTCGAGCACGATCCCCTCCCGGCGGCGAGCGAGGGGCCGTCCCCGCAGCTGCGCGATCACGCCGACCCTCCCACGACCCGAGCCAAAGGAGGGCAGAGAGCGTGGCAGATTGCTACCGCCAGGGCGTCGGCTGCATGGAAGGGCGCGGGAGGCTCAGGCAGCCCCAGGATCGCCTTGACCATCCGCTGCACCTGGGCCTTCTCCGCGCGGCCGTAGCCGCACACCGCCTGCTTGACCGCGCTGGGCGGATACTCGGCGCACTCGACGCCGGCGCGGGCGCAGGCGACGAGGACCGCCCCTCGGGCCTGGCCGACGGAGAGAGCGGTGCGAGCGTCGGCGCCTACGAACGACTCCTCCAGGGCCACGGCGTCGGGAGCGTGCAGGGCTACGAGCTCCTCTACGCGCTCGTAGATCGTCTTCAGCCTGAGCTCGGGGCGCTGGGAGGCGGGAGTCGACCAGGAGCCGAAGGCGACGGCCCGGAGCCGCCCGTCGCGGTGGTTCACGATGCCGTAGCCGCACCCAGCCGTCCCTGGATCGATGCCGAGAACCTTCACAGCTTGAGGTTAGGGGCCGGGCCGGATGTTCCTGCCGCTGGCCTCGCCCGGGTGCGCGACTACGAGGCCGCTGCCGCCTCGAGGACGAGCTCGGGGATGTCGAAGTTGGCGTACACCTCCTGCACGTCCTCGTTCTCCTCGAGCGCCTCGATGAGGCGCAGGACCTTGCGGGCGTCCGCCTCGTCGTCCACCGTCACCGTCGTCTTGGGCACCATGGCCAGCGAGGCTGACTCCACCGGAAACCCCGCCTCCTCCACCGCCTGCCGGACCGCCGCCAGATCGTCGGGGGCGCAGGTGACCTGGTAGATCGTGCCGTCGCGGGAGACATCCTCGGCCCCTCCCTCGGCGGCGACCAGCGTCAGCTCGTCCTCGTCCACCCCCTCAGCGGGGACGAGCACTACTCCCTTACGCTCGAATAGCCAAGCCACCGAGCCCGACTCGCCAAGCGAACCTCCGTGCTTGGAGAAGAGGTGGCGAACCTCGGAAGCGGTTCGGTTGCGGTTGTCGGTAAGCGCCTCCACGTATACGGCCACCCCTCCCGGCCCGTAGCCCTCGTAGACCACGTGCTCGTAGGCTGCCCCATCCTGGGAGGCGCCGGCGCCCCGGGCGATGGCCCGCTCGATGTTCTCCTTGGGCATGGAGGCCTCGCGAGCCTTCTCGATCGCGTTCTGGAGAGCGAGGTTGGCAGCGGGATCAGGGCCCCCCTCGCGGGCGGCGACGATGATGGCCCGAGCCAACTTGGAGAAGAGCTGACCACGCTTGGCGTCGGTGACCTTCTTCTTGTGCTTGATCTGGGCCCACTTGCTATGCCCGGCCACGGACAGCCTCCTCCGCGGGCGCTCCTTTGGCCTCCTGCGAGCGGGCCTCCGCCGCCAGCTCGAGGAACCGCTGGTGAACGCGGGTGTCGTCGGTGAGCTCGGGGTGGAACGAGGCTAGGAGGTAGCGGCCCTGGCGCAAGAGCACAGGCTCTCCCTCCAGGCGGGCAAGCACCTCGACGCCAGGCCCCACCTCCCGTACCCGGGGCGCGCGGATGAACACCCCTCGAAGCGGAGGGCCGCCGTTCTCGGCCAGGACGAGGTCGGCCTCGAAGCTCGCCACTTGCCGGCCGTAGGCGTTACGATCGACCGCCACGTCCACCAAGCCGAGGCAGTGGCGGGCGAGCACGATCATGCCCGCGCAGGTCCCAAAGACGGCCCCCGGGAACTGCCGGATCGCCTCGTCCAGGCCAGAGAGTCGGGCCAGGCGCATGATGGCAGTCGACTCGCCTCCGGGGATGACGAGACCATCGAGTCCCTCCAGCTCGCCCGGCGTGCGTACTTCCCGCACGTCGGCGCCGAGGCGGCGCAGCATGGCCGCGTGCTCGCGGAAGTCGCCCTGCAGGGCTAGGACGCCAATCCTCACGCCGCCAATCTTAGGCGGCGATAGGAATATGGTCGGGGCAGTCGAGCCGCGCCTCCCGCTCGGAGAGGAAACGGTCGATCAGGCGGCAGCGGTGAGGCTCGGGCGACCCCGGGGCGACGTTCTCCTGGAAGTGGATGCAGCCCCGACAGGGAAGAGCCACGGTGACGAGGCCAGCCCGCGCTAGGGCCAGCACGATCGCCCCCAGAGCGGGCTCCAAAGCCGCCCTCTGGGCCGGGGTCAGCTCGGCTGCTGCCTGCTCAAGCGAACGCTCGAGTTGTCGCAGGCGCTCCGCCACTTCCTGGCCCGCCGGCGTCAGGCGGACGAGCGTCACCCGCTTGTCCCAGGGACTCGCTTCTCGGCGCACGAGCCCGCGTCGCTCCAGGCCGGTCACGACCTTGACGGCGTTCACGTGGCTCGTGCCCAGCGCCTGGGCAACGTTCCCGATGGAGGTGGCGAAAGTCTTGGTGCGGGAGGCGAAGCGGAGTACCTGAGCCTGAGCCGGGGTCAGGCCTTCGGCGTCGGCCGCCTCCCGCGCCAAGGCTCCTACCGCCTCCGAGAGGCGGAGAAGGGGAGCGAGAAGGCTCAGAAGGCGCCCTCGCTGACGTAGGGCCTGCTCCACAGCGTCACTTGAAGCAGGACCGACTTGAGCCACGCCTGGTGCATCCGCTCCACTTCGGCCGGATCGTCGCACCCTTCCTCGAGGAAGGGTCGCACGGTAGCGTAGATGGGGTAGACGAGCGGGACCAGGTACCGGAAGTGGACGATAGGGGGCGTCCCTACCACGCCGTCCGTCTTGCCCTTCTCCGTGTAGTGCCGGCGGCCGATCTCCTCCTGCTTGGCCAGCCAGGCCTCGTCGTACTGCGCCCGGCAGGTGTCGGCCACCCATTGGCCAAAGCGGACGCGCACGGCAGCTAAGTAGCGCTCCACCGGGCCTTCGTCGGTGGAGAAGTAGCGGAGGAGGAAGTCGTGCGAGCCCACGAAGCCGTACCACACGTCGAGCAGCCTCTCCACCCGGGGGACGAGGATGTCGTGGGCCTTGCGCAGGGCCAGGACGTCGTCGTCGGTGAAGAGGAGCACCTTCTTGATCTGCTCCAGATCCTCCGGCGTGACTGGGCTCTGGGTCACGGTAGCCACTGTCGCACCTCCTTGGTCGACGAACTACGGGGTGCGAGAAGTATACGTAACTTGGTTACGGAGTTCTACCAGCCTCTCGTCTGGAGAAGCTCGCTCGGCTGCAAGGACAGGTTGGCGATTCCGACCATGGGCTCGCCCAGCCCCGCCGACACCCGAGCGAGAACCTGGGGATCGCGGAAATGGGTAGTCGCCTCCACGATCGCCTTCGCTCGCCGCTCGGGGTCGCCCGACTTGAAGATGCCAGAGCCCACGAACACCCCGTCCGCTCCCAGCTGCATGCATAGGGCCGCGTCGGCGGGGGTGGCGATGCCGCCGGCGGTGAAGGTGACGACCGGAAGGCGCCCATGCTCGGCCACCCAACGCACGAGATCGAGGGGCGCCTGCAGCTCCTTCGCCTCGTGATACAGCTCGTCGGGGTCGAGCGACTGGAGCTTGCGGATGGCGCCGAAGACGGCCCGCATGTGGCGAACGGCGTTGACCACGTCGCCGGTTCCGGCCTCTCCCTTCGTGCGAATCATGGCCGCTCCCTCGGCGATGCGACGGAGCGCCTCGCCCAGGTTCGTCGCCCCGCACACGAAGGGGACGGTGAACTTCCACTTGTCGATGTGGTGCTGCTCGTCGGCGGGGGTGAGCACCTCCGACTCGTCGATGTAGTCGACCTCGAGCGCCTCCAGGATCTGGGCCTCCACGAAGTGGCCGATACGGCACTTGGCCATGACCGGGATGGTCACAGCCTCCTGGATCTCCCTGATCTTCTCCGGGTCGGCCATGCGGGCCACGCCCCCCTGGGCTCGAATGTCCGCGGGCACGCGCTCCAACGCCATCACCGCCACTGCGCCTGCCTCCTCGGCGATCTTGGCCTGCTCGGCCGTGGTGACGTCCATGATCACCCCGCCCTTGAGCATCTCGGCCAGGCCCGTCTTCACTCGTAGCGTCCCAGTCTCGGCCACGAGGCCATTGTAGTCGCCGAGCGGGGACGGCGGGCGTCCCCGCTCGGCGCGCCTCTACGAGACCTTGTAGCAGAGGACGTGCACTCTAAAGGTGCTCGACTGGCCGCTGTCGTTTCCGCCCCGAGCCGAGTAGCCGATCACGTTCCCGGACGGGTCCTGGAGCGGCCTGATCTCGGAGGTGAAAAGCTCGAGATCGGGGTCGTTGTCGCTCCAGCTCGTGCCGGCCGAGATCGCCCGCTCTCCCTGGGCGCACACCTGTTGGACATCCTTGGTGATGTAGGCACCGTTCTCCTTGGTGCCGCCGTCGATCGTGACCGACGCCGTGCGCAGGGTGAGCGAGCCGATCACCCCTGCCGGGCCCTGAGGCCCAGTGGGGCCTGGCGGGCCCTGGAGGCCGGGCGGTCCCTGCGGGCCGGGCGGGCCAGCGGGAAGCTGGCCAGGAGCGAAGTCGCGGCGGAGGAGCGAGAAGTCGATGACGTTCTCGGTGCTGACCGCGTTCCGAGCCAGCTTGGCTCGGGTTACTGCCCTGTTCTTGAGCTGAGGCGTTCCCACGCTTCCGCGGGGTAGCGCCGCCACGGTGGCGATGCTGGTGCCGGCCAAAGACAGGAAGAGAGCAAGACAGGCCACCGCCATGGCTGGCGACGGCTTTTGCCGCAGGATCGCGCGCATGGATCAACCCCCTTTCGTCCGAAGAGGGAGGAACGGTACAGGTCGCTCATGAAGGCGGTGTCAGCCGCGCGTAAAGCTGCGGCAAGCAGCGTGGGGCGAAGAAGCGGGTCGCCGGCGAGAAGGCGAGAGCTACGCTTGGGCTTCAGGGGGGCGGAGTGGGCCCGGGTGGACTCGAACCACCGACCGGCGGATTATGAGTCCGCTGCTCTCACCAACTGAGCTACGGGCCCGCGTCCCTGCACTGTAGCCGAGCGCGCGCTAGGCTCCCGCTAGCAGATCCTGCGGATCCGCTGCTCAACTTCAAGCGTCACAATAGGCGAGGAAGCGACGGTGGAGGGAGCCGTGAAGGTCTTTCAACGCGAGACGCACGTTCGAACGGCAGGCGGGCTTTCTGTCCGAGACATAACCGAGGATGTGGTAGAGGCGGTGCAGGAGAGCGGGATCAGCGACGGCATCGCCTGCGTCTACTCACCCCACACGACCTGCTGCATCCGGGTGAACGAGCTCGAGAACGGCTTCGTGGAGGAGTTCTTGGAGCTCTTGCGGAAGCTGGTTCCTCTCGAGAGCTACTACGCGCACGATGACTGGGACCGCCGCACCGAGAACATCTGTCCTGAGGACATGGAGGTCGGGAACGGTCACTCCCACTGCATGGCCATGCTGCTGGGGACGGCCGGGGAGTCGATCCCGGTGCGAGACGGAGAGCTCCAGCTCGGACCTCGTCAGCGAGTCCTCTTCCTGGAGCTCGATCGGGAGCGCGACCGTCGCTGGATCGTGCAGGTTGTGGGACGTTGACAGGCCCCTGGCGCGTCTTTCCTAGAGGAGGCCGCACAGGCGGGCTGTCCGCGGCCAAGGGCCAAATCCCCGCCGTCTGAGCGCCCGCTCCGCCACCCACATCTGCTCGAGCGGCGTCCAACGGTCGGCGGTGCCCTTGCGACGGAGAAGCTCCGGCCCGTAGGCGCGCTGGAAGGCACGGTCCATCTGGAGGCCCCCGTAGTAGGGGGGATCGGGATCGTTCCAGGCTCCCTCGTAGCGGTGGATGCAGAGCCAAGCCCGAGCGTGCGGCGGGCGCTGGGCTCGCCGCCGAGCCCGCTCGGCTCTCTTGGCCCAGAGACGGAGGACCCACTGTCGATAGCGGAGGCTTTGCGACCGCTCGGCAGAGCCGCCGTAGGGGTGGCGGGGCACGGCCATGAGTCGCTGCCAGCGCCAGGCATCCTCGCGGTGCTCGACGATGCGCCGAAGCACGACCCTGGCCAGTCTTGCCTGCGACGCCTGTGCCGCTCGCGCTGCCTTGCGCGCCTGCACCGCCGAGGCGGCGGGCGCCATCCAGGTCGCGCCGGTGGCCAAGCCTGTCGCCGAGCCCAGCACGAGCACACCGAAGAGCAGTCGCCATCGCCTCACCGTGGACGTACCTCCTTGGGAGGGGAGCGCGGAGACCGAGGGCGCGGCCTACCTGGACGCGCACGATCGCCGCTACTTGTCACATATCGGGCGGCAAGCGTACATGATCGTTGTCCTTCACGCGCTTTTTATCGTAAAAATCCCTGGAAATAGTGGTCTTCTCATAGCCCCCGGGGGACTCGTCAGGCAACGCCTAGCGTCACGATCTCGGTAGCGTCCTGGGGCAGGAGCGCCCACGTGCGGAGCCGAGCGCGACTCCGTATGCGCTAATGCAAGACCTGACCCCGCCTGAGTGGGGCGCTCGGCCCGAGCTCCGAGTCGGCTAGCGCCTCCCCAGGCAGGGAGGAAGCTCGCGGTCGCGGGTTACCTCGCGTCCGTCGAGGAGGAGGGCCAGGGCGCGCACCCTGCCGCCCTGCGCGGGAAGGCGAGTCACGACTTGGAAGGGGGGCTGGGAATCCACCGCCACCCGGCGCCCGGAGAGAAAGAACGCGACCCGCCGCAGCCAGCGTGCGTCAGGGCCCCCCAGCGTCGCTCGGGCAAGGAGCGACGAGCACGGTCCCACCGCCCGAGCGAAGAGGGAGAGGGCTGGGCCGACAAGGCACGCGCTGCCCGAGCAACGGCGCAGTCGCTCAAGCCGCCTCGAGAAAGCCTCGACGAGCGGTGCCCGAGCGGGGTCAGCGTGGAGGGAGCGAAGCTCGCTCGGATCGCGGGCTAGGTCGTACAGCTCCCGCTCCCCGGTCGCGTACTCGACGTACGCGAGTCGGGGGGTGCGGAGGGCGGCGAAGGCTGGGGCGGGGCCGTCCCTGACCGGTCCCTCGACCAAGAGGTCGCGCCCGTAGCGGAGGCCGGGGTCGGCAAGGAGGGGGAGGAGGGAGCGCCCGTCGAGCCCCTTCCTGGGCGGAAGCCCCGCCATGTCCAGGAGGGAGGGGGCGAGATCGACGGCGGAGACAGGCTGCGAGAGACGCAGGCCGCCCACGACTCCTGGTCCCCGAACGAGCAGAGGAACCCGGGTTGCCTCCTCGTAGGGGACGCCCTTCCCTCGGGGAATTCGATGCTCTCCGCTC
Organism: Thermoleophilia bacterium; assembly: GCA_040289505.1. Classification (GTDB taxonomy): domain Bacteria; phylum Actinomycetota; class Thermoleophilia; order Gaiellales; family Gaiellaceae; genus PALSA-612. The sequence continues at coordinate 63,355 of PSLH01000001.1, read as the reverse complement.
AGAAAGCCAGTCAGCGACGTAAAGACGATCCAGGCTCGGTCGAGCCGGCCGGCGGAAGCCAGCGCGGAGAGGATGCTGGCCACGCCCTCGTCCACGGCCAGAAGGGACTCCAGCCGCAGGCGGTAGGTCTGAGTGACCCTAGCGATCTCCCCGGGACCGAGGAGCGGTCGCCTCTGTACCCAGGCGGGCTTGTCGGACACGTCGTGCTCGTTGAAGGACGGAGGCAGGGGCAGGGCCTCGGAGGCAAACCTACCTTGGTGTCGGGTCGCTGGCAGAGGCGTCTCCGGGAGCCGGCCCGCGCTGGGAAGCCCAGCCCGAGGAGCGAGGAAGGAGACCCACAGAAAGAGGGGCTGGGGAAAGGCAGCGCGCCGGGCGACGACGGCGGCAGCCTTGGCCGCGAGGACGTCGGTCAGGTAGGCGTCATCCCCGGTCCCGTACCGGACGAGGGCGCCGTTCTCGTTCAGGGTGTAGCCGAGGTAGCGGTGGATAGAGCCGCCTACGGGGACGTACCACTCGTCCCAGCCGGCAGGGATGGCGCGTGGCTCGCGGGCTCCGTACCCGGCGAGATAGCGACCCACGTACGCGGTGTAGTACCCCGCCTGCCCAAGCCAGCTGGGGAGAAGATCGAAGCCGCCGGCGCTCCCGAGGTCTCGGGGAGAAGATCGCTCATCGAGCGGCCCGTGCCCATGGGCGTACCGCCCGCTGAGGAGCGTGGCCAAAGCTGGCGACTCGAGCGGGATGGCGGCGAGGGCCTGCTCGAAGGTAGCCCCCTCCTCCCCCAGGAGGCGCCTAACGTTGGGCATCACCCGCACCGATGCCGCGCCTTGGTCGTCGGTCTGGATAACGATGATGTCCGGCCGGCTCGGCGAGCTCGTCCTCGCCTGCGAGGGCATGGCTGCCGCCCCCACAAGCGGGAGGAAGGCAGCAAGCGCGAAGAGCAGGGCGAGCGTAGCCTGCACGCCCTCGAGATTCGCCCTGCCGGGGGCGGCGCCTGCAGCGCCGCCCAGCGCCGTCTCCTACCGGCCCAAGGAGAAGTACTCGCGGTTGGGAACCCAGCCGAGCCCGCTGGCGAGGCGGTTGGTGAGGTTGAACATGCCTGTCGTCTCGGCGATGTCGAAGATATCCTCGTCGCGCCAGCCCACGGCCCGTAGCGCCTCGATGTCCTCGACGCTGCAGCGGTGGGACTCCTCGGTCAGCTTGACCGCGAAGTCGAGCATGGCCCGCTCCTTCTCCTCCAGGGGGGCGTATCGGTAGCTCGTGGCCAGCTGGTCGGCGAGGACGGGATCGCCGGTGAGCTTGCGCAGCGCTGCCGAGTGGGAGACCACGCAGTAGTGGCAGCGGTTGTGGGCGGAGACGACCACGGCGATCATCTCCCGCTGGACTTTGGTCAGCCCCGAGTCGCCCCGCAGGACCTCGTCGTAGTAGTCCTGCCAGAGGAGGAGGTGGCGAGGTCGGAGGGCGAAGAGGCGGAGCACGTTGGGCACGAAGCCGAGCTTCTCCAACGGCATCTGCCAGCGCTCTTTGATCTCCTCCGGAACCTCCTCGTCCGAGGGGACGCGAAGCCAGGAGAGGAGGTCGGTCCTCGTCGCCACGCGGGCGAGTCTAGCCCCTTTCTCCCTTCTTGAAAAGGCACCAGAGTTTCTTCGGGTTCTCCCATGCGCGCCTGCTATCCGTTTTTGCAGATGGCACAACGCGTTCTCGTCGTCGATGACGATCAGGCAGTTCCGGAGTCGCTGCGCCGGGCGCTCGCCCTGGAAGGGTACGAGGTCGAGCTGGCCGTCGTCGAGCTGGAGGCCCTGGTTAAGGCCGGCTCCGGTGCCCCCGACGCCATCGTCCTCGACATCATCTACTTCATGCCCGAGGTGGACGGCCTCGCGGTGTGCCGCCTGCTCCAGGAGCGTGCCGGCGCTCTTGCTTACCGCTCGGGACGCGGTGGGAGATCGCGTGGCCGGCCTCGACGCCGGCGCCGACGACTACCTGGTCAAGCCGTTCGCCCTGGGGGAGCTTCCCGCTCGCGTGAGATCGCTCCTCCGTCGCGCCGACCCTGCCGTCGCCCTCGGCATCCCCCGTTTCGCCGACCTCTCGCTTGACCCAGCCACCGCGACGTCCGCCGGCCACCGCGGCCCCCCACTTCGGGCTTCGGTTCTGAGCCTGGATCGCTCTCCCTGACCGCCCTCCTGACCAGCGCGACGAGGAGTCCGCGAGGCTCCTCGTCGTGGCTCTCGGCACGTGCTTCACTGTGGTCGGAAGGCAGCATGGCCGTCGTCCCCACCACCTACTGGCACCGCCTCGAGGACGGGCGCGTCCAGTGCGACGTCTGCCCCCGCTTCTGCAAGCTGCGCCAGGGCCAACGGGGGCTCTGCTTCGTGCGCATGCGCGAGGGCGACCAGATCGTCCTCGTTACCTACGGTCGCTCCAGCGGCTTCTGCGTCGACCCGATCGAGAAGAAGCCGCTCAACCACTTCCTGCCGGGAACCGCCGTCCTCTCCTTCGGTACCGCTGGCTGCAACCTCGCCTGCCGCTTCTGCCAGAACTGGGACATCTCCAAGGCTCGGGAGATCGACACCTTGGCCGACACGGCCTCGCCGGACGAGATCGCCGAGGCGGCCGTGCGCCTGGGCTGCGCCAGCGTCGCCTTCACGTACAACGACCCGGTCGTCTTTCTCGAGTACGCGATCGACGTCGCCGATGCCTGCCGGGAGCGCGGGCTCAAGGCGGTGGCGGTCACTGCCGGCTACATGTGCCAGGAGCCTCGCCGGGACTTCTACGCTCACATCGACGCTGCCAACGTCGACCTGAAGGCGTTCACGGAGCGCTTCTACGCCGAGACCTGCGCCGGCCACCTGCGCCCGGTCCTGGACACCCTGGAGTACGTCCGCCACGAGACGGAGACGTGGCTGGAGATCACCACCTTGCTCATCCCGGGCCTCAACGACTCGGACGGAGAGATCGACGCCCTGACGCGGTGGGTGGTCGAGCGCCTGGGGCCTGACGTGCCGCTCCACTTCACTGCCTTCCACCCTGACTACCGGATGCTCAACCGGCCGCCCACCCCGCCCGAGACGCTCTCCCGCGCCCGCCAGATCGCGCTGGGAAACGGCGTCCGCTACTGCTACACAGGCAACGTCGACGACGTAGAAGGCCAAAGCACCTACTGTCACGGCTGCGGCCAGCGGGTGATCGAGCGCGACTGGTACCGGTTGGGCGAGTGGCGGCTCAGCGACGAGGGGCTCTGTCTTGGGTGCGGCACCCGCATCCCTGGCGTCTTCGCCGGCCCGCCGGGAGCCTGGGGCCCCCGCCGGCTCCCCGTCCGACTCGCCGCCCTCCGCTGAGGCCATCAGTCGAAGCGGGCCTCGTAGGCCGAGGCGAGGTGAGGGACGAACTCGTCGAGACGGAGCCCGCTTCCCTGGGGCGGGAGATGCTCTCCGAGTCGCGCCGTGTCAGGGTCGTAGACGAGAACGCACACGCCCCTCAGGTGAGGCGCGTCTCCCTCTGACCGACGGCCGCCCGCGCGGGTGAGGCGCTCCACAGCTCGAGAGATGAGGTGCTCGGTGGAGCGTCGCGTGATCTCGCCCTTTCGGTTGACCTCTTCCTCGTAGGTTGGGATGACGAGCACGCCCCCGACCACGGCGAACGGGAACTTGAGGTGGAGGTTGACGGCGACGGTGCGGATGTCTCCGGATCGATTCCAGATCGCCCACCCGACGGCCACGTTGACAGGCTTGATCTCGACCGCCAGGCGCAGGCCGTCCAGCGGGTTGCTCTCCGAGACGTCAGCCTTGACCGTCCGCAGCGCTCCTGCGACCTCGCGCTCGCCTACGGCGGCGGAAAGGGTCGGAAGGTGCGCGCGAAGCTCCTTGACGAGCACGCGCCCGAGCGTCCCCGACAGGCTGATCTGGGCCGCTTGGCCGCTCCGCGGCCAAGCTGAGCATGCCCCGCACGTACTCGCTCACGCCTTGCAGGTAGTCCTTGAGCTCAGGGTCAGTCAGACCCCCCAGCCTGTCGACGAGAGGGAGGCCGGTAGCCGGAGGCATAGCGCACGGTTCGGCCCCTGCTTCGGCTTTCCTTCGCTACACGGCCCGCGCCAGGGAGGGCACGACCCGCACCTCCTCGATGCGCGCCGCCATCGAGTCGAGCGACGCCGAGAGGCGCCGCAGCGCCGTCGCCACGTAGTCCTCGACGATGTCGACGCTGATGCTGTTACGGCCGAGCTTGAGCGCTGCCACAGCCGTCGTGCCCGAGCCGACGAAGGGATCGAGCACCGTGTCGCCCACGAAGGAGAACATGCGAATCAGGCGCGCGGGGATCTCCTCGGGGAACGGGGCCGGATGCCTCCACTTGCGGCCCGACTCGCCCCCGACGTCGTCCCACACGGGCCGGAAGAGCCGCCGGTACTCCTCGGTGTCGATGAAGCTGGCCCGCTCCATCTCCTGCGTCGGCTTGCGGTACCCGCCCGGCTTCCGCAGCATGACGATGGTCTCGATGTCGTTCTTGACGATGCCGCCGGGGAGGTTGGGCTTGCCGAGGTACCAGGAGGAGCTCGACGCCTCCAGCGTGATGTTCGCCACCTTGAGCCAGCGGATAGGGGTGAGGTTGTCGAGGCCGTTCTTGCGAGCGCGCACCTGGATGTCGGCAGATAGGGGCAGCACGTGGTGGCGCCCGGCCGCTCTTCGGGAGAGGCACACGTCTCCGACCACACAGCAGATGCGGCCGCCCGGAACGAGCACGCGCCGGCACTCGCGCCAGCAGCGATCGAGCTCGTCGAGGAAGGCCTCGTAGGCCTCCACGCTCACCCGGTCGTCGCCGTTGCCGAGCTGCCCCGGCACGTCCTCGTAGCTTTTGAGAAGCGCGTAGGGGGGGCTGGTCACGACCAGGTGGACGCTCTCGTCGGCGATCCAGGAGAGATCGCGCGCGTCTCCTAAGGCCACGATGTGACCCGTCGAGCCCACGCGGTGAATCGTAGGGACCGGGATCGGATGTTCCCCGGAGGCCGGCTCGGCGCTGGAGCTCTTCTGGCGTGAAGCTGACGCAGATCGAGCTGCGCGCTGGGCGCGGCGCGGCGGCGTTGCTTAGGCCCTCGCCTCCAGAGCCAGCTCGGAAAGCGCACCGAGCTGCTGGAGGAGCGAGGCCGAGTCGAAGTAGGAACGGAGCGTGCGCACCTTGCCGTCGCGAAACTCGAGGACGTCGCACATGTGCAAGGTCACCGACCGTCCCGTCGGGGCGATCTCGACGCCGGGCCAGCGCAGCTCCCCCGTGTGGGCGCCGCGGAGGCAGACCTCCATGCAAACGCAGTCGCCCGAGGCGATTACCCGGTCGATGGCCATTCGTCCGTCGGGGAAAGCGCTCGCCCACATGCGCTCGAGCTCGAGCAGGCCGTCGGGCCCGTGCAAGCGGACGTCCACTCCCACGAGGACGACTTCGCCCTCGTCCTTCATGACCTCTGCCGCCCGCTCGAGCTCGCGAGCGTTCCAGCACTCGTACAGGCTGCGAGCGATATCGGAGTTGTCTTGGGCCATCTCTGGAACCACCTCCTCCAGACAAGGCCACGCCGCGCCCGTACCAAGGGTACACCGCTGTCCTTTCCAAGGCGCCTTCCCAAGCGGTGCAAGAAGCTGCTCGACGAGGCGTGGATGGGAAAGACCTTCGAGCGCTCCTGGGACTAGGCGCGGTCGTACGCGAGATGAACGCCCTGCTCGCGCCATCGTCCGGCAGGTCGTCGAGCTACTGGCGGCGGCCGAGGCGATCCTCCTCGCTGGGGAGGCGATCGTGAACGGCTTCGACGCTCCGCGCACGTACGAGCCCTGGTTCTTCGACCCGGCGGCGGCCGCCGCGTTCATCGAGGAGCGGCGGGCGGCGTGGGCGGGCCGAGGGCATCCTGGGCTACGCTGCCACGCGCAGGGTCTCGCTGGCCTCGCCTTCTCATGCCCACTTGGCCACTGCCGCTAGAGCCTGGATCGAAGGCACCCGACGTCCTCGTGCGCGGGCCCGAGGGGGAAGCTCGGCTGAGCGACCTCTGGGCCCGGCAACCCGTCCTACTCCTCTTCATGCGCGCCTTCGGGTGACCGTTCTGCCGCCGCCACCTGGCGCAGTTGCGCAGGCGCTACGAGGACATCCGACGGCGCGGGGTGGAGGTCGTAGCCCTGGCGCCGGGAGCCGAGGAGAAGACGGCCGCCTTTGCCGCCACCCGCCACCTTCCCTTCCCCTGCCTCGCCGATCCCAGGCGCGAGGCCTACGCTGCCTACGGGGTCGAGGCGCGTCTTTCCTCGCTCGGCCAGCGTCCGGCGCTCTTTGCGATAGACCGCGCAGGGATCGTCCGCTACGCCTTCGTGGGCCGCCAACAGTGGCAGGTGGGAGACGTAGACGAGGCTCTGGCCGCCCTGGCGGGAAAAGCGAGCTAGAGACGAGCTAGCCCTCGCGGCCGTCCAGGTACGCCTCCAGCACCTCCTCCACCCAGCGCAGCTTGTCCTCGTACTGCTCGCGGCTCGGCTCCCGAACGACCACGGTCGGGTGGGGCAGAGCGAAGAACGAGCCGTCGGCCCGCACTGCCTCCTCGCCTCCCAGCTCGAGGTAGCAGAAGCCTTCCCCCCCGAACTCTGCCTTTGGCTCCTCGCCTCGAATCCGGGCGGCGATCCTGGCCGCCACTACTTTCCCTTCCGCCTCGGCGAACACGCCAGCCTTGGGGAGCACCAGGGGTCGCTCGGGAACGTACCGCCCCGGCAGGGAAACGACAGTCACGTCACCCACGGCGAACACCGCCTGGTAGGCCGTCTCCAAACTCCTGGGGTCGACCGGGATCCAGCCCTCCTCCCCGGCCAGACCCGCCTCGCGCGCCACCGCCGGCGCTCGGTGACGGGGCACCGATATGAGGAGGTCGTACGAGGTCTCGCTCCCGTCGACGAAGCGGATCGTCTGGCTGGCCGCGTCTACCCGCTCGGGCTGGCGGCCAGGGAAGAAGGCGATGCCGCGCTTCTCCAGCTCGCCTCGGATGAGAGCGCCCATGGTCGGGCCGGCGGTCGGCATGGGAGCTGGCTCGACGGTATCGACCTCGATCGCCACCGCCGACCGAAGGCCGCGGCGCTGGAAGAAGTCGTGGAGGAGGATGGCGGCCTCGTACGGCGCCGGCGGGCACTTGAAGGGGACGGACGGGATGAGGAGAACGAGACGACCGCTAACGAGGGAAGCTAGCCTCTCTCGGAGGCGCGCTGCTCCCTCCAGGGTGTAGAAGGTGTCGGCAGCCTCGGCCAAGCCAGGCACGACGTCGAGGTCGAGCTCCGTGCCCAGCGCGACCACCAAGAAGTCGCCCTCCAGCTGACCCCCAGTCGTGGTCGCCGTCCGCCGTGAGGGATCGATGGCCGTGACCTCGGCCTGGACGTACTCGATCCCCGCTCGACGGAGACGCTCTCGGGAGCGAGCGACCTCCTCTTCCCGCCGCCGGCCGAGCATGACCCAGGTCTGCGTCGCCCCCACGACGAAGCTCGGGGATCGGTCGACCACGGCCACCGCTACCTCGGGGACGAGCCGGCGAAGCTCGTGGGCGCAGGCTAGACCGCCGAAGCCGCCGCCGAGGACGAGGACGCGGGCCGAGGCCATCGCGGCCAACCTATCACGAACCTGCTACCCTGGATTTCGTTCATCAACCCGAGCGAGTTACTGGCGGCGCCGGTTGGCACCTCTCGGTACCCGTTCACAGCACCTGGGAGGTGTTACGACCAAATGGCAACCGGAACCGTAAAGTGGTTCAACGACGCGAAGGGCTACGGCTTCATCGTGGCCGACGACGGTACCAAGGATCTCTTCGTCCACCACACGCAGATCGTGGGCGAGGGATTTCGGTCCCTGAGCGAAGGCCAGTGCGTGCAGTTCCAGCCCCGGGAGGGCAGCAAGGGCCCCGAGGCGACGCAGGTCGTCGCGGTCGAGGGCTGAGCCCCATCGCCGGCAAGGAGGACAAGCTCGAGCTCGAGGGCGAGGTCGTGGAGGCGATGCGCAACGGCATGTTCCGCGTCGCCCTCGACAACGGCCACGAGACGCTCGGCTACACCGCCGGCAAGATGCGGCGCTACCGGATCAGGATCTTCCCGGGCGACCGGATCAAGATCGAGCTATCGGCCTACGACCTGACCCGAGGCCGCATCGTCTTCCGCTACCGGTGAGAGAGGCGCGCTCCAGCCGGGGCGCGCCTCTTTCTACTCGTCTTTCTCCCCGTCGTGGAGCAGGCTGGGCTTGGCCGGCCTGAGCTCGGCCACCGCCTTCCTCGTCTCCTCGCGGAGATCCAGCGCGTCTTTGACCACGGTCGCTTCCCGGATCTCGCGCAGGCTGCGACCGAGCGAGCGGCCGACCTCGGGAAGGCGTCTTCCTCCGAGGAGGAGGAGCGCGATCACCGCCACGATGGCGATCTCCCAGGGGCCGACGAAGCCGGGCACGGGGTGAGCGTAGCGCACCGCGCTCGTGTACGCTCGAAGCCGTGCGGGCTGCCCGGGCCAGCGCCAGCGCTCTTGGCGCGGCGATAGCCGTCCTCCTCCTCGCCGGGGGCGGGGAGGCGACCGGCACCGTCGCCTTTCCGTACGGCCTGGCCGCCGGGGAGGTCACCGCTTCCTCGGCCCTTCTCTGGACGCGCCCCAGCCGACCTGGCTTGGTCGAGGTAGAGGTGGCCCTCGACGAGCGCTTCTTCCGGGTCGTCCTCCGCGCCTCCCGACGGGCGAGGCTAGCCACTGATCTCGCCGTCCGCCTGGCGGCGCGCGGGCTTCGCCCAGGAAGGCGCTACTTCTACCGCTTCCGCCAGGGAGGGGCGACGAGCGAGGTGGGCCGCTTCCGCACCGCCCCTCCTCCTGACCACGCCGCCTCGGTACGGTTCGCCGTGTCCGGCGACGCCGATGCCACTCGTCGGCCTAACGGATCCCCTGCCTTCAACCGGTTCCAGATCTACGCGCGGATGGCAGAGGAGGGGAACGACTTCAACGTCAACCTCGGCGACACCATCTACTCAGATAGCAGCGTGGGCGGCGCCCGGCCAGCCCTCACCGTGGCCGAGAAGCGGGCCAAGTACCGCCAAGCGCTCGCCCTCCCCGCGCTCCGGAAGCTGCGGGCTACGGCCAGCCTCTACAGCCACTGGGACGACCACGAGTTCGTGAACGACTTCTCCCGACCCGAGCACGGAGAGGCGCTGTACTCGGCCGGAGTCAAGGCCTTCCTCGACTATGCGCCGGTCAGGTACACGACCGCCGACGGCCTGTACCGAACCTTCCGCTGGGGGCAGACAGTCGAGCTCTTCTTCCTGGACGAGCGCTCCTTCCGCTCGGCCAAGGCCTCGGCTGGAGGTGCCTGTACCGTTGGCTCCTTCCCTGACGTTGCCCCCACCGCCCCCGCCTCCGTACGCCAGGCCTTTGCCTCCCTCCTTCCTCCACTCGCTCGTCCAGCGCCGAAGGGGTGCATCGACCGCATCGAGGATCCCGCTCGAACGATGCTGGGACAAAGGCAGCTCCGGCGCTTCCTGGCCGATGTAGCCCGCTCCACGGCCACGTTCAAGGTCATCCTCAACGAGGTCCCGCTGCAGCAGTTCTACGCTCTCCCCTACGACCGCTGGGAGGGCTACGCAGCCGAGCGGCGCACAGTCGTGGAAGCGCTCCGCCGCGTCCCCGGCACGATCGTGCTCACCACCGACACCCACGCCAACCTCGTGGGCGACGTTCGGCTGCGCACCCTGGAGCGAGAAGGGCCCCTCGACACCGGCCTGACCGAGGTCGTCACGGGCCCGGTGGCCACGAGCACGTTCGCCCGCGAGATCGACGCTGTAGTGGGGGCTCCCGGGACCGGCAGGCTCGTCAGCCTCCTTTTCCTCAAGCCTCTTCCCCCGAGGGGCATCGGCATGCGCTGCGTCGCGCCTGACGTGTACAGCTACGCCGAGGTCGAGGCCACCCCGACCCGACTCACCGTCACCCTGAAGGACATGCACGGCCGCAGGGTCGTAGACGCGAGCGGCGCTCCCTGCCCTCGGGTGGTGCTTCCGGCGCCCTAGCATCGACCGCAGGCCCGCACCTGGGCCACCGTCCTCGTGGTCACCGGCCCTCTGGGCGTGGAGTAGGCCCAGCGGAGAGCGGCGTCAGGGTGCGCGACCACGACCCTGAGCCGGGAGTTGACCCCCTTCCAGCGGCCAGGGCGGATGCGTCGCTGGCGTCCTCTCCGGATGCGCCGCGCGCCGAGCGCGCTCGCCCCTCCACCCGAGCAAGCCCGCTCAGGTCGAGCGGTGAATCAGCGGAGGATAGCCCAGGCCCGCTCGAAGGCCCGCTCTCGCAAGTCCTCCTCTCGGATCAAGATCCAGACCCGGCCGAACCCCTGGCCCCAGGAGGTCCCTAGCTCCTCGTCGTCGCTCACCTGAAGGAGTAGGCGCCACGCTTCTGCTCCCGCCTCCAGCTCGTCCCGGCGCGGATCGAGGTAGGTCTCGGGATCGTCGACAGAGATCCCACACGAGGCGAGCTGGCAGTCGAGCTCGACCCCGCTTCCCAGCTCCTCCGGGTAGCCGAGCAGCCGGTGGAGGCTCTGCCAGCGGGGCACGAGGTCCTCCAGCTCCACCCCTTGCGCGGCCGCCACCTTCTCCCGGAGCTCGTCCCAGGACGCCCGCTCGTCGAGGTCGAGGTCGAGCGCCTCCACAGCAGCCGACCAGGAGGGAGGGATCATCAGCTCGCAGGAGAGCTCGAGGGGGTAGGGGGCGAACGTCGCTCGATGGGGCGAGGCGGGACGAAGGAGAGAGGCATCGCTCTCTACGTGGACGACGCGGCAGCTTCCTCGGTGGGAGGGGTCGAGCCCCGAGGGCTGACTGGAAGCCTCGTAGAAGAAGAGGAGAAGGCCCTGGGGAGGGAGCAGAGAGTCGGGAGCCAGCGTCGCCACCTCGGCCAGGTCGATCTGTCCCAGGAAGGCAAGCTCCTTATCGCCCCAGGCTGGCCACTCGAGCTCGGGTGGGAGATCGGGGACGCCGCCCAAGCGCGACCGGAGCACGGCGCTCTGGGGATCGGCCCTCGTCAGCCGGATGCTCAGACGAGCGAGCCTGGCCACGTCCTGGGCGCGCTCCCCGAGGCCCACCTCGGCGCAAAGGGAGGCGAGCTCTTCCCGGGTCAAGGTGCGCCTCGTCGGCCCGGCCGGGACCGGCGGATGGGCGTACCACTGCTCCTTCTCGCCGGTGGGGAGGAGCTCGGGCTCGAGCTCCTCCCTGATCGCCTGGCTGACCTCGCGGACGACCCCAGCAGCCTCCCGGAGGACATCGAGGAAGAAGCGGCGGCGATCGCTTGCCTCTGGCACCACCCCCTATTTTGACGGGTCCCCTGGGGTCGAGCTCGGCGAGTCGAGCCCTGGCCGGGCCTTGAGCCCCAAGCGAGCGACGATCTCGAGCCCGCCACCGGGCCAGTTTCCCCCATCGCGCGGCCTGACGGCGCACTCCGTCAGGCCGATGAACGGAGCACCGGCGGTCATCGCGGGCGCCTCCGGGGAGCTCGCGCAGGGCGCCGCCACAGCACCGCTCGGGAATCGACGGCAGCCGCAGCGGCGAGTACCCGGCACGTCGTCTATAGGTCGTGCCTGTCGCCGCAGCTGCCCGATCTTGGGAAGCAGCAAGCCACTACGCGGCCGAGCACGCCGACCTGGAGAAGTGGAGGCGGGGGGAATCGAACCCCCGTCCGCGGCCGCGCCGGTCAGAGCGTCTACGAGCGTAGCTCGCGCTTTTCCTCTCGCTCGACGGCCGGCGCGCGAGCCGCCGTCCGCCGAGCCAGCCATCCTGCGATCTCGCCCCTTCGGCGATTGGCTCTCCGTCGGGGCCAGCCCGCTCTCTGACGCCGCTTCCGGGCCGCGGGCGAGCTCGGAGCGACGCGTCGCCTAAATCGCTTTAGGCGGCGAGTGCGAGATCAGAGTCCGCACTTTCGTTTTCCCGGTTGTTTTACGAGGCCGACCGGGGACCTCGGCTCGCAGCTCAGCCGGAGAACCGACCACGTCGAAACCTGGTCGCCCCCGTATGTCCTCCCCAGTGTAGCGCGGGCGTAGGGCTGGAGGCGTCACGCTAGCGACGCTGGCGGCTCTTGAGGGCGCGCTCGATCGCCCGCTCGGCTTCTCGCTTGGCGATGTCGCGGCGCCTGTCCCGCTTCTCCTTGCCCCGAGCGAGAGCGATCTCGACCTTGGCCCGCCCGTCCTTGAAGTAGAGCCGGGTGGGGACGAGGGTGAGACCCCGCTCCGCCACCCGGCCTGCCAGGCGATCGATCTCCCTCCGGTGGAGGAGGAGCTTGCGGTCGCGGTCGGGGTCGTGCGTCGCGTATCCAGCGCTGGCGTAGGAGGCGATATGGGCACCCACCAGCCAGGCCTCGCCGTCCCGAATCTCGGCGTAGGCTCGGGCCAGGCTGGCTCGGCCCTCGCGCAGGGATTTCACCTCGGTGCCGGTGAGGACAAGACCGGCCTCGACCCGATCGAGCAGCTCGTAGTCGTGCCGCGCCCGGCGGTTCTCGGCGACGAGCCTCGTTCCCTGGGCGTTGGCCATGGAGCAAGTGTAGGTGCCTTCTAGGAGAGAGCTTTGCCCCAGGCGAGAAGTCGCTCGACGAGACCGCGGGTGAGGCCGCGGGCGGGGTCGGTCTCGACGAGAAGCGTGGGAGCGGGCCGCTCTGCCGCCCAGTCTTTGGCCTCCTCGGTGACGATGTCGTCGATCCAGGCGGCGGGGCGATCGTGGGCGAGAGCGTCCACCCCGGGCACCTTGAGGCCTGGCTGGAACGGGCCAGGCGGAAGCTGGGCCGCGGGAAGTTGGGGGAGACCGAAGAAGGGGCTCAGGGAGCGGTTGGCGCTCGGGCCCCAGCCGGTGGCCCAGGCGAGCTCGAAGACGGAGGAGAGCTCGTGCAGCCAACCGCGGTGCGCCTCGGCGAGCGCCACCGGCGGCCCTCCAGGGATGAGGGCACGCTCGCGGAAGCCCTGAGGGCAACCCGGGAAGGGGACGAGGACGCCGTCCACGTCCAGGAAGAGCCACGGCCGTGCTGAGCGCGGCGCTCGAGCCACCGGGATCGGAACTAGCGGCCCTCCCCTGCCGGGCAGGGCCTAGCCGGCGCGACCGACCTAGTCGTCAGCCCGCCCACGCGAAGGCGCGGAAGTGCCCGTTCTTGCCCGTATTGTCGAAGGAGAGGCCGTAGTCGGGATCGCTGTACATCCCTCTCACCCCGCGGGCGATGGGAAGGCTCGAGCCCATGGGGTGGATCGTCCCCGTGATCTCGAGCGTCTCTCCGGTGCCCGGGTTGGTCACCGGCTCGACCTCGAAATCCATGATCCCGGGCACGCGCACGCTGCGGTTGCCGTTGGCGACCTGGTACTCGATGCGGACGTACTTGACCCCGAGCACCTCGCCGATGAGGGGAGCGAGCGCCTCAGGCGGGCCGCCGGCGGCGCCGGACAGGATGTCGCCCAGAGCTTGGCGCTGGCTCTCGTCCGCGGTCTCGTCGATGTACACCGCTACTCGCCAGCCGCCCTCGCCCATAACTGCCGGCGAGTCGATGAGCAGGATCGCGTTGAGGCCGTCGAGCGAGACGCCATCCTTCTCCCCCCGCTCGATGTGCATGACGAGGGGTACCTGGCAGCGCTCGTTATCGGCAGGCCCCGCCATGGAGGAGGTGATGCAAGGACAGAGGACGTCGCAGTTGCAGTTCTCGAAATACTCGCCGGCAAGCCGCCAGGACATGGGAGTCTCCTCTCCTCGAGACCAAATTGTCCAGGGTACCTGTATGTGACCTCCATAGCAAGAGGCGATGGGCGCTCTCGAGCAGGGATCGCTAGCCCGCCAGACGAAGCTCGACTTTCCCCTCCGCCCGCTCGACCTTCTCCACCCGTACCGCAATGGTGTCGCCCAGGCGGAAGGCCCGTCCACCGCGCCGACCGCGGAGGGCAGTGCCAAGAGGGGTGAGCTCGTAGTGGTCCCCGGGAAGCGCCCGAGCCGGCAGGTACCCCTCGAACACGGCTCCGAAGCGAGCGAACAGGCCAGAGGAGATGAGACCGATGATCTCGCCCTCGAACGCCGCGTCCCACCCTTGCTCGAGCAGCGTGGCCTCGAGCAGCCAGGCGAGGCAGATCGCGTCTGCCTGGTACTCAATGTCCGCTGCCTGCCGCTCCCTCGTCGACACGTGCTCGGCTAGCGCGGGAAGATCCTCAGGAAGCGGCTCGTCGTCGGCCCCGATCTCGCGCAGGAGAGCCCGGTGGCAGACCAGGTCCGGATAGCGGCGAATGGGCGACGTGAAGTGGCAGTAGGCAGGGCTGGCCAGACCGGAGTGGCCCAGGTTGCGCGGGTCGTAGCGGGCTTGCTTCAGGGAGCGGAGGACGAGAGCGGGGAAAGCCTCGATGCCGCGCCGGGAGCGGCGGACGTAGTCGCTCACCCGCTCCGAGATCGCCGCCGCCAGTCGCTCCGACTCGGTTGGCGACAGGTACTCCTGCGGCGGAGCGGGCGGGGTGGGCACCTCCAGCTCGGCGAGTACGGCCAGGAGCCGGGCGATCGATTGGGGATCTGGCGGCTCGTGCACCCGGTACAGCGCCTCTCGGCGTCGGCTGGCGAGGAGCGAAGCCACGGCCTCGTTGGCCAGGATCATCAGCTCCTCCACCAGCACGTGGGCGTGGGGCTCGGCCTCGAGCCAGGCCCGCTCCACCCCGCCCTGCCCATCGAACGCAAAGGCGATCTCCGCCGTCTCGATCCGGAGCGCTCCTCGAGCGAAGCGGCGGCGTCGGAGCTCGAGCGCCACCTGCTCGGCCAGCCGCAGCGTCTCCCCCACCCCAGGCGGGCCCGAGGTTGCGCCGGTGAGGATCGCCTCCGCCTGGCGGTAGGTGAGCCGAGCCCGACTGCGGATAACCGAGCGGTAGAAGAGGGGCTGGCCCGGCTCGAGGCCAGCGTCGAAAGGTACCTCTACGGTCACCGCCACTCGGTCCTGGTGGGGGCGGAGGCTGCAGAGGTCGTCGGCGAGGGCAGGAGGGAGCATGGGCGCGACCAGGCCGGGGACGTACACCGAGAAGCCCCGCTCGCGGGCAGCCCTGTCCAACGGGGAGCCGGCGGGGACGAAGTGGGAGACGTCGGCGATGTGCACGAATACGCGGAGGCCCTGGCCGTCTCGCTGGACCGAGATCGCGTCGTCGAAGTCCTTGGCCGTCTCGGGATCGATGGTGACGGCCACGAGCTGGCGAAGGTCGGCCCGCCCCTCGATGGTCGGGGCCGGGGGAGCGTAGGGAGGAAAGGGCCTTCTCTCCCCTCGCTCCACCAGAAGACCCTCGAGCACTGTCTCGATGCGGCGGGCAGGACCGAGCACCTCCTCGACCCGAGCCCGCCCCCGCCCGGTGCGAACGACAGCGAGATCTCCCTCGCCCGCATAGCCGAGGCCCCTGCGGTCGATGACGATGGGGACGCCAGGAGCGAAGAAGGGCTCGCCTACGACCAGCCGGCCGCGGCGCGCCACCTCGACGACGACGCGCTCCCCCATCTTCCCGTGTCCGGGCTAGACCTTGAGGAAGCGGTGCACGGTGAGGGCGGAGCCGAGCGCCCCTAGGACAAGCCCAGCGCCGATGATGACGAGGGCGGTGAGCTCGAAGGAGAGGGCTCGGACGTCGGATGTCCCCGAGTCCAGGTGTGGCAGGGCAGGAAGGACGAGCTCGCGGCCCAAAAAAAGGAGCAGGACAGCCGCGAGCGAGCCCACCAGGCCACAGATCAGGCCCTCGATCATGAACGGCCCCCGCACGAACCAGTTGGTCGCCCCCACCAGCTTCATCACCTCGATCTCCCGCCGCCGGGCGAAGATGGACAGGCGGATGGTGTTGGCGATGAGGAGGGTCGAGGCGCCCAGGAGCACGACCAGGCCAACCAGGAAGACGGCCTCGATGATGCTCCCTACCTTGACCACCCGGCGCGCTTTCTCTCCCCCGTCCTTGACCGTCTCCACCCCCGGCGGCTTCGTTCCTCCTGGCCCGGAGCGAAGGAGGTCGCGCTTGATGTCGTCGGTGTACTCGCCCTTGGTGGGCACGACCTCGTAGGAGGCCGGGAGCGGGTTGTAGGGGAGATCTTTGGTCAGCTCGGGGAACTTCTTGCGCATGATGCGCAGCGCCTCCTGCTGGGAGATGAAGCGGAACGACTTCACCCGCTCTCCCTTCTCCTTGGCTAGCCACAGGCGCACAGCCTCGATGTCCTTGGCTGTCGCCTCGCGGGCGCACCCTTGGGCGCCTGGGCTACAGAAGTAGACCTTGACGAGGAGCTGCCTCTTCGCGTGCTCACTCCAGGAGAGGACCCAGGTCCCAAGCCCGATGACGAGGCCAAGCACGAACATGCCGATGAGCACGGTCAGGGTCGCCGCCACCGTGGTCGACATGCTCGCGCCCAGCGAGCGCACCGCCTCGCCCACGATAGCGCGCAGCCTCACTCGTACCCTCCCCGCCGCTCGTCCCGGGCCAGCCGACCTTCCTCCAGGGCGATGACCCGCTTTCGCATCTTGTTCACCATCTCCCGGTCGTGCGTGACCATGAGCACGGTCGTCCCCGCCAGGTTGATGCGGTAGAGGAGCTGCATGATGCCTACCGAGGTGTCCGGGTCGAGGTTCCCGGTAGGCTCGTCGCAGACGAGGAGGGGCGGGTGGTTCGCGACCGCTCGGGCGATGGACACCCGCTGCTGCTCGCCGCCGGAGAGCTCCCCCGGGTACGAGCTTGCCTTGTGAGCGAGTCCAACTAGCGACAGGACCTCCGGCACCTTCTTGCGAATCGACTCTCGGCTTTCTCCCTGCACCTTGAGCGCGTAGGCGACGTTCTCGTACGCCGTGCGGTTAGGGAGGAGCTTGAAGTCCTGGAAGACGCAGGCGACGTTGCGGCGCAGCATGGGGATCTTGGAGCGCTTGAGGCGGCCGAGGTCGCGCCCCCCTACGAGGACGCGGCCCCGCGTGGGCTCGATCTCCTTGAGGAGGAGGCGGACGATGGTCGACTTCCCCGACCCTGAGGCCCCGACGATGAACACGAACTCGCCCTTCTCGATGACGAAGGAGACGTCCTCCAGGGCGACGACGTCCGGCTCGTAGACCTTGGTCACGCCGTCGAATACGATCATGGGGGGACCGGGAGGCGAGGGAGGTTCCTCTGCCGCTCGCTCCACGGCCGCCAGACGGGGTTCGGTGTGGAGATTCAACTCCTGCACGACGTGAGAGCCGGGTTCCAGGGGACCGGCCTATGCGGAGCCCTGAGTGTACCCCAAGGGGCAGCGGGCCTACGCCACTTAGCCTCGATCGGCTTTGCCTCGATCGGCCGCTCGGGCGAGGAGGTACGAGCGGATGAGCTCGTCCAGCTCCCCGTCCAGCACCGCCTGGGCGTTGCCGATCTCGACCCCGGTGCGGTGATCCTTGACGAGCTGGTAGGGGTGGAGGACATAGCTGCGGATTTGACTCCCGAAGCCGGTGTCCTGCACGGCACCCCGCTCGCGGGCCAGCTCCTCTTCTCGTCGCTCCTGCTCTAGCTCAGCCAGCCGAGACTTGAGGATGCGCAGCGCCGTCTGCTTGTTGGACATCTGAGAGCGCTCGTTCTGGCACTGCACGACGATGCCGGTGGGAAGGTGGGTGACGCGCACGGCCGAGTCGGTCTTGTTCACGTGCTGGCCGCCAGCTCCGGAGGCTCGGTAGGTGTCGATGCGGAGGTCGGCCTCGTCGAGCTCCACCTCCACGTCCTCGTCGACGAGAGGGCTCACGATCACCTGAGCGAAGGAAGTGTGGCGCCGGTGGGCCTGGTCGAAGGGCGACAGGCGGACCAGGCGGTGAACTCCGCGCTCGGCCTTGAGGATGCCGTAGGCGTTCTCGCCTCGGACGGTGAAGGTGGCCGACTTGAGTCCTGCCTCCTCGCCTGGGCTGGCCTCGATCAGCTCCACCTGGAAGCCGCGGGCGGCCGCCCAGCGCAAGTACATGCGCAGCAGCATCTCGGCCCAGTCCTGGGCGTCGGTGCCGCCGGTGCCGGCGACGATGGTCACCACCGCGTCCCCGGCGTCGTACTCCCCGGTGAAGAGCGCCTCCTCGGTGAGACGGTCGAGCTCCTCCTGGAGCGGCTCCAGCGAGGCGGCGATCTCGGCGCCGAGGTCGCCGTCCATCTCGAGGAGCTCGCGGGCGTCCTCGTACTCGCGGCGCAGGCGCTCGTAGCGCTCCAGGCGCTTGGCTAGGCGGGCGTGCTCGCTGGAGACGGCAGCCGCCCGCCTTTGGTCGTCCCAGAAGCCGGGCTCTCCCATCTCCTGCTCCAGCTCAGCGAGCCGGCGTCTGATCGCGTCCGGGTCAAAGGTAATCACGGACCCAGTCGAGCCGGGCCCTGATCTCCTTGAGCCGCTCCTGTACCGAGATCTCCTCCGCCATGGGCCCATCGTAGCGGCGCTCGCCCCTCGCCGTTTCCGCCCCGACGCCAGGGGCTGTCCCTGCGAGCGGCTCTTCTGGGCCTGGCTGGTTTCGGGTGCTCGCCACGATCGCGCGCCAAGCCTTGGGTCAGCATAATCGCGGTTGATGCGAGCGCTCCTCGGGGTTCGCGCTTGCCTCGGCGCCCGCCACGCGGTGGAGATCGAGATGGCAGTGGCGGGCCTCGTCCTGCTCGCCTGGCAAGGGATTCGTATCCCTCTGGAGGGCACGGTCGCCGGCTCGCTCGCGCACGCCGCCTCCTGGCTGCACGTGGAGCGGCTGCTCGCGATCGACGTGGAGGAGGCGCTGATCAGCCTCGGCGGGCTCCCCTACCTCAACGAGCTTCTGGAGTGGGCCTACGGGAACATCCACCTGCCGGCGGTGTTTGCCTTCCTTGCCACCGCCCGCCTCCTCGCTCCTGGCCGCTACCCCTTCCTGCGCACGACCTTCCTCCTCTCCTTCCTCCCCGCGGTAGCCGTTATCGGGGCCTACCCGCTCGCGCCTCCGCTCTGGCTCCCGCAGCTCGGCCTGGGCCCGCCCCCGGGCGACACCGACCTGACCGGGACGGCGCGCGCGCTCCTTGAGAACTCGACCGCAGCCGCGGCCAGCCAGCACTTCGGCTTTGCCCTCTTCATCGCTGCCAGCTCCCTCTGGCTCTGGCCCCGCTCCCCCCTTGCCTGGGCCACCCTGTCCTACCCGGCGCTCGTCTTCGTCGTGATCGTGGCCACCGGCAACCACTACGTCCTCGACAGCGCCGTCGGCGCTGGCACCTTCGCTCTCGCTGCCGGGGCATCCCGCCTCATCCACGGCCGGATACCGGCCACCACTGACCTACCTCCTACCTGGCCGGCCCGCTGGGTGGCGGTGGCTGCGCTCGGATACGCGGCCATCGCCTGGGGGGCGGAGACCCTGGCAAACGGGGACAACCTGCCCGTCGGGGCCGCGGCCCTCGCTCTCGGGGTCGGCTGCGCCCTCGCCCCTCGCCTCGTCAGCTCGCTGGCTACCCATCCGGCGTAGAGCTGACCCCGGCCTCGCCGCTCGACGGAGCGAAGCCGAGGGGCGATGTCAGGCGCCGTGGCAGCGCTTGTACTTCTTGCCCGAGCCGCACCAGCAGGGCTCGTTGCGGCCGATCTTCTCCCGCTCGGAGACCACCCGCTGCTTGACGACCGGCGCCGCCACGGCCGAAGCCTCTCCTCCCACCGCCGCCGCGATCGCCTCCGCGCCGGCAAGCGCCTGGTGCTCGTAGGTGAGGCCGCCGTCCGCGTACCCTTGCGCCTCCTGGGCGGCCTGGAGCGCCCCCGCCTCTTCCGGCGCGAGCTCGGCGTGGAAGAGGGTGAAGACCACCTCCTCCCGGATCGTGCGCGAGAGCTCCTCGAACATGGCGTGGCCCTCGGCCGTGTACTCGACCAGGGGATCCTTCTGGGCCATCGCCCGCAGGTGCACGCCCTCGCGCAGGTACTCCATGTTCTCCAGGTGCTCCCGCCAGCGGGTATCGACCACCTGCAGGATCACGAACCGCTCCAGCTCGCGCATGAGCTCGGCCCCGAGCTCAGCCTCCTTCTCCGTGTAGGCCTCCTGGGCGTCCTCCCGGAAGTCGTCGATCAGGGCCTGTCGGTCGAGCCGGCCTCCGTAGTCCTCGAGCAGCTCCTCCGGGGTCACCTCCGAGCCGTACAGGCCGTGCATGGCCTCGCACAGGGCGGCGAGATCCCAGCCCTCGCCGTCGTCGGTGGCGAAGGCATCCACCGTGCGCTCCACCACCTCGTCGATCCAGGCTCGTACCTCCTCTGAGAGATCGTCGCCCTCCAGTACCCGCCGCCGCTGCTCGTAGATGACGGTGCGCTGCTTGTTGAGCACGTCGTCGTACTTGAGCACGTTCTTGCGCATGACGAAGTTCTGCTCCTCGACCTTCTTCTGCGCGTTCTCGATCTGACGCGAGAGGATGCTCGCCTCCATCGGCTGGTCATCGGGCACCTTGAAGCGAGCCATGATGTTGTGGATGCGGTCGCCGGCGAACAGGCGCACGAGATCGTCCTGCCCAGACAGGTAGAAGCGCGACTCGCCGGGATCGCCCTGCCGGCCGGAGCGGCCACGAAGCTGGTTATCGATACGACGCGCCTCGTGCCGCTCGGTGCCGACGACGTAGAGGCCGCCGAGAGCCTTCACCTCCTCGTGCTCTCGCTCCCACTCCTCCCGGATTGCCTCCCAGCGCTCGGCAAAGGCTCGCTCGTACGCCTCGCTTCCCTCCTCCAGCCCCTGCTCAAGGAGCTCCTTGCGGATCAAGTGCTTGGGATTCCCCCCCAGGATGATGTCCACGCCCCGACCGGCCATGTTGGTGGCGATGGTGACCGCGTGCTTGCGGCCGGCCTGGGCGATGATCTCGGCCTCCCGCTCGTGGTGCTTCGCGTTCAGCACCTGGTGGGGGATGCCTCGCCGCTTGAGGAGCTCGGACAAGTACTCGGAGGTCTCCACCGCGATCGTGCCCACGAGCACCGGCTGGCCCTTCTCGTAGCGCGCGGCGATGTCCTCCACCACCGCTCGGAACTTGGCCTCCTTGGTGCGGAAGATGAGGTCGTTCCGATCCTGACGAATCACGGGCACGTTGGTGGGGATCTCGACCACGTGCAAGCCGTAGATCTCGGTGAGCTCCTTCTCCTCGGTCTTGGCGGTGCCGGTCATGCCGGCCAGCTTCTCGTACAGGCGGAAGTAGTTCTGGAGCGTGATCGTGGCCAGGGTCACGTGCTCCTCCTGGATGGGCACGCCCTCCTTGGCCTCGATCGCCTGGTGCAGGCCCTCCGACCAGCGCCGACCCTCCATGATCCGGCCGGTGAACTCGTCCACGATCTTGACCTCGCCGTCCTGGACGACGTAGTCCTTGTCGCGGTGGTAGAGGGCTTGGGCCTTGAGCGCCTGGATCAGGTGGTTGACGAGCTGGACGTTGCGGGGGTCGTAGAGGTTGTCGATGCCGAGCGCCTTCTCCACCTTGGCGATGCCGCGGGGGAGCGGCGACACCGTCTTGAACTTCTCGTCATAGGTGTAGTCGGCGTCCGGCTCCTCCCGCTTCTCGATCTTGGAGGGCGGTACGTAGGGGACGCCCTCGAGCTGGCGGACGATGCGGGCGAAGTCGTAGTAGGTCTTGGCCGCCGTCTCCGGCTCGCCCGAGATGATGAGGGGAGTGCGGGCCTCGTCGATCAGGATCGAGTCCACCTCGTCCACGATGGCGTAGTAGTGACCACGCTGAACGACACCCTCCAGCGACACGGCCATGTTGTCGCGCAAGTAGTCGAAGCCGAACTCGGAGTTGGTACCGTAGGTAACGTCGCAGGCGTAGGCCTGGCGACGCTCAGCGAAAGGCATGAGGTTCTGGATGTAGCCCACGGTCACGCCCAGGGCCTCGTACACGGGCTTCGTCCACTCGGCGTCGCGCTTGGCCAAGTAGTCGTTGACGGTCACCAGGTGGACGTTGCGACCGGTGAGGGCGTTCAGGTAGAGGGGCTGCACAGCGACGAAGGTCTTGCCCTCCCCCGTCTTCATCTCGGCGATGTCGCCCTCGTGGAGGACGATCCCACCCATCAGCTGGACGTCGAAGAGGCGTACTCCCAGCGTCCGCTTGAACGCCTCGCGCACGGCTGCGAACGCCTCGAACAGGATGTCCTCCAGAGTGGCTCCGTTCTCCAGCCGCTGCTTGAGCTCGGCTGTCTTGGCCCGCAGCTCGAGATCGGACAGCCGCTCCATCTCCGGCTCGAGCGAGGTGATGTAGGCCGCCTGCTGCCACAGCCGCTTGAGCCGCCGGCCCTCTCCGACTCGGAGAACCTTCTCGAGGACGCCGAGGTTCTGTGTCACCCCTACAGGGTAGCTAGAGGGGAGAGAGGCGGATCTCCCACAGATCCCCCTCCAGGCGGGCAGCCTGGGCCACGTAGGAGGCGAGGCCGCGCTCCTCGGCCAGCGCCTCGAGCTCGGGCGCGGAGCCCAGGCTGGGCATCCCGTCCACCCGTAGCGAGCGCTCTCCCTCGTGCACCGTGAGCTCGATCTCCTCTCCGGGGGTAGCGACCAGGCGGGCGACCTCGATGCGGCGAGCAGCGACAGCCCACACGTGGTCTCCTCGGCGCACGGCCCAGGCCCGGTAGGGGCGCCGGATGCTGGGGTCGAGCGCGGCGGCCAGCGCCTCAACCGGCACTCCTTCCCCCTGCTCGCAGAGCAGGCGGCCGTCGGCCAAGGCGACGAACATCCCCTCGTCTCTCCAGGTCCCGGCCGCCTCCACCAGGGCGGTCGCGTCCCACTGCCGCGGCCGGGGGACGCCGTGAATGCCAGGCTCGCCCCAGCGGGGCATGGTGTCGTGGGGCGGTCGCTCCGACTCGAGTGGACCTCCCTCCCGCGCCAGGCGCTCGTGGAGCGGCTCCCGGCGGCGCCAGAAGGGCATCCCTAGACGGGCTCGATCAGCCCGTACTGGCCGTCCCGGCGGCGGTAGAGGACGTTGATCTCGCCCGAGTCGGCGTTTCGGAACACGAAGAAGTCGTGGCCGATCAGCTCCAGCTGGAGAATTGCCTCCTCCGGGGTCATCGGCTCCACCGCGAACTGCTTGGTCTTGACGATCACCGCGTCCTCTTGGGAGGATCGAGCGACAGTCGGCGCGGGCCTCTCGCCCCACTCGTGCTCGTGGCGGCGCTTCGCCTTGTAGCGCTCCACCTGACGCTCCAGCTTCTCCACCAGTTGATCGATGGCAGCCTTCATGTCCGGCGCTGCCTCCCGGGCGCGCAGCACCGGCCCCTTCGTCCAGATCGTCGCCTCGGCCACGTGCCCAGCAGCGATCGAGGGGTTGCGCTCCACGGTCAGCTCGAGCTCGATCCGGGTGGGATCGGCCAGCCTCTTGGCCAGCTTGCCGAGCTTGCGCTCGGCGTAGGCGTGAATCCCGGCCGGGACGTCGACGTTCCTCGCCTTGACCTGTAGCTGCATCCGCTCTCCCTTCGCTCGAGACCCGACCGGGATCGAGGCCCAATCTAGCGGACGGCCCGAGCAAGAGCGATCACCTCCACCTGCTCGGCCCCGGCCCTGCGGAGCGCGCGACTGGCCGCGTCGGCGGTGGAGCCGCTCGTGTAGACGTCGTCTACCAGGCAGACCGCCGCACCGGAGGAGGGCCTAGCCAGGAAGGCGTCGCGAGCGTTCGCCCGCCTCTCTCCCAGCCCAAGCCCTGCTTGACGGCGACGCGGCCCCGTGCGGCAGAGGAGGGAAAGGACGGGAAGACCCCAGCGCCGGCCCAGCTCGCGGGCCAAGCGCTCGGCGGGGTGGTGGCCCCGCTCGAGCTGGCGATCGGTGTCGGCGGGGACGTAGGTCAGAACCTGGGCCTGAGGACGGGGCACCGCCTCCGCTACCAGCTCAGCGCACACCGAGTCGAGCCGCCGGAGACCGCGCTCCTTCCAGGCCCGTACGAGCACCCGCGCTCCCTGGTCGTAGACGAGAACGCTGCGAGCCGAGACGAAGGCCAGCCGCTGGCCAGCGCACTCGCGGCAGCGGGCTACCGGCCAGGAGGTGGGCGCTCCGCAGCGAGCGCAGAGAGGGGGCTGCACGCGGGGAAGCGACCGCCGACACGAGACGCAGACCTGCTCCCCCGGCCGCGCGCAAAGAAGGCAGCGCCGGGGGACGAGGAGATCGAGCACGCGGCCAGGGTAAAAGACGAGCGCTCGCGCCTTAGCTGCTCGCGCGTGCCGACTCTGTGCCAGAAGCGCCGGCCCAGGAGAGCTGAGAGAAGACGCGATCTGCCTCCTCCAGCTTCTCCTTGGAGCCGATGTCGAACCAAAGGCCAGGGACGCGCCAGGTGTAGACGTCCAGCCTGGGGTAGAGCCACTCGATGAGTCGCCCCGGCTGGTCGGGGTTTCCGCCCCCGTCCAGGTAGGCGCGGACGAGCGGGAGCACCGAGCGGGGGTAGAAGTAGAGGGCGATGCCGACCAGGGTCGAGCGCGGCTCGTCAGGCTTCTCCTGGAAGTAGACGACCCGGCCCTGGTCGTCGATCTCGATCGCGTTGTACTGCTTGACGAGCTCGAGATCGCCCACGTCGTAGACGGCGAGCACGGGGGCAGCGCGCTCGAGGCTGTACCGGGCGAACCCCGCCAAGCTGTGGCTGAACAGGTTGTCGCCAGCCACTACCACCAGGTCATCGTCGATCTCCGCGCGATCGAGGACGAGCACGAGATCGCCGATCGCCCCCCGCCGCGAGGCCTCGTCGCGGGTGCCGTCGTCGACGACGACGACCGGGCGCGGCCACCCCCGTGCCCACTCCGCGAAGGCAGCCGCGAACTTCGAGTTGGTGACGAGGTAGACGCAGTTGAGTCCCTCGATCGGAGCCAGGCGGTCGAGCAGGTGCTCTACGATGGGCCGTCCGGCCACGTGGAGGAGCGGCTTGGGCCGGTGGCGCGTCAGCGGGTAGAGGCGGGTAGCGTAGCCAGCCGCCAGGATCACCGCCTTCACGGGGAAGCTCCTTGGGGCGGGGAGGGGAGCGTCGTTGGGTACGGCGGGCGGTGCGCCCCCTGCTCGGTGACGATGGCAGCGACGAGGGAGGCAGGGGTAACGTCGAAGGCAGGGTTGCGGGCCGGGAAGCGGGAGCTCACCTCCTGCGGCGGGCGCTCCTCGATGGGGATGG
>PSLH01000001.1:33509-38328 GCA_040289505.1 Thermoleophilia bacterium | reverse complement strand
CGGGAGCTTCCCGGTCGACGGTCGAGCTGGGAGCGACCACGTACAAAGGCACGCCGTGCCGAGCAGCGAGGACGGCCAAGGGGTAGGTGCCGATCTTGTTGGCGGTGTCCCCGTTACGCGCGATGCGATCGGCCCCCACGAGCACGCAGTCGACCTCCCCGGCGGCCAGGAGCGCTCCCGCGGCAGCGTCGGCGATGAGGGCGAACGGGATGCCCAGCCGCTCCAGCTCCCAGGCCGTCAGCCTGGCCCCCTGGAGGAGCGGCCGCGTCTCGCCTACGAACACCCGCTCCAGGAGGCCCCGCTCCCAGGCCGCCCGCAGTGCCCCCAGCGCCGTCCCGTAGCCGCCGGTGGCCAGCGCCCCGGTGTTGCAATGGGTGAGAGCCCGGGTGCCGGGGCCAAGGAGCGAGGCCGCATGCTCGGCCATCCTCCGGCAGCGCTCGACCTCCTCTTGGTGGATCTCGCGAGCTCGCCGAGCGGGGTCGTCCGCTCGCCGCACCTCGGCCAGGGCCCAGGCCAGGTTCACCGCCGTGGGACGGGATCGGGAGAGGACGCGGGCTGCCTCCTCCACGTCAGCGCCGGTGGTGGCCGCCAGCGCGTAGCCGTAGGCGGCGGCGATGCCAATGGCAGGCGCGCCGCGCACGGCCAGCGTCCGGATGGCCTCCGCCACCTCCGCCGCCGAGCGGCAGCGAAGCTCGACCACCTCCTCGGGCAGTCGCCGCTGGTCGAGGAGGACGACGCAATCGGGCTCCAAGCGGAGGATGTCCTCTGGAGCCAGCTCGCCACCGGGCGCGGCCCCCTCCCCCCTTCTCGCTGCTCGGCCCGTAGACGCCCTCCAGGAGGTCGAGCCTAGGTCCCCTCGTCCCACGAGGCGAGGTACCGGGCCTGCTCCTCGGTCAAGCGGTCGATCTCGATCCCCATCGTCTCCAGCTTGAGGCGGGCGATCTCGGCGTCGATCTCGTCCGGCACCGGGTACACCTTCCGCTCCAGGATAGCGGCGTTCCTCACTACGTACTCGGCGGCGAGCGCCTGGTTGGCGAAGCTCATGTCCATCACCGCCGCCGGATGCCCCTCGGCCGCAGCCAGGTTGACGAGCCGCCCCTCGGCGACCAGGTACAGGCGACGGCCATCGCTCAGGGTGAGCTCCTCCACCAACTCTCGAGCCTTGCGCGTCTCGACGGCCATCGCTCGCAGGGCCGGGATCTCGATCTCCACGTTGAAGTGGCCAGTGTTGCAGAGGATGGCCCCATCCTTCATCCGCTCCAGGTGAGCACGGGCGATGACGTGCTTGTCGCCGGTGGCGGTGCAGAAGATGTCGCCCACCTCCGCGGCCCGCTCCATGGGCAGGACCTCGTAGCCGTCCATCACCGCCTCCAGCGCCCGCAGCGGGTCGACCTCGGTCACGATCACGTGAGCCCCCATACCCCGAGCCCGCATGGCCACGCCCCTCCCCACCCAGCCGTACCCGGCCACGACGAGGCGCTTCCCGGCCAAAAGCACGTTGGTGGCGCGGATGATGCCGTCGATAGTGGACTGGCCGGTGCCGTAGCGGTTGTCGAACAGGTGCTTCGTCTTGGCCTCGTTGACGGCGATCACCGGAAAGCCCAGCTTCCCCTCCCGCTCCAGGGCCTTGAGCCGGATGACCCCGGTCGTCGTCTCCTCGGTGCCAGCGATGATGTCGCCCAGCTGCTCCCGGCGAGCGGAGTGGAGGACACCGATCACGTCGGCGCCGTCGTCCATCGTGAGCTGGGGCTTGTGGTCGACGACGGCCTCGATGTGGGCGTAGTAGGTGGTGGAGTCCTCGCCCTTGATGGCGAACACCCCCACCCCGTACTCGGCCACCAGCGCCGCAGCCACGTCGTCCTGGGTGGAGAGGGGGTTGGAGGCGCAGAGGACGACGTCGGCCCCGCCTGCCTGGAGGGTACGGACGAGGTTCGCCGTCTCCGTGGTCACGTGCAGGCAGGCCGAGATCCGGTAGCCTGCGAGCGGTCGCTCCCGCTCGAACCGCTCCCGGATGGCCCGGAGCACCGGCATCTGCCGGTCGGCCCACTCAATGCGACGCACCCCCTCGGGAGCGAGGGAGAGGTCCTTCACGTCGAAGCGCTTGGTGGTCGCCACCGCAGGGACTCTACCCATCAGCCCGACCGTACTCGTCCTCCACCCGAACGACGTCGTCTAGGTGGGGGGTAGACACCTCCACGATCAAGGTGTCCTCCAGCGCCCGCAAGCGATGGAGCGTCCCGGGAGGGAAGCGGAAGCAATCGCCAGGGCCGATCTCCTGCGCCTGGCAAGCGGCTCCCTCGGCCAAGCCCAGCTCGAGCTGGGCCCGGCCCTGGTGCACGTACCAGGACTCGTCCTTGACCCGGTGGAACTGGAGGGAGAGAGCCTCGCCCGCCCGCACGAAGAGGAGCTTGCCGCAGTACTGGTCGGAGAGAGCCCAGATCAGCTCGAAGCCCCAAGGCTTGTCCACGCGCCTCGGCTGGAAGGAGAAGGGCTCGCTCACGGAAGCCACTCCGGGTGGGCGGCGACGTACTCCTCCGCCCGCCGCAGGTCCTTGGGGGTGTTCACCGTCAGCCACACCCCCTCATAGCGGAACGCCCGCAGCCGGCCCTCGGCGGAGAGAGCGGGGAAGGTCGTCGTCTCGTGGTCGCCCCAGGCGGGTAAACGCGCCAACGCCTCCTCTCCCAGCACGTACACGCCGCAGCTCACCCAATAGGGAACGCGGCCTCCCTCCCGGAAGCCGACCACGCGATCGTCCTCGCTGAGCTCCACCACCCCGAACGGGGAGAGCGGCTGAGTGACCGTGATCGTGGCTGCTGCCCCCGTCTTTTGGTGCCGCGCGAGCAGGGCCTCGAGGTCGACGCTCAAGAGCTCGTCCCCGTTCAGGGCGTAGACGGCGCCGGCCTCGCGCCGGGCAGACGCGGCCAGGCGGAGGCCCCCTCCTCGCCCGAGCGGCTCGGGCTCCTCCACGGGCACGATCTCGGCTCCCAGGCCCGACAGCTCCTCGACGAAACGGGGCCCCTGGCCGGCAGCGCAGCTGACGATGACGCGCCCGACGCCGGCACGGACGAGGAGCCTCACCTGGTAGGCGGCAAGCGGGCGGCCGGCGATCAAGACGAGCGCCTTGGGCCTGCCTTGAGCGGCGTCCCCCAGGCGCTCGCCCTTCCCCCCAGCGAGGACGATAGCCTCCATCGCTAGCCAGAGCGAGACGGGAGCAAGGAGGATTGAGAGGCGTTGGCGGACGGGCGACCGATCCCCTCGTAGACGAAGCCGAGAGCCCGAGCAGAGACGGGGTCGAGCAGGTTTCGGCCGTCCACGATCAGAGGCGTGCGCATGGCGTCCCTCACCTCCGGCGAGGCTAAGGAGGCCAGCTCCGGCCACTCGGTCACGATGACGGCAGCGTCGGCGCCTCGCACTGCCTCGAGGTAGGTCTCGCACAGCTCCACGCCATGGAGGAGCGAGCGGGCGTCGGCTACCGGGTCCCACGCCGCCACCTCGGCCCCTTCGGCCAGAAGCCGCGAGGCGAGAACGAGGCTGGGAGCGTCGCGCATGTCGTCGGTGCCAGGCTTGAAGGCCAGGCCAAGCAAGGCCACCCGCCGGCCGCGGAGCTTGCCCAGGTGCTTCTCCAGCTTCTGCACCACCCGCCGCTTCTGGAGGTCATTGACCTCGATCACCGCCGACAGGAGCTGGAAGTGGTAGCCGGAGTTGCCGGCGAGCTGCTTTAGCGCGGCCACGTCCTTGCCGAAGCAGCTTCCCCCCCACCCCACGCCGGCGCGCAGGAAGTGAGGGCCGAGGCGATGGTCGAGGCCGATCCCGCGAGCCACGTCCACGACGTCGGCTCCCACGAGCTCGCACACGTTGGCGATCTCGTTGATGAAGCTGATACGAGTGGTGAGGAAGGCGTTCGATGCGAGCTTGATCATCTCCGCCGAGGCTACGTCGGTCGTCAGCACGACTGTCTCCAGCGGCTCGTAGAGGGCCGCTACCTTCGCTGCGTCCTCGGCCCGGAAGGCCCCGATTACCACCCGATCGGGGTGCATGAAGTCGCGCACGGCCGTCCCCTCGGACAGAAACTCGGGGTTAGCGACGTAGGCCACGGCCTCCAGCCCGCGAGCATCCAAGGCGGCCCGCAGCTTCTCCCCTGTCCCTACCGGCACGGTGCTCTTCATGACCAAGGTCGTCTCCGTACCAGCCGGGATCTCCTCGATCACAGTCAGCACCGCCGACAGATCGGCATCGCCGGAGTAGGTAGGTGGCGTCCCCACGGCCACGAAGGCGAAGTCCGCCCGATCCAGCGCCTCTTTGGCCTCGAGCGTGAACCGGAGGCGGGCACGGTTGCGCTCGATGACCTCGGCCAGCCCCGGCTCGTGGATGGGCAGACGGCCACCTCGCAGGGTCTCGATGCGTTCGGGAACGATGTCCCGCACCACTACCTCGTGCCCGAGGTCGGCGAAGCAGGCCCCGGTGACGAGGCCCACGTAGCCAGCTCCGAAGATGGCGATGCGGGGCACGCTGGCAGCCTACTTCCTGGCCGAGCCGGGGCGACGGGCCTTGCCTCGCGCGCCAGCGGGCTGGTCGAGAGGGCGAAGCCCCTTGGCGATGGCCAGCATGGTCTCGTTGGAGAGCTCGTCGAGCAGGGAGTTGACTACCCAGTAGGTGACCCCTCGCTGGCGGAGGACGACCATGTGCAGCTTCGGGCCGCGGTAGTAGAGGTCGAAGGGCCGACCATCCAGCATCTGACGCGTGTTCCTCTCCGCGAGCACGGGCGCGTCCGCCCAGTCGGTCATCTGGATCCCCCAGTAGCGGCGACCGCCGGTGCGGA
>PSLH01000001.1:0-33428 GCA_040289505.1 Thermoleophilia bacterium | reverse complement strand
CGATCACCGTCGGTACCATGAGCGGGAAGGGCACCTTGGACTTCGCTTGGCGGACGAGCGGCTCCACCGCCGCTCGGCCAGGAGCGACCTGGGGCGGCTGGCGGACGATCTCTCGACTTGGGGGCGGCTGAGGCGGGGTGAGGACGTTCTTGAACGTACTGCCCACCACCACCGTGACCATCGCCCCGTTGGAGAGGGGGGCGATGATGGAGGGCAAGGGCCTCACGTTGGCAGGCGCGAGCAGCTTGGCCAGCGCCCGCGCGGCCGCCTTCGACCCCGCCCGAGCGGGGTCGAAGTAGACGTCCGTGAAGTGGTAGTCGAAGCTGGGCGCGTTGCCGGTGGCGTCGGGAGGAGGCTCGATGACGCGGTAGCCCCGCTCCGCGAGGAGGTAGCCGGCGGTCCCGGCCGAGCCGGGAACGCCGTTTCCGTTGAGGACGACGACGGTGGTGTCCTTCGGCTTGGGCAGCGGCGAGCGCACCTTCTTGCCGAGGGCGACCGCGGTCGCCACCTTGGGAGCCTGGACGTCGGGCGAGACGAAGTCCTGGAGAGCCTGCTCCAGGCTGGCGGAATCGACCCGAAGCTCGGAGTACCCTGTGACGCCGCTGATCCGGGCCTGGAAGAAGTGGCCAGGAGGAAGCTCGTAGGCGAAGCGGGCGTAGCGCAGGATCGTCTCTCCTGACAAGCTCCTTCCGCCCCCGACCCCGATCTCCACGTTGTGGGTGATCGCGCCTACCAGCTTGGGCACCTTGTCCAGGGAGAACGCGTTGCGGAACTGCTCCTTCATGGCCGTGACGAACAGCTGCTGGCGGGCGATCCGGTAGAAGTCGGAGTCGGTGTGGCGGTAGCGCACGAAGTCGAGCGCCGCTCCGCCTGTGAGCCGCTGGTAGCCGGGCAGGAGGTTGATCGTGGCGTAGGTGAACCCGGGCCCAAGGCCGCGGTTGTCGTTGAAGTAGCGGCGATCGACGTCGACCCACACGCCGCCCAGGGTGTTCACGATCTTCTTGAAGCCACGGAAGTTCACCGTGATCAGGTAGTTGATGGGAAGGCCGGTGAGCGCCTTCACCGTCTCCAGGACCCCCGGAGCGCCGCAGGTGGCGTAGGCAGCGTTGATCTTGGAGCGGAAGATGCCTCGATCGGGGCAGTGGATATCGACCACGAGATCCCGGGGGAAGGAGAGCATGGAGATGGACTGGGTCCCTGGGTCGGCCCGCAGGAGCATGAGGGTGTCCGCTCGGGAGGGAGCGCCCTCCTCCCCGAACCGGCGGTCGTAGCCGATGACGAGAGCGATCGCTGCCTTGTCCGCCGGAGGCACGCCTAACCCCTTCTCGGCCGCCTTGAGGTCGGGAGAGCGGGCGCGTACCGCTGCCACGCTCTCGTGGAAGAAGAGGTAGGCGCCGCCGACAAGCGCCGTCGCCAGCATGGCCACCGCCGCGGACAGGAGGAGGAGAACGCGCCCCACGCGCCGCCAGCCGTGGGGGGCAGGCGGGGGTGGCTGCCGGTAGCGCCTGATCGGGGACAGCGCGTCTGGGGGCAGGATGGCTTGCCCGTCTCCCTCCGCGGACGCAGCCCGCCCGTATGCCCTTTTCAGCGTAGTACGCACGAGGCTCGAACGGCGCCGCGCCACCGGCAAGGCGCCGGCGCCGGTGGGGGAGGATACCCGACCGACCTACCAAGCAGCCGCAGAGGGCACGGCTTCTCGCTCTTCCGGCTCGTACGCCAGCGACGGCCGAAGCCAGCGCTCTACCTCGCTTCGAGGAACGCCCTTGCGAGCGGCGTAGTCGGCGACCTGGTCGCGTCCCACCCTGCCCACGGAGAAGTAGCGGGCCTGGGGGTGGTGGAAGTAGAGGCCGCTGACGCTGGCCGCAGGGAGCGTGGCGCAGGTCTCGGTCAGCTCCATCCCCGCCGCCGCCGCTCCCAGGAGGGCAAAGAGCGTGCGCTTCTCCGAGTGGTCGGGGCAGGCTGGGTAGCCGAAGGCAGGTCGGATGCCGCGGTAGCGCTCCTCGATGAGCTCCTCGGGCTGGAGCCGCTCGGTGGGGGCGTACCACTCCCGCCGCGCCCGCTCGTGGAGGTACTCGGCGAAGGCTTCCGCCAGCCGATCGGCCAAGGCCTTGACCATGATCGCCCGGTAGTCGTCGTGCTCGGCCTGGAAGCGCCGGGCCAGCTCATCGGCGCCATGGATGGAGACGGCAAAGGCGCCCAGGTGGTCGCCGGCGGGGGCCACGTAGTCAGCCAAGCAGCGGTTGGGCCGGGAGTCGCCGTGATCTGCCTGCTGGCGCAGGAAGAAGAAGCGCTCGCCCCCTTCCAGGAGGACGTCGTCGCCCTCGGCCCGAGCCGGCCAGAACCCATACACGCCTCGGGGGAGCAACAAGCCATGACGAGCGATGTCGTCGAGGAGGGACAGAGCGTCCTCGTACAGCTCCCGAGCGGCGGGCTTCTCTAGGACGGCGGGGAACCGACCCTTGATCTCCCAGGCGTGGAAGAAGAACGTCCAGTCGATGTAGCGGCGTAGGGTCTTCAGCTCGACCTCCACTGTTCGGGCGCCCAGGAACGGTGGTCGAGGAAGGTCGTCGAAGGGAACGACGTGGCGGCGTGCTCGCGCCTCGGCCAGCGGGAGCAAGGTCTTCCTGCCCCGGTCGGCGTACTGCTGGCGCAGCCGCTCCTGGAGGGCGCCGTTCTCCCGCTCGAGGTCGGCCCGACGCCCGGGGTCGAGGAGGTCGGACACCACTCCCACCACCCGCGAGGCGTCGAGAACGTGCACGGTCGGCCCCGAGTACTCGGGCGCGATCTTCACCGCCGTGTGCTGCTTCGACGTTGTGGCCCCGCCGATGAGGAGGGGCAGGCGCAGGCCTCGTCGCTCCATCTCCCTGGCCACGTTGACCATCTCGTCCAGAGAGGGCGTGATCAGCCCCGACAGGCCAACCACGTCCGCACCTGTATCTTCCACCGCTGCCAGGATGCGCTCGGCCGGAGCCATGACCCCGAGATCGACCACGTCGTAGCCGTTGCAGCCGAGCACGACCCCCACGATGTTCTTGCCGATGTCGTGGACGTCGCCCTTGACCGTGGCCAGCACGATGGTGCCTCGGCTTTTGGCCTCGCTTCCTGAGCGATCCCGCTCGGCCTGCATGAACGGCTCCAGATAGGCGACCGCCCGCTTCATGGCTCGAGCGCTCTTCACCACCTGGGGCAGGAACATCTTGCCCGAGCCGAAGAGATCGCCCACGACCTGCATCCCGGCCATGAGCGGCCCCTCGATCACGTCCAAGGGGCGGGGGTACCGCTGGCGCGCCTCCTCCACGTCCTCCTCGATGAACTCGGTGACGCCGTGCACGAGAGCGTGCTCGAGCCGCTTCTCCACTGGCTGCTGCCGCCAGGAGAGGTCGCGCTCCCGCCGTCGCCCCCCGACCTGGGAGCGCTGGGCGTACTCGAGCAGCCGCTCGGTGGCATCGGGGCGGCGGTTGAAGACGAGATCCTCGACTAGCTCGAGCAGCTCGGGCTCGATGTCCTCGTACACGACGAGCTGGCCAGCGTTGACGATGCCCATATCCAGGCCGGCCTGAATGGCGTGGTACAGGAAGACGGAGTGGATAGCCTCCCGGACGTGGTCGGAGCCCCGGAAGGCGAAGGAGAGGTTGGAGATCCCTCCCGACACCTTGGCCTTCGGGCAGCGCTCCTTGATCAGGCGAGTCGCCTCGATGAAGGCCTTGGCGAACTCGTTGTGCTCCTCGATGCCCGTCCCGATGGCGAGAATGTTGGGGTCGAACACGATGTCCTGAGGCGGAAAGCCCGCCTCCTCGACGAGCAGCCGGTAGGCTCGCTCGCAGATCGCCACCTTCCGCTCCACGGTCTCCGCCTGCCCTTCCTCGTCAAAGGCCATGACGAGCACGGCCGCTCCTAGGCGTCGCACTCGTCGAGCTTGAGCCAGGAAGGCCTTTTCTCCCTCCTTGAGGCTGAGGGAGTTGGCGATGCCCTTGCCCTGGAGGCACTTGAGCCCCGCCTCGACCACCTCGAACCGGGAGCTGTCGACCATGATGGGTAGGCGAGCCACCGTCGGCTCGGTGGCGAGGAGGTTGAGAAAGGTGGTCATCGCTTGCTTGGAGTCGAGGAGGTCGGCGTCCATGTTCACGTCCAGGAGGTTGGCGCCTCCCTCGACCTGCTCGATGGCCACCTGCAGCGCTCCCTGGTAGTCGCCCGCCTCGATCAGCCGCCGGAAACGGGCCGACCCGGTGACGTTGGTGCGCTCGCCCACGACGACGAAGCCGGTATCGGGCCCTATCACGAACGGCTCCAAGCCAGCGAACGAGGTCAGGCCATGGGCCTGGGGAGGTCGCCGGGGAGAGATCCCCTCGACCGCGGCCGAGATGGCCTCGATGTGAGCGGGGGTGGTGCCGCAGCAGCCTCCGACCACGTTGACGAGGCCGTCCTCGGCCAGCTCCCGGAGAAAGCGACTCGTATCCTCGGGTCGCTCGTCGTGTCCGCCGAAGGCGTTGGGGAGGCCAGCGTTGGGGTGGCAGGAGACGAACGTGGTCGCCACCCGAGAAAGCTCCTCGACGAAGGGCCGCATCTCTCTCGCCCCCAGGGCACAGTTGATACCCACGATGAGCGGCCGCGCGTGCTCGACCGAGATCCAGAACGCCTCCACGGTCTGCCCGGAAAGGGTGCGGCCAGAGAGATCGACGGCCGTCATCGAGATCCAGAGCGGGATCTCAGGAGCTTCCTCCAGGGCAGCAGCGATGGCCGCCTTGCAGTTGAGGGTGTCGAAAACGGTCTCGATGAGGAGCAGATCCACCCCTCCCTCGACGAGCGCCCGGATCTGCTCGGCGTAGGCCTCGCGTACCTCGTCGAAGGTGTGGGTGCGGTACGCCGGCTCGTCCACCCGAGGCGAGAGGGAGAGGGTGACGTTGAGGGGCCCCACCGACCCGGCCACGAAGCGGGGCTTCTCCGGCGTGCGAGCTGTCCACTCGTCGGCGGCGGCGCGGGCAAGGCGTGCCCCCTCCAGGCTCATGTCCCGCACCGCCTCCTCCAGCCCGTAGTCAGCCTGACCGATGCGGGTGGCGGTGAAGGTGTTGGTAGTGGTGATGTCGGCGCCCGCCTGGAAGTAGGCGTGGTGGATGGAGGACACGATGTCGGGCCTGGTCAGGTTGAGGAGATCGGGGTCGCCCTTGACCTCGCGGGGGTGGTCGCGGAAGCGCTGGCCGCGGAACTCCGCCTCGGAAAGACCGCGTCCTTGGAGGAGCACGCCCCAGGCTCCGTCCAAGACGGCGATACGCTCCTTGAGGATGGTCGCCAGCGTCTCCCGTGTGCTCATCGTCCTCCCCGTGAGCGGCGGCCCTCTCCCCGAGGCTCCCGCCTACAGACCTCGGGAGCCAAGGCTCGCCGGCTCTTTAGGCGTTTTTTAGCCTGGTCGCCAAGCCGCCACAAAGCTGTCCAGGTGGGCCAAGACTAGCAGCCAGGAGGCGAGGACGGGGGAGGGACAGTCCCTCTCCAGGTGGGCGATATGGCTGGAGGCGATGACGCAAGTACGTCACAGAAGTGGAAAAGAGGAGTGCCAGGTGCCTACTGACCGCGAACGACGGCGAGCTGGTTCTCGGCGTGGCGGATGCGCTGCTCAAGCTGCCAGCGGTCTGCCTCCGACTCCCCCGCCTCCACCCGAGCCAGCTCGGCCTTCGCCTCCTCGAGCTGGCGCTGAGCCCGCTCCACGTCGATCTGGCGCGCGTCCACGGCGTCGTCCACCAGGGCGATAGCGCGATCCTGCTCGACCTTGAAGAAGCCGGGCCCAGTGGCGTACTCGATCACCTCCCCGTCGCCAAGGTGGACGCGGGTCGAGCCCGCCTCGAGCATGGCCACGAGCGGAGCGTGACGGGCGAGGATGCCGATCTCGCCCGCAGCCCCAGGCACGATGAGCATCTCGCACAGGCCCTCGAACGCCGCCCCTTCCGGGGTGACGAGAGAGACCTCGAACTTCTTGCGCCCGTCGGCCACCGCTCAGGCGGACACGCCAGCCGGCGCCGCCTCCGCCTCGCCCGGCTCCTCAGCCTCCTCTCTGGCGGGCAGGGTGACCGAGCCGCGGGCCGCCTTCTGCGCCTCCTCGATCGTTCCCACCATGTAGAAGGCCTGCTCGGGAAGGTCGTCGTGCTTGCCCTCCACGATCTCGCGGAAGCCGCGCACGGTGTCCTCCAGCTTGACGTAGACGCCGGGCCGGGCGGTGAACGGCGCGGCCACGAACATGGGCTGCGAGAGGAAGCGCTCGATCTTGCGGGCCCGTTGCACGGTCAGCTTATCCTCGTCGGACAGCTCGTCCATGCCCAGGATGGCGATGATGTCCTGCAGGTCCTTGTAGCGCTGCAGGATCTCCTGCACCCGTGTGGCCGTCTCGTAGTGCTCGTCGGAGACGATCCCCGGCTGGAGCGCCCGCGAGAAGGAGTCGAGCGGGTCGATGGCCGGGTAGATCCCCTTCTCGGCGATTGGCCTGGCCAGCACGATGAAGGCGTCCAGGTGGGCGAAGGTGTTGGCAGGGGCAGGATCGGTGAGGTCGTCGGCAGGCACGTAGATAGCCTGCACCGAGGTCACCGATCCCGTCCTCGTGGAAGTGATCCGCTCCTGAAGCTGCCCCATCTCGCTGGCCAAGGTGGGCTGGTAGCCGACCGCGCTGGGCATCCGCCCCAGCAAAGCAGATACCTCGGAGCCTGCCTGGACGAAGCGGAAGATGTTGTCGATGAAGAGGAGCACGTCCTGGCCCTGGTCGCGGAAGTACTCGGCCATGGTGAGGCCAGAGAGGCCCACTCGCAGCCGCGCGCCCGGCGGCTCGTTCATCTGGCCGTAGACGAGAGCGACCCGGTCGATGACGCCGGACTCGGTCATCTCCAGCCACAAGTCGTTCCCCTCTCGGGTGCGCTCGCCCACGCCCGCGAACACGGACACGCCGCCGTGCTCCATGGCGACGTTGTGGATCAGCTCCTGGATCAGCACCGTCTTTCCCAGGCCTGCCCCGCCGAAGAGGCCCACCTTGCCCCCTTTGACGAAGGGGGCAATGAGGTCCACGACCTTGAGCCCCGTCTCGAAGATCTCCAGCTTGGGCGAGAGCTCTTGGAAGCTAGGCGGGTCGCGATGGATGGGCCAGCGCGGGGCGTCCTCGGGAGCAGGCGGCTTCTTGTCGATAGGCTGGCCGATCACGTTCCAAAGCCGTCCCAGGGTGACCTCGCCGACCGGCACCGTGATGGGCTGACCGGTATCGATCACGTCCAGGCCGCGGGCGAGCCCGTCAGTCGAGTCCATGGCCACCGCCCGCACCCGGTCGTCCCCCAGGTGCTGCTGCACCTCGGCGATGAGGTCGCCTGCGGGTCGGCCGTCCCTCGCCGGCCTGGGGATGCGCAAGGCGGTGTAGATCTCGGGCAGCCGCTCAGGGAAGAGCGCGTCGATGACAACCCCCTTGATCTCCACGATCTTGCCAGTGTTGGTGCTATTGGCTCCGGGTTCGGACATGGGTCTCCTGGGACGTAGGGGAGAGCGTCGAGGCCGTGGCCGGCCGGAAGGGCAGTCTACCCAAGCCAGGTTTCCGGCCGAGCGGTTCTCAGACGAGGCAGGCCCAGGACGAGGGGTATGCTGGCTGTGCCGTGCCTCCTCGCTGGATGGGACTCCTTCTCGGCGCCCTCGCGCTCGTCCTGGGGGTCTCGGCCTGCGGCGGCGGATCGGAGCCGATCTCGCGCGCAGATTACGCCGCCTCCGTGCGAGCAGCCCGCGATCGGGTGGACTTCGCTCTGGCCCGCATCACCCAGGCCCAGTCCCAAGACGAGTTCCTCGACCGGATGGACGAGGCAGCGAAGCTCATCGACCAGGCAGCCAGCGACCTCTCCCAGAAGGGCTCGGCCAAGGGCTTCGAGAGCGAGACCCGCCAGCTCGTAGCCGCCTTCCGCCAGCTCTCGGTCGATCTAGCAGCCACAGCCAGCCAGATCCGCGAGCCTGGCTTCCAGGACCTCCTCACCGGCACCCGCGGCCTCAGCTTCGACAGCTGGACGCGGGCGAATCGAGTCCTGGAGCGACTGCGCCAGCGCGGCATCCGCGTGCCTCCCCTGCAGCGACACTGACCGCCAGCCAGGAGCCCGCTACCTGGGCATCACCTTGCCGGCAGGGGGAAGAGGAGCGCCCGGCCGCACCACCTCGAGCAGGGCAAGCTCGGCCTCCAGCTGAGCCTGGGAAGGGAAGCGCACGGCGGCAGGGAGCGGGGCCAGGCGGTCATTGCTCCCTCCTTGCGAGGCGAGCCCGACGCTAATCCCGAGAGCGGCTACGGCCAGCAGGGCGGCCGCTGCCCCAGCCTGCAGACGCGCAGACAGAACTCGACGGCGCCGACGGACGACCACGGGCCTTCCCATCCGCTCCAGGGGAGCTCTCCGCACCATCTGCGTGAGCGCCCGGACGTCCGCCGCGTAGGCCCGACAGGCAGGACAACGGCTGAGGTGAGAGGCGACCATGGCCTGCTCGAGCTGCGACAGCTCCCCGTCCAGATCCAGCGAGATCTGCGCGCGCACGCGCTCGCATACGATCGACGAGACGAACGCCCCCACACCCTTTGAGACGCTGCCCGCGAGGGGGAGTTAGGGTCTCCTCTTTCCTGCCTGCTCCGTCTCTGCCAGCTGAAGCGGGCTCATGACCTCGGCGAAGTGGCAGGCGACGAGCTGGCCTGGACCCTGACGGACGAGGGGCGGCTCCTCCTCGGCACAGATTGCCCGCGCCTTCCAGCAGCGCGTACGAAAGCGACAACCGGAGGGCGGATTGGCGGGGCTGGGAACGTCGCCCTCGAGGACGATTCGCTTGCGCTTTCCCCGCTGGCTCGGCGTCTCGATGGGGACGGCGGATAGGAGCGCCTGCGTGTACGGGTGCATGGGCGCCTCGTAGACCTGCTTGCGCGTCCCTACTTCCACGATCTTGCCGAGGTACATGACCGCCACCCGGTCGGAGATGTGACGGACGACCGAGAGGTCGTGGGCGATGAAGAGGTAGGTGAGCCCGAAGTCCTGCTGGAGCTGAGCGAGCAGGTTGACGACCTGAGCTTGGATGGAGACGTCCAGCGCCGACACCGGCTCGTCCAGGACGATCAGCTCCGGGTTCAAGGCCAGCGCTCGGGCCACCCCGATGCGCTGCCGCTGGCCGCCCGAGAACTCGTGCGGAAACCGGTTTGCGTGCTCGGGGGAGAGCCCCACCGTTCGCAGGAGCTCCTCCACCCGCTTGCGACCTTGCTGACCATGGTAGAGGCCGTGGATGCGTAGGGGCTCGCTCACGATCTCGCGCACGGTCATGCGGGGATTGAGGGAGGCGTAGGGGTCCTGGAACACGATCTGAATATCCCGCCGCACTGGCCGCATCTGCCGGCGTCGGAGCTTGGTGATGTCGCGCCCCTTGAAGATGATCCTGCCTGCACTGGGCTCGATCAGCTTGATGATGGTGCGGCCGAGGGTGGTCTTGCCGCACCCTGACTCGCCCACCACGCCCAAGGTCTCCCCTCGGATGATGGACAGGTCCACGCCATCCACCGCCCGCACGTACCCGACCGTGCGCTTGAACACGCCCTTCTTGATCGGGAAGTACTTGACGAGACCCTCCACCCGGAGGATCTCCCCCGCCTCCTCCGCAGCCCGCACAGCCGCAGCGCTGGCCACCTGCTCGGTCGTCATGTTCCCCTCTCTACGCCGGCCCCCGCCGTGTACTGGGCTCCAGTCAGCTCCTCAGCGAAGTGACAGGCGGAGAGGTGACTCGCTCCCTCGCCGATCTCCCTCAGCGGGGGAACCTCGCTGCGACAGCGAGCCCGTCCCCGGGAGTGGAGACAGCGGGGGTGGAAGGCGCACCCGGGCGGGAGCGTGATCAAGCTGGGCGGCTGGCCGGGAATGGGCTCAAGCCACTCCTGCTCTCGTTCCAGCCGAGCCAAGCTCTTCATGAGGCCAATGGTGTAGGGGTGGCGAGGCGAGTCGAAGATCGTGAGCACGTCGGCCTGCTCGACTACCCGCCCGGCGTACATCACCACCACCCGGTCAGCCAGCTCGGCAATCAAGCCCAGGTCGTGGGTGATGAGGACGATGGCGGCGTTCGTCTCCCGTTGCGCGGTGCGCAACACCTCGATGATCTGGGCTTGGATGGTGACGTCGAGAGCGGTCGTCGGCTCATCGGCGACGAGCACCGACGGAGAGTTGGCGATAGCCATAGCGATCATCGCTCGCTGGCGCATGCCCCCCGAGAACTCGTGCGGGTACTGGTCGTAGCGCTGCTCGGCCCCGGGCACCCCCACCAGGCTGAGGAGCTCGATCGTCCGGCGCCGTGCCTCCTCCTTCGTCAGTCGCGGGTTGTGGGCGAGGATGGCCTCGGCGATCTGGTCGCCGATCTTGAGCACCGGGTTGAGAGACGTCATCGGATCCTGGAAGATCATGGCGATGTCGCCGCCGCGGATCTGGCGCAGCTCGCGGCCCGAGAGCTTGAGCAGGTCGCGGCCTTTGAAGACGGCCTCGCCCCGCACGATCCGGCCTGGCGGCATGGGGATGAGGCCCAGGATGGAGAGCAGCGACACGCTCTTCCCGGATCCGGACTCGCCGATCACGCCCAAGACCTCGCCGGGATAGAGGTCCCAGCTCACGTCAGTGACCGCGTGCACGACCCCGTCCTCGGTGTCGAACTCGACCGTCAGATCGCGGATGGAGAGGACCGCCTCAGGCACGCGTCCTCCGCTGGGTCGGGTCGAGAGCATCCCGAAGGCCGTCGCCGACGAAGTTGATGGCAAGGCAGATGATCACGATCACGAGCCCGGGGAAGGTGACGAGCCACCAGGTCTGGATCCCTTGCTGCTGGCCATCGGCGATGAGGCTGCCGATGGCGGCCTTAGGCGGCTGGATGCCGAAGCCGAGGAAGGAGAGGGCCGCCTCCACCAAGATGGCGCTCGCCACCACCAGCGTGGCGTTGACCACGATTGGCCCCACCGTGTTCGGCAGCATGTGCCGGACGATGATTCGCAGGTCGCCTGCCCCAGCCGCCCGCGCTGCCTCCACGAACTCCTTCTCGCGCAGGGACAGGAAGAGGCCGCGCACGATGCGGGCGATGCCAGTCCAAAAGAGGAAGGCCAGGATGATCCCGATCACGAGTGGCTGGGGCATGACGAAGGAGAGGGGCCCCAAATCGACGTTCACGTCGCCCTGCCCGAAGAACCTGGCTGCCGTGAGGAGCACGGCTAACCCAGGCAAAGTGAGGATGAGGTCGGTGAAGCGCATGAGGAGGTTGTCGATCCAGCCCCCGTAGTAGCCGGCGACGGCGCCCAAGGCCGTGCCGAAGGCGGTGGAGAGGAGGGCCACCACGAAGGCCACCCACAGCGACGTCTGGAGGCCGAAGATCACCCGGCTCAGGTAGTCGCGGCCGAGCTGATCGGTGCCGAAGAGGTGCCAGCCGGACAGGGTCGGCGACTGGTTGAGATTGTCGAGATCGATGGCGTCGTACGAGTAGGGGGCGATCTCGGGAGCGAAGATCGCCACCAAGCCGAGAATGACGAGCACGACCAGGCTGGCTACGGCCAGCCGGTGGCGGAGGAAGCGCATGCGCGCGTACGCCCACTGGCTGCGCGCCTTGATCTCGACTCCGGTCTCGTAGACGAGCTCGAGGTCGGGAGCGCCGACCTCCCCAGGAGCCATCGTCGCCGCTCGGGCCTGGGCAGCGTTCGCTCGCGCGGCCTCGTCGCGGTCGCTGGGCACGGTGTCGGAGGCGGGGCGCTCAGTCATACCGCACCCGGGGATCGAGGATGCCGTAGAGGATGTCAGCGATCAGGTTGAAGACGATGATCGTGGAGGCGGTCACCATCAGCCAAGCCATGACTGGATAGGGATCGGCGGTATTGAGAGCGTTGATGAAGTACAGGCCCATCCCGTCGAGGGAGAAGACTGTCTCGGTCACGATCGCTCCCCCGAGGAGGCCGCCGAAGTTGAGGGCTACCACAGTCACTAGAGGGATGAGGGCGTTGCGGAAAGCGTGGCGCATGGTTACCTGCCGCTCGAGTAGACCCTTGGCCCGGGCGGTGCGCACGTAGTCCGAGTTCACCACCTCCAGCATCGAGGCCCGCATGAACCGCGAGTACTGGGCGATGCTGGCCACCATCAGCACCATCACCGGCATGACCAGGTGGTGGGCGCGGTCGAGCACGAAGGAGATGCCATGGCCTGGGTCGGCCGAGTTGAGGTTGGCGATGGGGAAGATGCGGTGCCCCGTCCACAGGTAGATCTGGACGACCAGCACCTGCAGCATGAGGCCGAGCCAAAAGACGGGGGTGGCGAGGCCCAGGAAGCTGAAGGTGGTGGCCGCGTAATCGAAGAACGAGTACTGCCGCAGAGCCGAGTAGACGCCGATGGCGATGGCGATAAGCACTGCCAAAAGCTCGGACACGACGACGAGCTGGAGCGTGTTCTTCATCACCCGCCACAGGTCAGGCAGGATGGGCTTGTTGGTGAGGAGTGTCGTCCCGAACTGGTTCGTTACCGCGTCCTTCACCCAGTAGCCATACCGGACGAAGATGGAGTCGTTCAGGTGCTTCTCCTCGGCGATCCGCTCCAGCCCCGCCTTGTCGATTCTGGGGGTGATGCGGAGGGGAGCGAGGGGATCCCCTGCCCCCTTGGCGACGAAGAGGAAGACGAGGAAGCTCGCCGCCACGAGAACGACGCTGCTGTAGAGCAGCCTCCGGACGATGTAGGTGAGCACGATTCTAGATCCGAGATGGTAGAGGAGAGTCCCGTCTCCGCGAAAGCGGGGACGGGACTCTCCTCCGCGCGCTAGAGCTTCTGCCTCGCTAGGCCACCCAGTCGCTGACGTTCCAGGGGCTTCCCTCCTGGGTCGGGTTGACGACCGGCCCCTTTACCTTGACGCTGTGGATTACGTAGATCGGGCGGGCGTACATGGGGATAGACGGCACGTCCTTCACCATGTACTTGGCCTCCGCCTCGTTCAAGAGCTTGGCTCGCTCGTCCGCGCTCAGCGTGACCGCCACCTTGTTCAAGATGTTTGTCAGCTTGCGGTTGCAGTAGTTCATGTAGTTCTGGTCGCCACCGCAGCCGTAGAAATCCTTGGCGGTGATATTCGAGGTCGGGCCTCCTACCCAGGTGAACATGAAGAGATCCCAGTCGCCAGAGGGAAGCACCGTGCCGAACACGAACCCGCCGGTACCGAACCGGGGCACGAGCTCGATGCCGACGCTCTTCAGCTGGCGCTGGATGATCTCGAAGGTGAGCGCCCGCAGCTGGTTTCCGGCCGTGGTCACGAATCGGAAGGACAGCTTGCCCACGCCCGGGCAGGAGAAGATGTTTTGGTTATTCGGAGTGGGCTTGTCCGGGCCACCCGTGCAGCCGTGGCTCTTCAGGATCTCGATCACCTTCTTCTGGCTGAAGGGGTACACCTTCCAGTTCGGCCGGTAGTCCTTCTCGAACGGCTTGAACATGTGGCTCTGCAGTGCCGGCAGGCCGGGAGCGATGTCCTTGTACAGAGCCGCTGCCACCTGCGGGCGGTTGATGCCGGTGATCAGAGCCTGACGGATGTAGGGCTGCTTGAGGGCCGGGTGACCCTTGGGCCCGAACTGGATGTCGATGTGCTCCCAGGCGTAGCCGACCTTCTGGTCGACCACGAAGTTCTTGTCCTTCAGGAAGTCGGCGATCTGGAGCTGGGGCTGAGGCTCCATGACCTGGCCTTCCCCTGCCTTGAGCGCCTGGAAACGGGCGTTCGTGT
The DNA here is from genome assembly GCA_040289505.1 of Thermoleophilia bacterium. GTDB lineage: Bacteria > Actinomycetota > Thermoleophilia > Gaiellales > Gaiellaceae > PALSA-612. The sequence continues at coordinate 19,694 of PSLH01000001.1, read as the reverse complement.
CCAGGATGTACCGGAAGACTACCCGGTCGAGCTGCATGGGCTTGTAGGCCTTGAACGCGTTGTTCTTGACGACTGTGATCTGGACGCCCTTCTGCCAGCTTTGGAACTTCCACGGCCCGCTGGAGACCGGGATGTCGTTCAAGAACATCTGGTTCATGTCCTTGCCCCGGATGATGTGCTCCGCGTACGGCCCTGTGGAGACCACCGACTCCCAGTCGGCGAACTGGGTCTTGAAGACGACCTGGACCTTCTTGTCGTTCGTACCCACCCGGGAGACCGACTTGATGTCCTCCCAGCCGGTGCGGCTCACGACGTTGTTCTTGGGGTTGATGAAGACCTGCCAGGTTGCCCAGAAGTCCTTCCAGGTGACCGGCTTTCCGTCGCTCCAGACCGCCTCCTTCTTGTACTCGAACTGGATCGTCAATGGCTTTTCCTTCACGATCTTCGGCTTGTCCACGCACAGCCGGGGGACGAAGTCAGCCTTGTCGTTGTAGATCTGACATCCGTACCAGATGTTGTTGGTGACGAGAGCCGTCGCGTACAGGTTGTTGCCGACCCATGGCCCCTGCAGGTTGGGCGGCTCTTGGTCGTGGATGAAAACGACCGTCCCTCCCTGGGCCCGCTGCGGCTTGGCCGACGCCACCGGGCCCACGGCGAGACTCGCGACGATGGCCAGCGCCCCTACAAGGAGCGCGATCGAGCTTCTGCGCATAACCCCCTCCATCCGAGTTGACCCTTCGTACACCTCCCTGACCTCGGCCACGGGACGACGTCGCCGGTGCTGCGCTCCCGTGCCACCTCGGCACGTCCGTCAGGGCACCGGTCGTCGGCCTCGTTCGCCATGGTCACGTGCAGGCAATACCATATGACGTCGATCGAGAGGTTTCGTTAGGAGATACGTGAGGATCCCTCGCAAAGAGCGGCGCGAGTCCCCGCCCCACCTGGCAGCGACCGAGGATGCAGCCAGGCTGGCCGAGCAGGCGGTAGAGCGTATCGACCAGGCGCTGGGCCAAAGCTGGTACGGCACGCCAGGCCCGGCCGACCTGGCTGCCCTCGTCCTTTGCCGCCTGCGTCGGGCTCGGGCAGGCGAGAGAGGCGGCTCCGAGCACGGGGACGAGGCCGTTCGCCGGGCGCTCTCCCAGGCCCAGCCGGAGGCGGTCGTCTGGCTCGCCACCCGGGCCATCTCGTACATGGACGAGAACGGCTTTCCTGAGGTGGTAGAGCGAGAGCTCGAGATCTGAGCCCCTCACCGCTTCCTGCAGCCGAGTACCAAGGCCAAGGGGATGACCGCCACGGCGACGAGGTAGGGAGAGAGAAGGAGCAAGGAGCGGCGCTCGCCTCGAATCGCAGTCGGCCCCCGCCCCAGCACGCGCCGGACGGCCCGGATTCCCGCCCTGAGATCCTCCTCCCCTACCGCCACTCCCCCGCTCGCGGCCGCCACCGCCTCCAGCGTCACTCGAGCGGAGGGATCAGGTCTGTACTTGGCCTCAGGCACGCCGGCTGTGTACACGCGCTCGCCCTCTTTCCAGACGTGCACGAGCACGGGGACGACGGCAGGAGGGCGGCGCAGAGTGCGACCGACGAGAGTCGGGGCCACTGGGAGGCTCTCCCCGTCAGTGAGGACGACCGCCACCCGGTGGCGAGCGTTGGGAGAGAAGAAGCGCCGAGCGGCGAGCGCGCCCAGGGCGTCCAGCCGCGTGGCCGTGGTCAAGAAGCTCCCCTGGGGAGGAGGCCGCTCGATCCCCACCGATCGCCGAAGCGTGGCCCGGTAGGCCAACTCGTCGGTCGTGGGGAAGAGGTGAGGGAGGACGCGGTCGGTGAGCGAGGCGATCCCGACCGGAACGCCCGGGAGGCTGGCGCGAAGCGCCAGGGCCGCCGCCTTGGCCCGCTCCAGCCGAGAGGAGCCGCCCGGCCTTCGGCTGGCGAGCATGGAGCGGGAGACGTCGAGGACGACGAAGACCTCGGCGTCAACCCGGGCCCGCACCGTCTGGGCCCTTGTCACGACCGGCTGGGCAGCAGCGAGAGCGACGAGGAAGCTCAGGGAGACGACCCCAGCCAGCGGCGCCGCCAGGGCCGAAGCCGGACGAGGAGAAAGCCCGAGGACCGCCCGCACACGGGCTGCCCGCCGCGCGCTGGACACGATGGCAGCCAGGGGAAGCACGGCCGCCAGGCCGAGAGCAGCGCACTCCGGGGAGAGGAAAGCGATCGACACGATCAGTACCCGCTTCCAGGCGTGCCGGCGCCCGCTCCCTTGGCCCCGCTTCCACCGGGGGAAGGGTTAGCCCCTCCTGCTCCCTCTGCCGCTTGGAGACCGCGGCCGCGCTGGAGGGCCAGCTCGAGGTTCGCCTTCGCCTCGTCGTTTCCGGGATCGAGGGCGATCGCCGCCTGGAAGCTCGCCACAGCCTGACCGACGAGGAGCGAGCGATCGCGCACCTCGCTGAGCGCGCTCGCAAAATCGAGCACGCCCAGGAGCCCGAGGGCCCGGGAGCGCCGACGGGGGTCGCGGTCCGAGGCGGCCACCGCCTGCAGCATCGCCTGGGCTCGGTCGCGACGGAGGAGGAGGTCGGGGTCGGAGAGGAGCCCGTCTCCCGAGAGAGCGAGCCGCGCCGCCTGAATTGCCCGCCGGAAGGCGACATCGTCGTCCACGCCGAGGAGGCTGGAGGAGAGGCGCCCAGGAAGAACCTCGGCCGGGTGCCACAAGCTCTCGTCTCCGGGATCGTGGAGGTAGCGCACGTCTCCCTCCTCCAAGGCCCGCTGCCAGCGGGAGATGTCGGTAGCGAGGAGGAAAAGGCCCGCGCTGGCGGCGAGACAGGCAAGAGCGCCGGCCGCGAGGAGAAGCCGCCGCCTCACTGCCTCTTCCTCCTCTTGTCGCCGGGGAGGGCGAGACGAGCGGTCAGTCGCTCGAAGAGAGCGAGGCAGGCGAGGAGAAGCCCGCCCAGGACGAGGAGGCCGGTAGGCGTGCCGCCCCCGCCGCCTCCCCGAGGAAGCTGCGACGCGCGGAAAGACACGGGCCCCTGGGGCAGGAAGGCTTCCTTTCCCAAAAGGCCTTGGAAAAGGCGGAGGCCGTCCGAGGAGGGCGACAGGGGAACGACCCGAAGGAGTATCCCTTCCACCCTCAGCAGGCGCAGCGTGCGGGCCAAGGCAGGCACATCCTCAGGGGCGGTCTGGAGGTCGCTTACAAGCAGGATCGCCTTCCGCCTCCCTCGCTCGCGGGCCAGGATCTCCCGGGCGAGATCGAGCGCAGAGGAGATACGGGTTCCAGCTCGGAAGGTCGCTGCCCAAGGGCTGGGCGGCCGTCCCTGCCCAGGCGGCGCCAATGCCCGGAGCACCGGCTCCAACGCCGAGGCCGGCGTCCCGGGAGGAAAGAGCTCGTACGGCACGTCCGAGAAGACAACGAGTCCTACCCTCCCATCGGCGGCCATGAGGCGGCGGAGGGCGTCCCGAGCCCGCTCGTAGTCGCGATCGGCGATGCTGAGCGAGAGGTCAAGGACGACGACTCCGCTCGCGGAAGCGGGCAGAGGCCCTTGTGGCCGAGGGGAGAGGCTACGGGCAGAGGCGACCGTGCCCGCGAGCAGGCCGAGGCAGGCCCCGGCCAAGGAGAGGTGGACGAGGAACGTCCGCAGCGCTTGGGGACGGAGCGCCGTCGCATCTACGCTGTCGATGCCGGTGGGGCTAGGGAGGGACATCGCTTCTGCCTCGCTCGAGCGCGGCCCTCAGCCGCCCGGCGAGCTCGCGCGCCTGCTGGGCACGAGGCCCTTCCTTCGACCAGGCAAGGCCCCGCGCGGCCCGGGCGAGGCTCTCCTCGCCCCGACGAGAGAGCTCCCCGGCCACCAGCTCGAGCGCCCGCCGCCTCTCCCCCAGACCGTCCTCGCCGTCTGCCCCTTCTAGGACGGCGAGAGCTCGCTCGAGGGGACTGGCCGCCGGCTGGGCCGGGTCGCTCGCCTCGGAAGCAGGCGAGCCCCGCCTAGAGACGCTGACACCGACGAGGGCAAGGCCCCCCGCAGCGAGGAAAGAGGAAAGAGCCAGGACGAGAGCCTTCCCCGTGCCAGGATCGAGGCGGTAGGAGACGGCAGGCAGGGAGTCGAGGTCGGCCGTCCAAGGTCTAGCCAGAGCGTCGGGTCGTCGGAAGTCTAGCCCGACGATGCGCGTATGGACTACGAGCACGGGCCACGTCACGAGGAGGACGCGCCGGCGAGCGATCGATCCTCGCTCGCCGTAAGAGACCCGGAGCGGGGAGAGCTCAAGCAGGGCTGTGTCCCGGGGCGGAACGCAGGGGCCCGTCAGGCAGCGGAGCCGGTAGGTGGCACGGATGACGACGAGCGCTCCTGCCCGGCGCCGCTCCACCACCGGCGGGCTGACCGGCTCCCAGGGGAGGAAGTCGGGGCGAAGCACTACCGAGTCGGGATCGGCCCGACGGCTGTCGAGCGTCACCTCGACCCGAGCAGCGACCGTGTCCCCAAAGAGGACGATGCGGGGGGAGAGCGCCGCCTCAGCGTGGACGGGCCGAGGCGACCGAGAGGAGGCCGAGGAGGGGGCGGCCAGGAGAGTAGCTCCCAGCAGCCCGATAAGGAGGAGGCTTCCCCGGGGCCGCACCCCTCACCACCGTCCTGGTCTTGCCACTCGCCGCCGAGCCTCTGCCCAGGAGAGGAAGGAGGCGAGGATCTCCGTGGGGGCGCTGGAGGAGATGAGTACAGGCTCCACCCCCAGCCCTCGGAAGCCGCCAAGGAGGTGGGCTAGCCGGGCCTCGTTCGCCTGCCGACGCGCTTCCACCTCGCGCCGGGTGAGGATGACTGGGCTCCTTCTCCCCGTCGCTGGGTCGCGCAAGGGGACGACGAGGCCGGCCACGTCGGGGAAGCTCTGCTCCCAGGTAGGATCCTGGATTACCACCGGCACCAGGTCGAGTCCCCGCTCGAGCAGAGGAAGCCAGACGTCATCGCTTGGCGGGGGCAAGAAGTCGGAAAGAACGAAGACGAACGATCCAGCCGTCACCGACCGGCGGTGCTGCACGAGGAGGGCCAGGGCGCGATCGAGCCAGTCAGGCGGCCCCGACCAGCGAGAGCAGGCAAGCCGATCCTCGCCAGCGCTGGCCAGGCGTCGCTCCCCGTGGGGAGGTCGCCACAAGGTGGCGCCATCGACCTGGTCCACGTAGCCGACGAAGCCGCCTGCCTTCCGTGCGCTAGCCGCGACCAGCTCGGCTGATCGCCGCAGGGCAAGACGCTTGTCGAGCCAGGGAAGCGGGGCGGCGAAGGCCATCATCTGGGGTCGGCAGTCGCAGGCGATGACCACCCGGGGAGCCTCCTCGGCCAGCCGCTCCCTGACCACGAACTCGTCGCCGGCCCGAGCCGTCGAGAGACGGGCCGAGGCAGCCCAGTCGATCGCCCCCACCTCGTCGCCGGGGGCGTAGGGACGTGAGCCGGTCACGTCCGACCCCCGCCCTCGTCGCAGGCTGCGCATGCTGCCGAAAAAGAGGCCTACCAGCCGACCTCTGGGAACGAGGGGGAAAGTGAGCTCGTCCCCGGTCACGTCCAGTCGATGCCTACCCCTAATCCTCTCGCTGCCTACCCCGCAGGGCCAGGGCGAAAGAGGGCATCGTCCTCCGATCCCGGCCGGGGCACCATCTCGATGCACGCCCGTCGCAGCTCCTCCACCGGCTCCACCCCGGCCCCGCGGGAACGCGCCACTACAGCCGGGGCAAACACCACTCGGTGGCCGAGAACGGCAGGAAACAGCCGCTCCACGTCCTCGGGGATCACGTACGTACGTCCCTGGAAGAGCGCCCACGCTCGAGCGCCCCGCTCGAGAGCAAGGCTCCCCCGTACCGAGGCCCCTAAGACGACAGCGTCCAGGAGCCGTGTCGCCCGAACGAGCTCCACAATCCAGCGACGGAGAATGGCGTCCACGTACACCCGCTGCGCTGCCTGCCGAAGGAGATGGACCTCGGCAGCGGAGACGACGGGCGACAGCCGCTCCAGGGGATGCTGCCAGCGCTGCTGCTCGAGGATGCGAATCTCGTCCTCGAGAGGAGGGTACCCCAAGGCCGTCCGCAGGAAGAAGCGGTCGAGCTGGGCTTCCGGCAGCGGGAACGTCCCCTCGTACTCGATCGGGTTCTCGGTGGCCAGGAGGAGGAAGGGGTCAGGGAGCCTGTACGTAACTCCATCCACCGTTACCTGGCCTTCTGCCATCGCCTCCAGCAGAGCCGACTGGGTCTTGGGCATGGCCCTGTTGATCTCGTCCACGAGGACGACGTTGGCGAAGATCGGCCCCGGTCGGAACTCGAAGTCCCGCGTCTTTTGGTTGAAGACGGAGAGGCCGGTGACGTCAGTCGGTTGCAGATCGGGCGTGCACTGGATGCGAGCGGTCGTAGCCTGCTCGATGGAGCGGGCCACGGCCCGAGCGAGGACGGTCTTGGCCGTCCCCGGCACGTCCTCGAGCAAGACGTGCCCGCCGCAGGCGAGGGCAGCCAAAACCAGGGTGACCTCCTCCCGCTTGCCGTACACCACCGTCTCCACGTTGCCGAGGAGCCTTCTCGCCACGTCCAAGGCCCACTCGAAGGACGACGCCTCCTGGGAGGAAGCCGCCTGGACGGGTTCCACGCTTCGATTGTACGCCTGCTCTCTTTTCCTCGGCTTTGGCCGGGGCCCGAGAGGAAGGGAAGAGCCGCTTGTCGAAGGGGTCCAGCTTCCGCATCTTGCAAGCCCGTCCGAGCCTCGCCGCCCGGAGGTCGCCAGACTCTCGGGCGAGACACCCCTGGTTCCCCCGCCAGCCCCCTCCTCAGCGGGTCAGCGCGTCGGCGCCGGCCACCACCTCCAGGATCTCCTGGGTGATCTCGGCCTGGCGGGCCCGGTTCATGGCCAGCGTCAGCGTGTCGATCAGCTCGCCCGCGTTCTTGGAGGCGTTACGCATAGCCGTCATTCGCGCCCCCTGCTCCGAGGCGGCCGACTCGAGCAGCGCCCGGTAGATCTCCGTCTCCAGGTAGAAGGGGAGAAGTCGCGCCAGGATCACCTCTGGCTCGGGCTCGTAGATGACGTCGCCAAGGAGGGCAGCCGCCCGTACCTCCTCCTCTCCCCGCTCGAGCATCTCCTCGGGGATGGGCAAGACGTCCTGCTGCACCACCCTCTGCACGAGCGGCGACACGAAGTGGTTGTAGACGACGACCGCCCGGTCGATCTCCTCATTCACGTAGAGCTCGGCCAGGCGGTGCGCGATCGCCTGGGCGTCGGCGTAGCTCGGCCGGTCGCTGAAGCCGGTCCAGGCCTGGAGCGTCCGGTAGCCGCGGAAGCGGAGCGTGGAGGCGCCCTTGCGACCGCTGACGAGCCAGCGCACCTCGATCCCCTCGGCAGCGAGCGTCCGCTCCAAGGCGAAGGCGTGGCGCAGGATCTGGGCGTTGAACGCCCCGGCCAGGCCCCGGTCGCCGGTCAGAGCCAGGATGGCAGCTCGCCGCACCTCCCGCCGGCGCAGGAGAGGAAGACCGTGCACGGAGGCTGCCGCCCGGGCGGTGCCGATCATGAGCTCGAGCGTTCGGTCGGCGAAGGGGCGCATGGCCTCGATGCGGGCCTGGGCCCGGCGCAGCCGGGCGCTCGCCACCAGCTCCATGGCCTTGGTGATCTTGCGGGTGTTGCGGACGGAGCGAATCCGCCGCCGGAGATCCTGGACGCTCGCCATCGTCCCTCGCTAGGAGGCAGCCTGGGAGGGAGCGAAGCGCTCGACGAACCGCCGTACCTCAGCGTGGAGCTTCTCCTGCAGCTCGTCGGACAGCTCCTTCCTCTCCCTGATCGCGGCGTAGATCGTGCCCTCGGCCCGCAGGTGCTGCCGCAGCTCCTCTTGGAAGCGGGGCACGTCCGCCACCGGCACCTGATCGAGGTAGCCGTTGACGCCAGCGAAGATGGCCACCACCTGCTCCTCCAGCGGCCAAGGCTGGTACTGGGGCTGGTTGAGCGTGGCCACCATGCGCTCGCCGCGGGCGAGCGCATCCCTCGTCGCCTGATCGAGCTCGGACCCGAACTGGGCAAAGGCCTCCAGCTCCCGGTACTGGGCGAGGTCAAGCCGAAGCCGCCCCGCCACCTGGCGCATGGCCTTCACCTGGGCGTTTCCTCCCACCCGGGAGACGGAGATGCCGACGTTGATCGCAGGGCGCACCCCCGAGAAGAAAAGATCGGACTCGAGGTAGATCTGGCCGTCGGTGATGGAGATCACGTTGGTGGGGATGTAGGCGGAGACGTCACCAGCCTGGGTCTCGATCACGGGGAGCGCCGTCAGCGAGCCGCCGCCGAGCTCGTCGGAGAGCTTGCAGGCCCGCTCGAGAAGGCGGGAGTGGAGGTAGAAGACGTCCCCAGGGAAGGCCTCCCGCCCGGGGGGGCGGCGCAGGAGGAGCGACATCTGCCGGTAGGCATCGGCGTGCTTGGACAGGTCGTCGTACATGCACACGGCGTGGCGACCGTTGAACATGAAGTACTCGCCCATGGCGCAGCCGGCGTACGGGGCCATCCACTTCATGGGAGCTGCCTCGTTGGCAGGAGCGGTGACGATGATCGTGTAGTCCATCGCCCCGGCCTCCTTGAGCCGCTCGTAGACCTGAGCCACGGTGGACGACTTCTGGCCGATGGCCACGTAGATACAGACCATGTCCGCCCCGGCCTGGTTGAGGATAGTGTCGACCAGAATGGCTGTCTTGCCGGTAGAGCGGTCCCCGATGATCAGCTCGCGCTGGCCCCGGCCGATGGGGATCATGGAGTCGATGGCCTTGAGGCCGGTCTGGAGAGGCTCCTTGACCGGTTGCCGGTCGACCACTCCCGGCGCCTTGAGCTCGAGCGGCCGCCTCTCTTTGGCCTCGATGGGAGGGCCGCCGTCGAGCGGCTGCCCCAGGGGATTGACGATGCGGCCGATCAGCTCCTCGCCCACCGGCACGCTGGCGACGTGGCCGGTGCGGCGCACCGTCTCCCCTTCCTTGACAAGCTCCCAGTCCCCGAACAGGGCAGCGCCGACGTTGTCCTCCTCCAAGTTGAAGGCGATGCCGGTCACGCCGTGCTCGAACTCGAGCATCTCCATCGCCACGGCGTTCTCCAGCCCGTACACCCGGGCGATGCCGTCGCCGATCTGGAGGACGGTGCCGACCTCGGCGAGATCGGTCTCCACCGCCAGCTGCTCGATCCGCTGGCGCAGGATCGCTGTGATCTCCTCAGGACGTAGCTTCACGTTCGCTCCTTCTCTCTTCCCGTAGCCGTCGGTACCTTTCTAGCGGCGGCCGGCCCCGTTCACGAGGGCGTGGCGCATGCGCTCCAGGCGGCCGCGCACGCTGGCGTCGGCCAGGAACGACCCCGCTCGCAGGACGACGCCGCCGATGAGGGAGGGATCGACCGCGGTCTCCAGCTCCACCCGGCGTCCACAGCCTTCCTCGATCTTGCGGGCGATAGCCGCCGCCTCCTCCTGGGACAGGGCGTAGGCAGTCGTCAGCTCCACGGTCAGCTGCCCCTCGGCTTGGGCCGCCATCTGCTCCAGCTCCCGGTAGATTCCCTCCAGGTGGGCCGCTCTTCCCTTCTCGGCCAGGAGCCGGAGGAAGTTCCGGACGAGCTCGTCGGCCTCCCCGACCACAGCCTCCAGCACCTCGGCCTTGGCTCGGGGATCGAGCTGGGGGTTGACGAGGACGGCCTTGAGCTCTGGTACCTCGTGGAGGGCGGAGACGAGGTCGCTCATGTCCTCCAGCACCTCGGACAGGCGACCACGGTCGCGGGCTGCCTCGAAGAGGGCCCGGGCGTAGGTGCGATCGATCACCGACACGCTGCTACACGGCCTCCCGCTCGAGCACCGAGAAGTCGAGCTCCTCGATCGCCTCCTCGACCAGGCGCCGATGGTCGGCCTCGGTCAAGACCTTGCCGATGACTTTCTCGGCTGCCTCCAGGGCCAAGGCGGCCACCTCGCCGCGGATCTCGGCGATAGCGCGTTGGGTCTCGGCCTCGATCTCCCGACGCGTCTCCTCCAATCGCCGCCGCCGCTCGGCCTCCAGCTCCTCCCGGAGTCGCTTGTGCTCGGCCTCGGCCACCCTGCGCGCCTCGACCAGGATCTCCTCCGCCTGCCTGCGCGCCTCGGCGAGCTGGGCGCGCTGCTCGTCCATGAGCTTCGCCGCCTCCGCCCGCGCTCGGTCGGCCTCCTCGAGCGCCTGGCGGATCCGCCGGCGCCGCTCGTCCACAATCCGCTGGATTGGCCCGAAGGCGAACCGCCACAGCACGGCAAGCGTGATCGCGAACACGATCAGCGTCCAGATCATGAGCCCGGGGACGATCTTCGTCAGCGGGCTGCCGCCGCCCTCGGCGGCGACGAGGAGCGAGGCCACGATCGCAGGCATCGGCTAGACGAGGACGAGCCCGAGGAAGCCGCCCACGAGACCGTAGAAGACGACCGCCTCGGTGAGGGCGAACCCGAGCCACATGATCCCCTGCAGCTCGCCCCGCAGCTCCGGCTGGCGGGCAACTGACTGGATCATGGACGCGAACACGGTACCGATGCCGATGCCGGCTCCCAGCGAGCCGAGGCCCATGCCCATGGCCAGGCCCAGAGCCTTACCGGCGTTGACGATGTTGCCTTCCAGAACAGCGAGCAGGTTGAACAACGCGTCCCTCCTTCGTGTCAGTGCTCCGGCTCGATGGCCGAGCCGATGTAGATGGCAGTCAGCGCGGCGAAGATGAACGCCTGGATGGTGACCACGATGATCACCTCGAACAGGTAGAAGAGCGTGGCAGCCGGGATCGTGAGCACGGCGGCGTAGCCGGACACGATGAAGATAAGCCCGACCATGAGCAGGATCAGCATGTGCCCGGCCAGCATGTTGGCGTAGAGTCGCACGGAGAGCGACACCACCCGGAAGAGGTGGGAGAAAAGCTCAAGGACCGCCATTACCGGCACGAGACCCTTGGGGACGCCAGCCGGCACGAAGCTCTTGAGGTAGCGAAGGCCGTTGTGCCGGAACCCCTCCACATGGGTGAAGAGGACGCTGAAGATAGCCAGGGTCAAGGTCACCGAGATCTGAGCGGTGGCGGCGTAGATACCCCAGGTCGGGATCTTGAGGCCGAAGAGCTCGAACGTGTCGTTGGACAGGGGAAGGGGGATGAAGCCCACCATGTTCAGCGACCAGATGAAGAGGAAGAGGGAAGCGACGTAGGGAAACCACAGCCCCATGGCTTTGGAGGGAAGCCCTTGCTCGGCGATCTGGGTCTGGGTGATCTCGTAGATCGACTCGCCGATCGTCTGCCTCGTGTCGGGGTCGACGCGCAGCCGAATCCGCATGAGGCCGATGCCCAGGGCCATAGCCACGAGACCGCCCAGCCACAGGTAGGCGACGGCCTTGTTGATGGACATGTCGATCGGGCCCAGGTGAATGGGAACCCACTCCTCGAGCCGAAACTCCTCCTCGGGGTTGAAGTCGCCTGTGCTGGCGAGAGCCGCCTGAGGAGAGAGGAGGAGGAGGCCTGTCAGGGCCGCAAGCGCCCTCCTCACGAGCGGCCTCCCAAAGACGGCTTGCTCCCGAAGTAGAGGAGGAGAGAGAGCGCCAGCTCCAAGCTATAGGCAGCCACGTAGAGGAGGGCTGCCGACAGCCCAACTCCCTCGTTCGCTACCGCCACAGCAATGAGGACGACCATGACTGCCACGCTGCGGAACATCATCGCCACCGCCCGCACGCCAGAGAGGGCCAAGTGGTCGGCCCCCAGAGGCAGTCGATGGAGGACGAGCGCGATCGCCTCTCCTGCCACCCACAGGATCGCGGCCAGGGCCCAGCCGGCCAAGGGCCAGCCGGCGACCAGGAATACGGGCAAGCCTAACGCCACCACGACGGTGCCGGCCAGCGCCGGGCCCTTCCGCGCCGGTACCGGACGCGGCCGCGCCACCAGGCGCTCGAGCACTAGAGTGCCCCCCGATAGCGACGGTAGACGACGAAGACCCCGGCGGGGACGCCCACCATCGCCCCCACCCCGGCGCCCAGGCCCACCGATCCCGCCGCCCAGCCGATCAGGGCCCCGGCCCCGATCCCGATAGCGGTCGTGGACGCGAGCAAGGCGCCCGCGCCAGCAGGCTCGAACGTGGGGCGGGCGGGGCGCTCCATCGCGGGCGAGCATACCAGAGCGGCACCGAACCTTGTGACAGCTCGATTTCCCTCTAAGATCGAGAAATGGGGAGTATTTCCAGCGAGTTTGTCACGACCAAGAAGGGCCCTCGCCTTCGTTCAGGCAGTGCGGCGGGCTCGCGCTTCCTGTGGCGAGGCTTCCTCCCGACGGCGACGCGCCCGGGGATTCGCCAGCTTCACGATCTCGAGCAGGTACACGATGTACACAGACGTGGCCAGGGCCACGAGCCCGATCGCCGCCGCCCCCACGGTCGGCCACAAGTGCCACTCGCCTCGCTCCCGGAAGGGGATGAAACGGGTGGCAAGAGCTGCCGCCGCTAGGATGGCGCACCACAGCCAGATGGTGAGCGCCGTCCTCCGCTGCGAGAAGCCGATGCGGAGGAAGCGGTGGTGGAGGTGCTCGCGGTCGGCGGCGTAGATCGGCTGGCCGTACTTGAGCCGCCGGGCGACGACGAACCCGGTGTCGAGGATGGGCACGGCCAGGACGAGCAAAGGGAAGAAGAGGGCCACGGTGGCGGCCGTCTTGAGCAGCCCCTGCACGGCCACCGTGGCCAGGGCGAAGCCGAGGAGGAGCGCCCCCGAGTCGCCCATGAAGATGCGAGCCGGGTAGAAGTTGTGACGGAGGAAGCCGAGGCAGGCGCCGAACACGATGGCGGAGACGATCGCCGCCTGCGGCTTTCCCAGCGACAGGGCGATCACGCTGAAGGTGCCGCCGGCGATGGAGCAGACCCCGGCGGCGAGACCGTCCAGGCCGTCCAGGAAGTTGACCATGTTCATGAGGGCCACGATCCAGAGCACGGTCAGGGGCTTTCCCAGCCAGGGCGAGAGCTCGTGCACGCCCAGGAAGGGGAAGGTGAAGCGGTCGATCCAGATACCGAAGCCGACGGGGATCGAGGCCGCGCCCACCTGGCCGACGAGCTTCTCCAGCCAGCGAAGGCCGCGGAAGTCGTCCACCGCCCCCACCACGGTGGCGACGGCAGCCCCGAGGAGGATCCCTCGCGTCTCCCGACCGAGCTCGAGGAAGGCAAGGGCGGGCACCATGATCCCCAGGAAGAGAGCGATCCCGCCCAGCCGGGGTACAGGCCGGCTGTGCTGGCGGCGCCCGCCGGGGTGATCGACGACCCCTAGCCGGCGGGCCATCCCGCCCACCGCCGGAGCCAAGAGCACGACCAGGCCCAGCGCCACCGCCGCCCCGTAGACGACCTCGAGGTGGTCGAGCAGTCGGTCGAGGAGCATGACCCTGGCAGGGTACTTCGCGGGGGGGAAGCCTGCGCCTCCCCGCTCGAGCGAGCGGCTACGGGGAGAGGAAGCAGAAGACGAGGAAGCGGCGAAGGAGCCGGTAGTCGCGTCCCCTTCTGCCGAGCCCGACCGCCAGCGCCGAGACTGGGAGGAGAAGGACGATGGCTGCCGCCACGGCCAGTCCCAGGGCCAGCCAGGCGAGAGCGAAGAGAGCGAGCGCCAGCGCCGCCGCCGCCAGGCCCACGACCAGCGCCGCCGCTCCTGCGGCTAGCTGGAGGGCAAGGCGAGCGAGGCTCACCTGGTGCCGTACAGCCGGTCGCCGGCGTCACCCAGGCCGGGGACGATGAACCCCTGCTCATCCAGGCCCCGGTCGATCGCGGCCACCACGATGCGCACCTCCGGATGGGCGGAGGTCACCCGCCGGATGCCCTCGGGCGCGGCGATGATGGAGATGAGGACGATCGAGGTCGCCCCCGCGCGCTTGACGATGCCCACCGCCGCAGCGGTGGAGTTGCCGGTGGCCAGCATGGGGTCGAGCACGATCACGTCCCGCTGGGCGATGTCCTGAGGCAGCTTGACGTAGTACTCCACCGGCTGGAGGGTGGCCTCGTCCCGGTACAGGCCGATGAATCCCACCCGCGCTCCCGAGAGCAGGGAGAGGACGCCGTCCAGCATGCCCACCCCGGCCCGCAGGATGGGGCACACCGCCACCTTCTTGCCCGAGATCCGGCGCACAGTCGCCCGCTCAAGCGGCGTCTCCACCTCCGCCTCCTCGGTGGCGAACTCCTTGGTCGCCTCGTAGGTGAGGAGGAGGGTGAGCTCGTTCACGAGGCGGCGGAAGTCGGCCGTACTCGTCGTCTTGTCGCGCAGGAGCCCGAGCTTGTGCTGAACGAGGGGATGCCTGACCTCGGTGACCTGGCTCACGCGACGTAGGAGGTGTATCCCCGAAATCCGGGGTAGAGCGGCCGCTTCTCGCACAGAGCGAGGCTGCGAGCACGCAGCGCCTCCAGATCGGCGCCCGACCGAAGCGCCTCGCAGATGATGGCCGCCACCTCGCGGATGTCCTCCTCGTCGAAGCCGCGCATCGTCACCGCCGGCGTTCCCAGGCGAAGGCCGGAGGCCACGGTGGGAGGACGCTCGTCGAAGGGCAGCGTATTCCGATTGACCGTGATCCCCACTTCGGCCAGGCGCTCCTCGGCCTCCCTGCCCGTCCACGGCGTCTGCCGGAGGTCGACGAGGAGGAGGTGGGTGTCGGTGCCCCCGGTGAGGACGGGAAGCCCGCCCTCGAGGAGCGCCTCGGCCAAGGCGTCGGCGTTGGCCCGCACCTGCTCTTGGTAGCTTCGGAAGGCCTCGCTGGCCGCGATCCGAAAGCAGGTCGCCTTGGCAGCGATGACGTGGTTCAAAGCGCCGCCCTGCATCCCGGGAAAAACTGCCCGGTCGAGCGCCTGGGCATGCTCGGCCCGGCAGAGGACGAGGCCGGAGCGGGGCCCGGCCAGGGTCTTGTGGGTCGTGGTGGTGACGAAGTCGCAGTAGGGGACCGGATTGGGATGGAGGCCAGCAGCCACCAACCCGGCGAAGTGGGCCATATCGCAGAGGAGGAGAGCCCCCACCTCGTCCGCGATCTCTCGGAACCGATTAGCCTCGACAGCCCGCGGGTAGGCCGATCCCCCGCACACGATCAGCTTGGGCCGGTGGCGCTTAGCCAAGGCGAGCACCTGGTCGTAGTCGACGAGGCTCGTCTCCCGGCTGACGCCGTAGTGGGCGATCGTGTACAGCCGGCCGGAGAAGTTGACCTTGAGGCCATGGGTCAGGTGCCCGCCGTGCGCGAGCTCGAGCGAGAGGATGGTGTCGCCCGGCTCGAGACAGGCGAAGTACACGGCCATGTTGGTCTGGGCGCCGGCGTGGGGCTGGACGTTGGCATGCTCGGCCCCGAAGAGCGCCTTGGCCCGGTCGATGGCCAGCTGCTCGACCCCGTCCACGACCTCGCAGCCGCCGTAGTAGCGGCGCCCGGGGTAGCCCTCCGAGTACTTGTTGGTGGCGACGCTCCCCACCGCCTCGAGCACCGCCGGCCAGGTGAAGTTCTCGGAGGCGATGAGCTCGATCTCCTCCCGCTGCCGCTCTAGCTCGCGCCCCAGGAGCGCAGCCACCTCGGGATCGACGTCGGCCAGCGTGGCCGAGCGAAGCTGGTCGAGGGTCTCCTGGGAGACGGCCATGGCCGCCAATCGTACTCGCCAGGCCGGGGGAGGAGCGAGCCGAGGGGTCAGCTTCTGAGAGCGGCCGCAGCGCGGGCGAGCGCCTCTGCTGCCGGCACCGCCCCCTCTCGCGCGACCACCGGCTCGGGACCTGTCAGGTCGAGCACCGTGGAGGGGACGCCCGGGAGCGCTCCTCCGTCGACCACGGCGGCGCAGCCGGCCTTGATCTCCGCCGGAACCTCGTCCAGGCTTCGGGGATCGGGGCCGCCGTGGAGGTTGGCGCTGGTAGCCATCACCGCTCCCACCTGGCGGAGCACCTCGGCAGCAGGAGCCGGAAGCTCGGGCACGCGCACCCCGATCGTGTCCGGGCGAGTACCCGACAGCCAGCGGAAGCGCCGGGCCGGGTTGGGAAGGACGAGGGTGTAGGGACCCGGGAGGAGCGCTCGGGCCACCACCGCCGCCCGCCCGCGAAGCTCGGGCACGCACTCGAGCAGGGTGTCGAGGTCGGAGCAAAGGAGCGCTGCCGACTGGCCCTCAGGCCGACGCTTAAGGCGTAGAGCGCGGAGGACGGACGCCTCGGTGTAGGGGTTGGCGACAAGGCCGTACACCGTGTCCGTGGGGAGGACGACGGGCCTTCCTGCCCGCAGGGCAGCTACGGCCGCCTCTACCGCGTCCACTTGCCCTCAACCACTCGCTCGCGGCCAGCCAGATCCTCGGTCCTGCGCACGTCGGCGAAGCCTAGCGAGGCCAGAAGCTCCGCCACTCGCCTCGAGGTCCCGTCGGCGACCTCGAGCACGAGCCATCCTCCGGGGCGGAGCACCTGGCGGGCGCCTCGGGCGACCATCTCGGTCGCTCCCCGGCCCACGAGCGCCTCCCTCGGCTCCCAGTCCCTCACCTCGGGCTGGAGCGAGGGGAGGTCGTCGGGATCGACGTAGGGCGGGTTGGAGACGACCAGGTCGTAGGGGCCCCCAGGGAGGCCGGCGAAGAGGTCGTGACGGAGGAAGCGGACCCGGCCGGAGAGACCGGTGCGGGCGGCGTTCTCAGCGGCCAGGGCGAGGGCGTCCGGAGAGACGTCGATCGCCGTGACATGCAAGTTTGGGTGCTCGTCAGCCAGAGCCAAGGCGATCGCCCCCGAGCCGCAGCCGACGTCGAGTGCCTGCGGCTGCTCCAGGCTGGCGAGGAGAGCGAGGCAGCGCTCGACCACGATCTCGGTCTCCGGACGGGGGACGAGAGCGCGGCGGTCGACCTTGAGGAGGAGGCGACGGAAGCCCCACTCGCCCAGGACGTACGCGAGCGGCTCGCGCCGGCCGCGGCGCCGTACGAGCGCGCGACAGCGGTCGAGCTCCTCCTCGGTCAGCGGCTGGTCGAAATGGAGGTAGAGGTCGAGCCGGGACAGGCCGAGCGCCTTGGCCACAAGGTGCTCGGCGTCGACGCGCGGGCTCGGCACGCCCTTTCTGGCCAGGTACTCGGCCGAGGTTCGCACCACCTCGCCGATGGTCACGCCGTGGCTGTCTCGAGCGCCCGACGCCGCTCTTCTCGAGCCAGTGCCTCGGTCAGCTCGTCCAGCTCTCCCTCCAGGATCGCGTCCAGCCGGTGGATGGTGAGCTTGACCCGGTGGTCGGTGACCCGGTTCTCGGGGAAGTTGTAGGTGCGGATCTTCTCCGCCCGCTCGCCCGAGCCGATCTGCGCCCGGCGGGCCGCCGTGAGCTCGGCGAGCTGCCGCTCCCGCTCCAGCTCGTAGAGACGAGCCCGTAGCACGCGCATCGCCTTCTCTCGGTTCTGAAGCTGGGAGCGCTCGTCCTGCATCGCCACCACGATGCCGGTCGGAAGGTGGGTGATGCGAACGGCCGAGTCGGTCGTGTTCACGCTCTGGCCGCCGGGGCCAGTGGAGCGGTAGACGTCGATCTTGAGGTCGGCGGGGTCGATCGCCACCTCCACCTCCTCGGCCTCGGGCATGACCGCCACAGTGGCGGTCGAGGTGTGGATGCGGCCCTGCGACTCGGTCACTGGCACTCGCTGCACGCGGTGAGTCCCCCCCTCCCACTTGAAGACCGAGTAGGCGCCCTCGCCCTTCACGGCGAAGACGATCTCCTTGTAGCCGCCCCCCTCGTTGGGGCTGACAGAGATGGGCTCCCAGGAAAAGCCGCGTCGCTCGGCGTAGCGGGTGAGCATGCGGAAGAGGTCGGCAGCCCACAGCGCCGCCTCGTCGCCCCCTACCCCCTGCCGGATCTCGACGATGACGTCCTTGCGGTCAGCCGGGTCCGACTCGACCAGGGCCAGCTTCAGCTCCTCCTCGACCTCTCTCAGCCGCTCCTCGAGCTCGGGCACGAGCTCGCGCAAGTCGCCGTCGGCCCGTGCCTCGGCCAGGTCGTCTCTCGCCCGCCGCCACTCCCTGGCCAGGCGATAGGGCCCCTCCAGCTCCTTGAGGCGGCGGCCCGCCTCAGCCGCCTGCCTGTGGTCGTTGTAGACGGCAGGGTCGGAGAGACGCTCCTGGGCTTCCCGGTAGGAGCGCTCGAGGTCGGAGACGAGGGTCTCGAGATCGGCCATGTGCTAAGCGTAGACGAGCAGGAAGCCGCTCCTTGACAGCGACGCTTTCTCTTTTGTAGCCTCGTTACTTTAAAAGCTAAAGCGTGAAGGAGGAACCGTGTCTCTACGCGACGAGATCCTGGCGGCCAACGAGCGCTACGCGGCCGACTTCGACAAAGGCGACCTTCCCACCCCGCCAGCGCGGCGCTTCGCCGTCGTCACCTGCATGGACGCTCGACTGGATCCAGCCAAGTTCCTGGGTCTGGCCGAGGGGGACGCCCACGTTATCCGCAACGCAGGAGGGGTGGTGAGCGACGACGCCCTGCGCTCTCTCATCATCTCGCACTGGCTGCTCGGCACCGAGGAGGCGATTGTCATCGCCCACAGCGGCTGCGGCATGCTCACCTTCACCAACGAGGAGCTGAGAGCAAGGCTAGCCGCCGAGACGGGAGCGGACGCGAGCGGGATCGATTTCCTCCCTTTCTCCGACCTCGAGGAGAGCGTGCGGAGCAGCGTGCAGCGGATCCGCGAGTCGCCTTTTCTCCCTGACTCCTTCTCCGCCAGCGGCTTCGTCTACGACGTCCGCACCGGCCGGCTGCGCGAGGTCGCCTGAGGTAGGCTCGCTCCCTCGCTTCCGCTCGGATCGCCGTCCCTCACCTGCCCGCTCTGCGCGTCGAGTCTGAGGGACGGTGGAGAGGTCAGGCCTCGAGCGAGGCCTCGACCTTCACCTGGGCGCTTCCTCGGATCAAGCTGGAGAGCGCGCACCCAGCGTCTGCCCTCTCCACCGCCCGGCGGAAGGCCTCCTCGGCCAGGCCAGGAACCCGCGCCCGGGCCTGAAGCTCCGAGGAGACGACCAGGTGGCCCCGTCCTTCCACCTCGTCCATGACGCAGGTCGCTTCCACCTCTAGCCGCTCCGGAGGGTGGCCCAGCTGGGTGAGCTCGGAGGCAAGCGACATGGCGAAGCAGCCGGCGTGGGCGGCAGCGACGAGCTCCTCTGGGCTCGTCTTCCCCTCGGGAGAGCCGATCCTCGTGGCCAGGCTGTAGGGGAGGGCGAAGGCTCCGGAGGAGCGGGCCACGATCGTGCCCTGGCCCCGGGCCACGCTTCCCTCCCACGACGCCTCCGCCGTCCTCACGATCCTGGGCACGGTGGAGGAAAGCCTACTCGCCGGGAGTTGTCCAGGCCAAGCGTGGGCGCTACTCTCGGGTCACCGAGCGCTGACCTGCCTGCCACACGGAGACCCGCCAGGGGCGGAAGTGCGGCTCGGCGCTCGCTCCCGGATGCCGTCCTGCGGCGCTACAAACGAGCCCGGCGAGAAGTTCTGCAGCGAGTGCGGAGCGACCTTCGAGCGCAGAGCGGCGGCCGCCGCGCCGGGCGCGCTGCCTCGGCGTTGCCGATGGCCGAGCGCCACCTCGTCTCCATCCTCTTCACCCTCCTCGTCGGCTTCACCACGCTCGCCCCGAGGAGACGGGAGAGCTGCTTTCCCGCTATTTCGAGCAGGCGCGCGCGATGGTCGAGCGCTCCGGGGGCTCGGTCGAGGAGCTCATCGGAGATGCGGTGATGGCCGTCAGGAAGACGCCCATCGCGACCGAGGACGACGCCGAGCGGGCGGCGCTCGAGCTGGTCG
>PSLH01000044.1:17198-17415 GCA_040289505.1 Thermoleophilia bacterium | reverse complement strand
CCCCTGGCGGCAGCTTGGCCGCCCCCCCGCCGCAGGCGACCAGGGCGAGCGCCGCCGCCGTCGCCAAGACCGCGAGCGCCAGGCGCCTCATTCTGCCCGGGGACGTCGGCCCATGATGGAGGCAACGAGGTCCTGAACCGCCACCCCCTCGAGCACCGCGCAGATCCCCTCGGTGATCGGCATCTCGATGCCGAGGCGGCGAGCCTCCTGGCGGAGG
>PSLH01000044.1:11837-17122 GCA_040289505.1 Thermoleophilia bacterium | reverse complement strand
GGGCCGGACGCCCGCCGGTTGCGACCCAGGCGCGACCAGCAGGTGACCATGAGGTCGCCCATCCCTGCCAGGCCGGCGAACGTCTCCGGCCGCGCCCCGCACGCCCGACCCAGGCGGGCCATCTCGGCCACTCCCCGCGTGATGAGGCCAGCCTTGGCGTTGTCGCCCAGCCGCAGCCCGTCCACCCCGCCAGCGGCGAGGGCGATCACGTTCTTGGCCGCCCCGCAGAACTCGACGCCCACGAGGTCGGTGTTCACGTACACGCGGAAAATGGCAGAGTTGAGCTCGGCCTGCAGCCACAGGGCCAGCCTCTCGTCCTCGCTCGCCACCACCGTGGCCGCCGGAAGGCCAGCCGCGATCTCCTCGGCGAAGTTGGGCCCCGACAGCGCAGCCACCGGCCGCCCCTCGACGAGCGTGGACAGGCGCCTGCCGCTCCTTGGGTCGAGGCCTTTGGTCAGGTTGAGGACAGGGCAGGTGCCGGGCAGGGTGGAGACGACCTCGGCGTAGGCCCGGCTGGGGACGGCGATGACACAGAGGTCGGCGCTCGCCACCGGAGCCTCGGCCACAGTAGTCGCATCGATGCCAGGCAGGTCGAGCTGGGGGAGGTAGCGAGG
Organism: Thermoleophilia bacterium; assembly: GCA_040289505.1. Lineage (GTDB taxonomy): Bacteria > Actinomycetota > Thermoleophilia > Gaiellales > Gaiellaceae > PALSA-612. Next base: position 16,508 of record PSLH01000044.1, on the reverse strand, counting down.
GTTTCGGCCAGTCTCGGCGATGGCCTGAGCCTGGGCAGGATCGCGGCAGGCTAGGGTTACCTGGTGGCCACGGTCGGCGAGCAGGCGAGCGAAGGCCGTTCCCCAACCTCCCCCTCCTACCACGACCGCGCGCATGGCTAGGAGCGTCGCACGAAGTCGATGGACACCGGCACCCCGTACAGGCCCAGCCGCTCCCGCAGGCGATTCTCGATCCAATAGGCGTAGTCGCGAGTGACCACGCCGGGGTCGTTGACGAAGAAGCGGAAGCGGGGAGGGCGCACCTGGGTCTGGGTCCCGTACAGGAGATTGAGGCGCTTTCCCCGCCGGGTAGGCGGCTGGCGCTCCTCGCGGAGCTCGGCCAGGACGCGGTTGAGCTCGGGGGTGGGAATCCGGGACACGTGCTTTCCGTAGAGCTCCACCACTCGCTCAAGCAGGCGATCGATCCCGCGGCCGGTCTTGGCCGAGGCGGTCACGATCGGGGGCCGCTGGCGCAGCTTCGCCTCCAGACGGGGACGCACGTCCTCTACGCCGACCCGAGCGATGTCCCACTTCGACAGAACGACGAGAGTGGAGCAGTGGGCGCGACGGGCGACGTCGGCCACGGCCAGGTCCTGGTCGACCACGCCCTCGCTGGCGTCGATGAGGACGAGGGCGACGTCGGCCCTCCTCGCTGCCTCCAGCGCCCGCAGCTCCGAGTAGAGCTCGATCCCCTGGCGCTGTCGCCGTTTACGACGGAGACCGGCCGTGTCCACGAGGAGAAACGTGTGGTCGCCCCGCTGGAGCACAGTGTCGATCGCATCGCGGGTGGTGCCCGGGACATCGGACACGATCACCCGCTCCTGGCCCAGGATGGCGTTGAGCAGGCTCGACTTGCCCACGTTGGGACGGCCCAGGATGGCCACCCGGATCGCTTCCTCCCCCACCTCCGGCCGGCCCCGGCCGGGAAGCCGCGCCACCACCTCGTCCAGGAGGTCGCCGGTACCGTGTCCGTGGAGGGCCGACACCGGGAGAGGCTGGCCCAGGCCCAAGCGGTGGAACTCGTGGGCGAACTCCCCCCTCTGCGGATCGTCGATCTTGTTGGCCACAACCAAGACCGGCTTTCCCGACCGGCGCACGATCTCGGCTAGCTCCTCGTCCCCCGGGCTCACCCCTGCCTTGGCGTCCACCACGAGGAGGACAAGATCGGCCTCGGCAATGGCCCTGCGCGCTTGCTCAACCACGCTTCTCGTGAGCGGCGAGGCGTCGGCCACGTCCACCCCGCCCGTATCCACGACCAGGAAGCGGCGTCCGGCCCACTCGCACACGAGCTCCTTGCGGTCGCGGGTGACCCCTGGCGTCTCGTGCACGACCGCTGCCCGGGTGGCGGTCAGGCGGTTGACGAGGGTGGATTTCCCCACATTGGGAAAGCCCACCACGGCCACCGACCCCGCCAGCTCCCGGCTCTCCTGCGCAGGGCTCGATCGGGAGCCGTTCACGTCAAACAGGGAGGCGCTGTCGCACCAGATCCTCGATCCGGGCCACTACCTCGTCCACCCCCAGATCGCTCGTGTCGATGAGCACGGCGTCCGGCGCTGGCTCCATGCGGGCAGCGTCGCTTCGGTCGCGCAGGCGGAGATCGGTGGCGAGCGCGTCGACGCCCACGTCCGGACGGTCGGCCAGGCGGCGGCGGGCGCGCACCTCCTCGCGGGCGGTGAGGTAGACCTTGACCTCAGCCTGGGGCGCGACCACGGTACCGATGTCCCTGCCTTCCACCACCGCGTCTGTCTCCTTGGCCAGCTCCCGCTGCCGTTGGCGCATGACCGCCCGTACCCGGGGGTGACGAGCGACCACGGGTACGGCCCGGTCGATCTGGGCGCTGCGGATGGCCTGGCTGACGTCGACGCCTGCGATCACCACTCTCCCTGTGCCCAGCGCCACGGGGTGGGCGGCGGCTAGCCGAGCGAGCTCGTCCTCGTCCTCCAAGCCGACCCCCTCCCGCAGAGCGAGCCAGGCAAGAGCGCGGTACATGGCGCCAGTATCGAGGTAGCGGAAGCCGAGCCGCTCGGCGAGCCTACGAGCGACCGTGCTCTTGCCGGCCCCAGCGGGCCCATCGATGGCCACGATCATCGCTGCGCGAGGGAGTCGAGCAGGTCGAAGAACCCGGGGAACGATACCGCCACTGCCTCCTCCCCTTCGAGGCGCACGCCCTCGCGGGAGACGAGGCCGGCGACCGCGCCCAGCATGGCGATGCGGTGGTCGCCCGCTGCCCTCACCCGTCCTCCCCGAGGACGGGCGGGGATTCCGCGCACGCGGAAGCCGTCGGGGAGAGGAACGATGCGCACCCCCAGGGCGCGGAGGGCGCTCGTTACCGTCTCGATGCGGTCGCTCTCCTTCTTGCGCAGCTCCTCGGCCCCTCGCACCCGGCTCTCTCCCCGAGCCATAGCCGCGGCCAGAGCGAACAGAGGAAGCTCGTCCACCAGCCTGGGTACCTCGGAGGGCTCGACCTCGGTAGCCACTAGCTCGGCATGGGTGACCTCGATGTCGGCCACCGGCTCGCCCGACACCGTCCTGCGGTTGAAGATGGCGATGCGCGCCCCCATGCGCTCGAGCACGTCGAGGAAGCCGGTGCGGGTGGGGTTGACCCCGACCCCGGAGACGAGGAGCTCGGAGCCGGGAAGGAGGGTCGCAGCCAGGACGAAGGGAGCGGCCGAGGAGATGTCGCCGGGCACCTCGACCTCGGGGAGAGCCAGGCGGTGAGCCCTGCGCACGGCCACCCACCCGGGGCCGAGGCGGATGGAGCAACCGGCGAGACGGAGCATGCGCTCGGTGTGGTCGCGGCTGGGCACGCGCTCGCGCACGACCGTCTCGCCCTCCGCGTACAGACCGGCGAGGAGGAGGCAGGACTTGACCTGCGCGCTGGCAACCGGAAGCTCGTAGTCGATGCCGCCAAGACGGGCCCCCTCTACCGTCATCGGCAGAGTCCCCCCGCTCGTCTCCACCCGCGCCCCCATGGCCCGCAAAGGCTCCGCCACTCGGTCCATGGGGCGCCGGCTCAAGGAGGCATCGCCCACCAGCTGGAACCGCCGACCCTCCTGGCCAGCCAGGATGCCAGCCAGAAGACGGGCCGTCGTCCCCGAGTTCCCGCAGTCGATCGGAAAGGATGGCTCTACCAGGCCCGTCATTCCCACCCCCCGCACCCGGAGCAGGTCCTCGTCCTCCTCGGCTACCTGCGCTCCTAGGGCCCGTACCGCCGCCAATGTCGTCTCCGTGTCGCGCGAGCGGCCGAATCCCCGCACTACCGTCTCCCCCTCGCTGATGAGGCCGACGAGGAGGGCCCGGTGGGAGATCGACTTGTCTCCGGGCAGGGCCAGCGCCCCCCGGAGGCAGACGGCAGGAGCGACCTCGATCACCGAGCCCGCCCAGGGAAGACAGGGCCCAACGGGCCTGCTGCCCACGGCTCGCTGGGCCAGGCGGGGGTGTCGAGCACGGGGAAGTCATGCCCCCCCGGCACCGACTTTGCCCGCGCCGCCCCGTCTGGGAGCCGGGACGGGAAGCCGTCTGCCACCGCCTGGGCGGCCATCCGCCACAAGCGGAGGATCTCCCTCTCCACTATCGCCGTCGCCTCCTTGTAGCCGCGACCGTTGCGAGGGAGGCTTGAGAGGTCGAGAGGATGCCCGAAGACGCAGGCGCACGGGCGACGGCGCCCGAGCGACCAGCGGAAGGTGTCCAAGCCGCAGGGCACGAGCGGCACCTGCTCCTGCATGGCCACCATGGCCGCTCCCACGTGCGCCGGCCCGGGGTGTCCCAGCCTCTGCCGCGTTCCCTCCACGAACATGCCCACCACGTGGCCGTGGGCGACAAGCCAGCGGGCGACCCGCAGCGCGTCGCGGTCTCCCTCGCCCCGACGAACGGCAAAGGTGCCCATCCAGCGCAAGATCTCGCCCGCGACAGGGATCTCCAGGAGCTCGATCTTGGCCATGTAGTAGATCGTGCGGCGCGAGTAGGCCCCGACCAAGGGAGGGTCGATCGCGCTCAGGTGGTTCACGGCCAGGACGCAGCCTCCGCGCGCTGGCAGCCGCTCTAGGCCATAGCCGTAGCTGGGGGCGAGAGCGCGCACGAGGACGGGCATCCAGTGGCGGGCGAAGGCCCATGTCCTCTCCGGGCTCTCGTCCCAGAGCCGGTAGAGGCCAAGCTCGGTGAGCATCAGCCCTCGAGCACCGCCGACACCACCACGCCGTAGCCCTGGCTCTCGAGCAGCGCCGCCGCCCGCTCTGCCTCGCCCTGGCCCGCCACAAGCACGGACAAGACGCCGCCCCGCTCAGGAGAGATGTGCTGGAGCTCGAAGTCCTCGATGTTGATGCGGGCGGCGCCCAGCGCCTGGGTGATGCCGGCCAGGACGCCGGGGCGGTCGGGGACGTGCACGCGCAGGCGGTGCAGCTGGCCAGGGTCGGGGTAGGCCCGCTCCAGCATGCGCCGCCGGTTGTGGGCCGCCTCGGCGATCCAGCGGGCGAGGAAGCCGGCATCCCCCACGGCCAGGGCCTCCTCGAGCTGCTCCACTCGACGGCGGTGATCGGCCAGGGCCTGGCGCAGCTCCTCGGCGTTGTCGAGGAAGATGTCCACCCACACCCGGGGGTTGGCGCCCGCCACCCGTGTCATGTCGCGGAGCGACCCGCCCGCCGCCGCCAGCGGCTC
>PSLH01000044.1:0-11751 GCA_040289505.1 Thermoleophilia bacterium | reverse complement strand
CAGCGCCACTAGCCGATCGTGGGCCCGGGGGGACACGGCTACCGGCACCGCGCCCAGGCTGGCGACGAATCCGTGAACGAGGCGGTAGCGATCAGGGTCGGTCTCAGGAAGCGGAGTGAGAAACCAGGTAGCCCCGTCGAACAGGTCAGCGCTGGCGTGGTCGGGCCCCCGTGTCTCCGAGCCGCAGACGGGGTGACCCCCTACGAAGCGGGGCGAGCCACCCGCAGCCCGGCACACGGCGACCTTGGTCGAGCCCACGTCGGTGACCGTGCACTCCTCCGGGCTGGCCGCCAGTACCGCCTCCACCTGGCTCGCCAGCGCTGCCACTGGCACCGCTACTACGGCCAGGTCAGCCGAGGCCAGAGCCTCCTCGAGCGTCGCCGCCGGATCGTCCACCGCCCCTCGGGCCACCGCCCGCTCGACCACATCCCTGTCCGTGTCGAAGCCAGCGACCCGAACTGTCCCCGCCCGCTTGGCAGCAAGAGCGACCGACGCCCCCATGAGGCCGGTGCCGACGACGGCCAGGCGCATCGAGCCGTGCTACCCGATCTCTTTGCCCATAAGGGCCACGAGCTCGCGGATCTCGCGGGCGAACGCCCCGAACTCGGCCGCCGGCACCTGCTGGGGCCCGTCGCAGAGAGCCTCCTCGGGCCGAGGGTGCACCTCCACGATGATGCCATCGGCTCCTACCGCCGCCGCCGCCCGCGCTAGGGGCAGCACCAGGTCGCGCCTGCCGGCAGCGTGCGACGGATCGACAATGATGGGCAGGTGGGTCTCGTGCTTGAGGACGGCCACCGACCCCAGGTCGAGGGTGTACCGAGTCGAGCGCTCGAAGGTCTTGATGCCCCGCTCGCAGAGGATGATGCGGTCGTTTCCCTCCTTGGCCACGTACTCGGCCGCCATCAAGAGCTCCTCCACCGAGGCCGAGGGCCCCCGCTTGAGCAGGACCGGTCGGTCCGCCCGCCCTAGCTCGGAGAGCAGGAGGAAGTTCTGCATGTTGCGGGCGCCGATCTGGATGACGTCGGCCACCTCGGCCACGTCCTCCACATGACGGGGATCCATGAGCTCGGTGACGATAGGAAGCCCTGTCTCCTCCCTGGCCTCCCGCAGGATCTCCAAGGCCGCGTGTCCCAATCCCTGGAAGGTGTACGGCGAGGTACGGGGCTTGAAGGCGCCACCCCGGAGCATGGTGGCGCCGGCGCTCGCCACCGCCCGAGCCGTCTCCAGGGTCTGCTCCCGGTACTCGACCGTGCACGGCCCGGCGATGAGGCCGAACCAGCCATGCCCCACCCGGCGACCCCGCACCTCGATCACGGTGCCGTCGGGAACGATCTCCCGGGAGACGAGCTTGTAGGGCTTGAGGATGGGCAGGACCTGCTCCACGCCTGGGTAGGCCTCGAGCGGGAGGGAAGCCAAGAGCTCGCGCTCGCCGATGGCCCCGATCACGGTCGCCTCCCGGCCGGGCGACACCCGCACGTCCACTCCCGCCTCCTGCAGGCGGGCAACCACATGGTCGACCTCGCCCGCGGTGGCGGTGGGCGACATGACGATGAGAAGCTCGGGGGAGACGTTGACTGCCAAGGCCCCCTAATCGTAGATGGGATACTTGGCCTCGTCGTGCGTATCTTCTCCGGCATCCAGCCCACCGGAGCCAAGCACCTGGGGAACTACTGCGGCGGCTTCCGCCAGTACGTCGCCAACCAGGAGCGGGGGGAGGCGTTCTTCTGCATCGTCGACCTACACTCGGTGACGGTCGAGTACGAGCCCGAGGAGCTGCGCCGCTCGACGCTGGAGCTGGCGGCGATGCTGTTCGCCGTCGGCCTCGACCCCCAACGCTCCACCGTGTTCGTGCAGAGCCACGTCCCCGCTCACCCCGAGGCGGCCTGGCTTCTGGGAGCCTCGGCGGCCAGCTTCGGCGAGCTGCGGCGGATGACGCAGTTCAAGGAGAAAGCCGAGAAGCAGGCGTTCGTCTCGGTAGGTCTCTTCACCTACCCGGTACTCCAAGCAGCCGACATCCTCCTCTACCAGACGGACGTGGTACCCGTGGGCGAGGACCAGCGGCAGCACATCGAGCTCACCCGGGACATCGCCGAGCGGTTCAACCAGCGTTTCGGACCCACCTTCACCGTCCCCAGAGGCGAGTACCCAGACGTGGGGGCCCGCATCATGGACCTGCAGGAGCCGGACAAGAAGATGTCCACCACCGGAGGGACGCCGCTTGGCACCGTGCTCGTGGCCGACCCGCCGGAGGTGATCCGGCGCAAGCTCAAGGCGGCCGTCACAGACTCAGGAAGGGAAATCCGGCGCGCTCCCGACAAGCCGGGGATCTCCAACCTCATCGAGATCATGGCCGTGGCCACCGGCGAGCCGCCGGAGACGATCGAGAAGCGCTTCGACGGGCAGGGGTACGGGGCCTTTAAGGAGGCGGTGGCCGAGGCCGTGATCGCCATGCTAGAGCCGGTTCAGCGGCGCTACCACGAGATCCTGGACGACCCGGGCGAGCTGGAGCGCCTCCTGACCCGGGGAGCAGAGAAGGCCCGCGTTGCCTCCGCTCCCACCCTCGCTCTCATGTACGAGCGCATGGGGTTCGTACCTCGACCCTGATCCGCCTCCTTCTCATCGGCGCTACTTTCGCCGCGGCCGCCGCCGGCGGCGCTCTCCACTACGCCACCGACCAGCCAGTGGCCACCTTCATCGTGTGCGGCATCGCCCTGGCCGCCTAGCCTTGGGGGGTAGGGCTCGGCACCGAGTCGGTAGGCACGCGCTGCGGTCCCGCAATCACCGGCCTTGCCAACGCGACTCTCGGCAACCTCCCCGAGCTCTTCGTCGTCCTCTTCTCCCTGGCGGCGGGCGAGGTCGTGGTAGCCCAGACCTCGATCCTGGGGTCGGTGTTCGCGAACGCCCTTCTCATCCTGGGACTCGCCATCGCGGCCGGCTCCTGGCAGGCGCACGATCGAGTCATGCGATTCAGCCCACGCCTCCCCAACGACGCCGCCATCCTCCTGCTCGTAGCGGTGTTCGTCATCGTTTTGCTCGGTCTCTCGGACCGGCTCGGCGACCGGGCCTCCCGCCACCAGGTCGAGATCTCAGTGGGAGCGATCGCTCTCCAGCCGCTCCACCGCCGGGTCGAGCTCGGCCACGCTCGTCCTCCTCTCCCTCCTCTTCGCCGAGCGGCTCACCTTCGTTGTCAACCCCCTCTCCATCGGCGCCCTGGCGGTGATGGCCATCGCCCTGTGGCAGATCACCGGCGACGGCAAGGCGCCGGCCTTCGAGGGATGGGCGCTCGTGGCCCTGTACCTGATCCTGGCTACGATCGTGTGGTTCGAGTAGCGTCCGGCGCTCGCTAGCCCCCAGAGTCGGTCACCGCGGTAGACCGACCAGGCGGGCAAGAGCGGCCACCTCCGGGGGCCGGAGCGCGCGCCACTCCCCGGGAGCGAGCCCTTCCAGGCTGAGCCCGGCGTAGCGAGCCCGGTGCAGATGCACGACCGGATGACCGATGGCCGCGCACATCCTCTTCACCTGGTGCTTGCGCCCCTCGTGGATGGTGATCTCCAGCCGAGAGGGGCCGAGGCGGCGAACGCGGGCGGGGGCAGTGCGCCCGTCCTCGAGCTCGACGCCGCGGCGGAGTCGCCTCAGGGCAGCGTCCGAGGGCTCGCCCTCAACCTCGACCTCGTACACCTTGTCCACGCGGTAGCGCGGGTGAGCGAGCCGGTGCGCGAGCTCGCCGTCGTTGGTCAAAAGGAGGGCTCCGGTCGTGTCCGCGTCCAGCCTCCCCACGGGAACCACCCGGGAGGGGTGGCGAACGAGGTCGAGCACGGTCGGCCGCCCTCGGGGATCGCGGGCGGTGGTCAGCACGCCTGCGGGCTTGTGGAGCAGGACGTAGGCGAGCGGCTCCGGCTCTACCCGCTCCCCGTCCACCTCGACCAGGTCTCCTGGGCCCACGTAGGTATTGAGCTCCCCTACCCGGCCGTTCACGCGCACCCGGCCTGCCTTGACGAGCTCGTCGGCGTGCCGGCGAGACGCTACGCCGCAGCGGGCGAGGTAGGCGTTCAGCCGCATGCGCCTGGCGCGGTCAGGGCCAGGCCCGCTCGCGCCAGCCACGGCGGCTAGTACAAGGCGGTGGCCAGCTGGCGGCGGTAGCGGGCCGAGAGGGGATGGTCGTGACCCAGCTCCTCGAAGAGAGCCACCATCCACCGTCGCACTCGCTCCTTGCGCTCGGCGTCGCCGCCGCGGGCCTGCTGGAGCAGCCGCTCAAGCGCCCGCTCGTACTCCCCTGCCTCCAAGAGAGCAATCACCTCGGGCTCCTCCCCCGATGCCCGGAGCTCCTCCAGCAAGCGCTCCGAGGCAGTGGGACCGAGCAGAGAGTCGAGGAACTCGGCCACCGCCGGAGCCGAGCGGACGCCCACGAACTCGGCCACCACCCGACCGTTCCGGAAGGCCTTGACGGCGGGAATACTGCGGACGCCGTAGTGGGAGGCGAGCGTCGGGTTTTGGTCCACGTTCACCTTGGCGAGGACGACGTTTCCGTTCCTCGCAGCCACCTCTCGCTCGAGCACGGGCGCCAGCATGCGGCAGGGAGCGCACCACTCGGCCCAGAAGTCGACCACCACCGGCACCTGGTGCGAGCGCTGGATCACGTCGACGTAGAAGGTCTCTTCGGTGACGTCCATCGTTCTCCTAGATAGACGGCCTTGACGGCCGTGCCCTTCCTAGCCTAGCCGGCGACCGGCCACCGCCTCCAGACGAGCGCGAATCTCGCTTGCCTCCCCGCCCAAATCCTCCAACGGGGGCAGACCCGCCACGCTCTCCAAGCCGAACACGCGCAGGAAGAGCTCGGTCACGCGGTAGCGGACGGCCCCTCCCGCTCCCGGCTCCCGCCCAGCCTCGGCCAAAAGACCCCGCTCGACCAGCCCGGCCACGACCGTGTCGGAGGCGACGCCTCGCAGGCGCGCGATCTCAGGTCGGGTGCAGGGCCCGAGGTAGGCGACGATGGCCAGGGTCTCGAGAGCCGCCTGGGAGAGCGTCCGCTCCACCGGGGGCTCGACCAGGCGGGCACAGGCGGAGGCCGCCTCCCGCGAGGCCCGGAAGGCGTAGCCGCCGGCCACGCGCTCAAGCACGATTCCGCTTCGGCCTTCCCGGTAGCGCTCCTTCAGGAGGTCGAGCGCCGCCTCGATCCTGGCCGGCTCGTCCTCTGCTGCCTGAGCCAGCTCATCGACGGACAGGGGCGAGGAGGAGACCACGAGCAGCGCCTCCACGGTGCGGACGAGGCGCTCTAGCGGTCGAGCTGCGATCAGGCGGAGGTGGCGGTCTTCCACTCCTCGCTCCTTTCGACGGCGGGACGGAGAACCCTTATCGGGGCGAAGGGGTAGGCCTGCTCCAGCCGCGCCTCCTCCCGCTTGCGCAGCTCGAGGAGGGCGAGGAAGGCTGCTGCCTGCTCCAGGCGACCGAGCCCCCTCAGCTCGGTCTCGAGATCGAATCTCAGCCGGCGGCGAAGGAGAGCTCGGAACCGGTCGAGGAAGCGCTCGATGGAAGGAAACGAAAGACCCATGTGGGCGAGCGAGAGCGTGGAAGGCTCGGCGGCCAGGGCCCGCAGAGAATCAGCCAGAGCGCGGGGATCCTGGGGGGCGAGCCGGCGAGACAACCGGGGAGAGAGGGGAGCCGGCCCCAGCCGGAAGAAGCGGTCCGACTCCTGGCGCAACCGCTCGCTCAGCCAGGAGGCAGCGGCCTTGATGCGCCGGTACTCCTCCAGGCGGCGGGCGAGCTCCTCGGCCGCCTCCGCCGGCTCCAGGTCGACCAGGTCGGCATCGACCTGGGGGAAGAGCTCTCGAGCCTTGAGCTCCAGCAGCCCGGCCACGAGGAGGAGGAACTCCCCGCAGGCCTCGAGATCGAGACGCTCCACCTCGACCAAGCGCTCCACGTATGCGACCACGATCCGAGCAATCTCCACCTCGGCCAGGGGGAGCTCCTCCTTGAGGATCAGCGCCAGGAGGAGGTCGAACGGCCCCTCGAAGGCATCGAGGTCGAGGTGGAGATCGCGGGGCCGCACGAGCGGAGGCTACCGGCGAGGCCGGACGCGCCCCCGGGGGACAGCCATCGCCCGACCCTTGGCCGAGGGTCGCTCGGGAGCTGGCCGGATGCGGCGGCCGCCCAAGAACTGGCGCCACACGAAGAAGGAGGTGGAGGCGAGGAAGGTCACGAGCGCCACCCAGAAGTTGACTCGCTGGCCCAGGAAGTGCCCGGAAGGATCGATGCGGAGCTGCTCCTCGAACAGCCGCCCGAGCGTGTAGTAGGAGACGTACAGGGCGAAGAGGCCAGGGGGCCGGATAGCGAAACGGCGGGCCACCAGCAGGAGGATGGCCACGCCGGCCAGGTCGAACAGGAACTCGTACAGGAAGATCGGGTGGAAGGTGGCGGCGAGCTCGTAGCCGGCCGGCCGGTGGACGGGGTCGATCTCGAGCGCCCAGGGAAGGTCGCTCGGCTTGCCGAAAAGCTCCTGGTTCCACCAGTTGCCCCAGCGACCGATCCCCTGGGCTAGGAGAATGGCGGGCGCGGCCGCGTCGGCGAAGGCGGCCACGCTCACCCCGGCCCGGCGGGCGACGAGGGCTCCGGCGACGGCTCCAAAGAGGATCCCTCCCCACACTCCCAGCCCCCCCTTCCAGACGGCGAACGGCCCCCACCACGCGTCAGGGAGCTGGTCGTAGCTCGTGATCACGTGGTAGAGGCGAGCGCCGACGACGCCGGCCGCCACTCCCCACACCGCCACCCGCATGACCAAGTCCCAGTCGCCTCCCTGCCGCGTCCAGCGTAGGCCGGCGAGGCCGATGGCGGCGGCGATGCCGACGAGGAGCATGATCCCGTACATGTGGATGCTCACCGGCCCCAGGTCGAGGGTGCCGCTGGAGGGCGAGGGAATGCTGGCAAGGAGCACGGGCACGGTCACGGTATTCTGCCCGTCGCCGCGGCCGGAGGGAGGCGAGGGAGGAAAGCCCACGTTCTGGCGGGAATGGCGCGGGAAAGGCGAAGGCGGGAGGGATCGGCAGGGGTAGCGTGCCCCGCGGCCCGAAGCCAGGGCTACAGGACGGCCGCCTCGCCCAGGAGGGCCCGCACCTCGGCGAAGAAGTCGGGCTCGGGCCGCACCCGGTAGCTGGGGCCGAGCTCGAGCACCCTCTCCCCCTGGGAGGTCTCCAGGGCGAGCACGACCCGGGCCTGGCCGGGGAAATCGCGGACGACCTGGCTCAGCTCGCGCACGATCCCTGCCCGCGCCCTGCGGGCATCCACCCGCAGCCGCACCTCGCCGGGATCCTGGACCGCCTCGTAGGGGGAGACCTCGAGCGCGATCAGCTTCGTCTCCCCTTCCTGCTTGTGATCGACCCGGCCCTTGACGACCAGGATGCGGTCGAGCTCGCAGGCTTCCCGAGACGAGGCGTAGACCGAGTTGAACACGACTACCTCCACCTCGGCGGTGAGGTCGTCGAGCCGCAGGAAGACCATAGGCTCGCCCTTCCTGGTCGTCACCTGCTTGACCGAGGAGACGATACCGCCCACCGTCACCACCTCGCCGTCCCGGCGCCGCTCGACCTCGGCCAGGGGGCAGTCCGTCCGTCGCTTGAGCCCCTCCCGGGCGGCGTGGAGCGGATGCTCGGACACGTACAGGCCCAAGGTCTCCTTCTCCAGGCGCAAGAGCTCGCGCTTGTCGAGCTCCTGGGCGGAGATCGGGGGGTGGGCTCGCGCCGCCAGGGCGCCAGGGTCGTCGAAGAAGGTCGCCTGGCCTGCCGCCCGATCGGCGTGGGCTTTCTGCCCATGGCTGACGACCCACTCCAGCGCCTCCAGCGCCCCTCGTCGGGAAGGGACGATACCGTCCAGCGCTCCTGCCTTGACCAGGGCCTCCAGCGCCCGGCGGTTGACCACCTGGGGATCGACTCGCTCGACCAGGTCCCAAATGGAGGCAAACGGTCCCCCCTGCTCGCGGGCGGCGACGATCGCCCGCGCCGCCGCTTCCCCCACGTTCTTGACCGCGTTCAGGCCGAAGCGAATCTTTCCCTCCACGACCGCGAAGTCGACGGCCGAGGCATTGACATCAGGAGGGAGCACCTCGATTCCCATCTCCTCGCAGGCATTCACGTAGAAGGGGACGCGGTCTTTGGTGTTCATGACTGAGGAGATAAGGGCGGCCATGTACTGGGCCGGGTAGTGAGCCTTAAGGTAGGCGGTGCGGTAGGCGATCAAGGCGTAGCAGGCGGCGTGCGACTTGTTGAACGAGTAGTCCTGGGCTGCCTCGATGTCCTTCCACAGCTGCCGGGCGACGGCAGGGGCGACCCCCCCGGAGATACAGCCCTCCACGAACTTCTCCTCCAGCGAGGCCATGAGCGAGTGGATCTTCTTGCCGATCGCCTTGCGCAGGTCGTCCGCCTCGGCCGGGGAGAAGCCGGCGACGCGCTTGGCGATCTCCATGGCCTGCTCCTGGAAGACGATGATGCCGTAGGTCGGGCCGGTGATCGGCTCCAGGCGAGGATCGGCGTAGACCACCGGCTCCTGGCCATGCTTGCGACGGGCGTAGACAGGGATGTAGGACATGGGGCCGGGCCGGTAGAGGGCGACGAGGGCGATCAGGTCCTCGAAGCAGGTGGGCTTGACGAGGCGGAGCGCCTCCCGCATCCCCGCCGACTCGAGCTGGAAGACGCCGGTGGCATCGCCCCGGGCGAGCATGGCGTAGGTCTCGGCGTCGTCCAGAGGAACCTGAGAGATATCGAGGTCCCCTCCGGCGAGGCGCACTGCCTCGTCGATCACGTCCAGGTTGCGCAGGCCGAGGAAGTCCATCTTGAGCAGGCCGAGGGCCTCGACGTCGCCCATGGCAAGCTGGGTCACGATCTCCTGGCCCTCGCCTTTCTGCTGCAAGGGCACGATCTCGATCAGGGGCCGGTCGGCGATCACCACCCCTGCGGCGTGGATCGAGTCCTGGCGCACCAGCCCCTCGAGCGGCTTGGCCAGGTCGACGATCTCCCGCACCAAGGGATCCTGGTCGTACGCCTGGCGAAGCTCCTGGCCTGGCTTCAGGCACTCGTCGAGGTACACCTTGGGCCCTTCCGGGACGAGCTTGGCGATCTTGTCCACCGTCCCGTACGGCACCTCCAGCACCCGCCCGGCGTCGCGGATAGCGGCTCGGGCCATCATCGTGCCGAAGGTGATGATCTGGGCCACCCGGTCGCGGCCGTACTTCTCGGCCACGTAGTTGATCACCCGATCGCGACCGGCCACCGAGAAGTCGATGTCGATGTCGGGCATCGACTTGCGGCCGGGGTTGAGGAAGCGCTCGAACAGAAGGTCGTAGCGGATGGGGTCGATATCGGTGATCTCCAGGCAATAGGCGACCAGGCTGCCGGCGGCCGATCCCCGGCCGGGGCCGACGCCGATGCCGTTCCGCTTGGCGAAGCCGACGAAGTCGGCCACGATGAGGAAGTAGTCGGCGAAGCCCATCTCTCGGATCGTCCTCAGCTCGTACTGGAGGCGGTCGCGCAGCTCGGGGGTGACCACCCGGTAGCGGCGGGCGAGGCCGGTCTCGCACAGCTCCACCAGGTACTCGAAGGCATCCCTGCCGTCCGGAGTGGGGAACTTAGGGAGGAGGAGCCGACCGAGCTCGATCGACACCGTGCATCGCTCGGCGATCTCCAGGGTGCGCCGCAGGGCATCGGCCTGATCGGGGAAGTCGGCCGCCATCTCGGCTGGGGTCTTGAAGTAGAACTGGTCGGAATCGAACTTCCAGCGGTTGGGGTTCTTGAGCGAGTCGCCCGACTGGATGCAGAGGAGCGCCTCGTGGGCCTTGGCATCCTCGTGGCGGAGGTAGTGGACATCGCCCGTGGCCACGAGGGAGAGGCGGCTCTCGGCGGCCAGGCGGACGAGATCGGGGTTGATCCGGTGCTGCTCGGGGAGGCCGGCGTTCTGGATCTCGACGTAGGTGTGGTCGCGGCCGAAGATCTGGGCCAGGCGGTCGAGGTCGGCGCGGGCATCGCGGGAGCGGCCCTCCTTGAGGGCCTTGGCCACTCGGCCCGACAGGCACCCCGACAGGCAGACAAGGCCTCGGGCGTGGCGCTCCAGGAGCTCCCAGTCGACCCTGGGCTTGTAGTAGTAGCCCTCGAGGTAGCCGAGCGAGGCGAGCTTGATGAGGTTGCCGTACCCCTCGTTGGTCTCGGCCAGCAGCGTGAGGTGGGCGTAGCCCTTCTCCTGGCGGCGGCGGTCGTCGGCCAAGTAGACCTCGCAGCCGATGATCGGCTTTACCCCCGCGTTGCTCGCCTCCCGGTAGAGCTCGATCGCCCCTGCCAGCGAGCCATGGTCGGTGAGGGCCACCGCGGGCATGTCGAGCTCGGCCGCCCGGGCTACGAGCTGGGGGATGCGGCAGGCGCCGTCCAAGATCGAGTACTCGGAGTGGACGTGGAGGTGGCAGAAGGGAGCGTCGGGCACGGCAGAGCGATTGTACGAGGGGGAAAGGACGCTTCCCGAGCTCGCTGGGTCAGCTGCCGAAGGGGGCGGCGACGTACAGGTGGGTAGCGAGGGGGCCGAAGTTATCCAGGAAGGTGTCTCCGCTCGAGATCACGGACCGCCCCTCGCCCAGGACCGCCAGGGCACGACCGGCGAGGCCGGGCACGTCGATCGTGACCCGGCGTGAAAGCCGGGAGGCGTTCACGGCCACGACGTAGAGGGCCCCCTGTCGGTGCCAGGCCCCCGCCTTTACCGGTCCTGAGGGAGGATCGACCGCGGTCGGCGCGAGGGGAGAGAGCAGGGCGGGAGCGAGGTAGCGGATGGCCCGCGTGACCTCGGCCAGGGCGGCCCCTACCTCCCCCGTCCACGCTCCGGGCGGGAAGAAGCCAAGGCCACGGGCCCCCCCGACGACGGCGAGCCAGGCCTCGGCCCGGACCGTCTCCGGGGTCACCGCTGTCTTTCCCCCTGGGCAGCGCATCCCTGCCGCCTCGATCCACTGGAACGTGGGCTTGCCTCGAGCCAGCTGGACGAGCTCCCGCTGGGCCAGGTACACGTCCGCCAGCCGGTCGGGTCGGCACCACTCCTGGAGCGGGTAGAGGTCGAAGCCGACCACATCCGCCCGCGCCACCAGCCCGGGGTACATGCCCCGCCCCGCCGCCAGCGGCGCGGCCCCGGAGTAGAAGTGGTTGCTCAGGGTGAGGAAGCGAAGGCCGCGAGAGCCTGGGGGCGGCGGGGGGAGGGTGGCCCCGGACAGGCCGTGGGCGTCCGCCTCGTCGGGGTAGAAGGAGCCAATCAGCCCCGGCCCTTGGCCTGGCCCGTCCTCGGCCGAGGCAGCAGAGAGAGCTCGGCCGGCCAGGGCATCGAGCTGGGCCTGAAGGCCGCCGCAGGGGTTGCGGACGAACAGATTGACGCCCGCGGCCAGGCTCGTCTCGTAGGTCTCCGGGCAGCCGCCGAAGGACATGATGGGGAAGAACGGCTGGCCGTCCGCCCGCACCGCTCCCTCGCCCGCCGTGGCTTCAGGGGCAGCGGGAGGGCCGGCCGTCGTGGCATCGACGCTCGCCTGGGCCCGCTCCCCGTCGCCGGCGATAGTCGTGACCCAGATCCGGTAGGGGGTGGAGAAGGAGAGCCCGGCCAAGGTGAGGCGGTGGCGCAGGCGAGGCTCTTTCTCCTGCCACCAGAGAACCGGTCCCCACTCCGGCGGCCCCGCTGCCACCCAGGCCCTCGTCGGCGACTCCGTCTGCCAGGCCACGGTCAGGGAGCTGGGGCCGACGGCGACCA
>PSLH01000043.1:0-17462 GCA_040289505.1 Thermoleophilia bacterium | reverse complement strand
CTTCGGTCAGCTAGGGCCTCCAGCCGCACCTGGCCGCGGTTGGCGAGAGGGTCGGAGCGGGGAAGGACAACCACCAGCTCCTCGTACCCGAGCGGCTCCACGGCACCGGGCCAGGCCCGAGGACGAGGGCCCAGGGCGATGTCGCCCACGCCGTTTCGGACGTCCTCTTCGAGGAGGCTTCGGTGGGTGTACTCGATCATGCGAATAGCGATGCCGGGGAAGCGCTCGTGCCAACGGCCGATCGCCTGGGGCAGGATGCCTACGGTCAGAGAGAGGAGAGTGGCGACCTCGAGCTCGCCCGTCTCCAAGCCCAGGGCTCTGCGGGCCGCTGCTCGGGCTCGATCGGCAGCCCGCACCGCCGCCTGAGCCTCGGGAAGCAGCGCGCGGCCGGCAGCGGTCAGCCGCACTCCTCGGGGGAGGCGCTCGATGAGCGGGCCGCCGAGCCTCGCCTCCAACGAGCGGATCTGCTGGGAGAGCGAGGGCTGGGCTACCCCTAGCCGCCGAGCTGCCCTCGTGAACGACCCTTCCTCCACCACCGCCAAGAAGGCGCTGAGCTGGCGCAAGTTCATAGAGAAAGCCTATGGCTTTTACAGGACCAAGCCCAGTTGAACTATGGCTTTGCTCGCCCCTAAGATGCTTGAACAGGGCTTGGGAGCGATCCGCGTCAACCATGTGTCTATCCACGCCGACGACCTAGAGGAATCGGCGCGTTTCTACGTGGAGATCTTCGGGATGAGGAGGATCCCTCATCCCACCTTCCAGGAGCGGGTGGTCTGGCTGGCGGTGGGCGACCAGCAGCTGCACCTCTTCGAGCGCCACACCGACCCTCCCCGCTACCACCACCTGGGCCTGGACGTGGACGACTTCGAGGCCGTCTACCGGGTCTCCAAGGAGCGGGGCCTCCTTGACGGCGAGACGTGGCACCAGGCCGTGCGGTTTCACCCGGCTGGGTGGGTGCAGATGTACCTGCGCGATCCAGCGGGCAACTTGATCGAGGTCGACTGGCCCGACGTGAGCACGCTCTCGCCCGACGTGGTAGCGGAGATCGGTCGGCTCGAGGACGAGCGCCCGCAACAGGGCGATGCCCGGCTGGCGACGCTGTACGCGGGGAAGCAGCGGTGAGGCACGCCCTCCGTTGGGACACGGCCGCCCGGTACGGCCCCCTCGCCCTCGTCGGCGCCGCTCTCCTCTTTGCTCTCCTCTACGTCCTCGTCATAAGCCAGCCCTTGGGCGAGTTTGGCGTAGGGAGCTGGCGCACGACCACCCGGGGCTCGGCTGTCGACAACCCGGGCGCCTTCCTCACTACCTTGCTCGACTCCATCACCTTCGCCGGCTGGCTCTTCATCGTGGCAAGCGGGTTCTCGCTCATCTTCGGGCTCATGCGGGTGGTCAACATGGCCCACGGCTCCTTCTACCTGCTCGGCGGCTACATCGCCTACGAGATCCAGCAGGCGATGACCGGCCAAGGCTTCGCCATCCCGAGCAATGACGTGAACACGTGGGAGTGGGTGCTACCGCTCCTCGTCGCCGCGGGGTCGATCATGGTGGTGGGCCTCGTTACCCAGCAACTCCTCTTGCGCTGGAACATGGGCCAGGATTTGCGCCAGGCGCTCATCACCATCGCCGTATCGGTGATCGTGGCCGACCAGATCATCGCCCATTTCCCTAGGGCTGTCCCCTCGGGGGCGGTGAAGTTCGGGGGAAACGTGGTCAGCATGACCTGGCCCGGCTGGACCGATCGGCTACTCGATCTCCACCTGTGGGGGGCACACTACTCGCTCGCCCGCTTCTTCATGCTCGCCCTCGGCGTAGCCTGCGGCTTAGCCTTGTGGCTGTGGCTGTACCGGACGAAG
Source organism: Thermoleophilia bacterium (assembly GCA_040289505.1). Lineage (GTDB taxonomy): Bacteria > Actinomycetota > Thermoleophilia > Gaiellales > Gaiellaceae > PALSA-612. The sequence goes on along the minus strand of PSLH01000043.1, from coordinate 15,609 downwards.
ACGGGGATGATCATTCGCGCCGGCGTCGACGACCGGCAGATGACGGCGGCTCTTGGCGTCAACATCCAGGTCACCTTCGCCATCGCCTTCGTGGTGGGCTCGGCTCTGGCCGCGTTCGGGGCGGTGGTAGGGGCGTCGCAGAGCGGCGTCGGCCAGGGCCAGGATGTCCAGTGGCTGCTCAACTCGCTCGTGGTCGTGATCGTGGGCGGCATGGGATCGCTCGTGGGAGCAGCTGCCGGCGCTCTCCTCTACGCGCTCGTCCTCACCTTCTCCGCTGCCTACCTGCCCGTCTCGGGCAACAACTGCTGCTCCCAGTACTCGATCGTTCTCACCTTCGCCCTCATCGCCCTCGTCCTTGCCTTCCGTCCCCAGGGGCTGTTCGGGAGGGCAGGATGAGCAGGGCTCTCGCGGGCGGGGCGGCGCTCCAGCGGGCCTTGGGGTTGCCCGGGTCGCCCAAGACCACCCTCGAGCGGAGCGTGGGCCTGGTCGTCCTAACCGTCCTCGCCGCCGCCCCCCTCGTCTTCAACGACTTCTGGATCGGCACCGTCCTCACTCAGACCTTCATCTTTGGCATCGCTGCTTCCAGCCTCATCTTCCTGTCGGCCTACGGTGGGATGATCTCGCTCGCTCAGACGGCGCTCATGGGTATCGCCGGCTACATCGTGGGCAACCTCGTGACCGAGCGCATTCCTGGCGGCGAGACCAAGGGCCTGACGCTGGGCCTCGACCCCACCGTGGCCCTGGTGCTGGCGATCGTGATAACCACTGCTATCGGGCTCATCTTCGGCGCCGTCTCCGCTCGCAGCTTCGGCATCTACTTCCTCATGCTCACGCTCACCTACGGGGTCATCGCGTACTACTTCTTCAGCCAGGTGACGCAGTTCGGCGGCTTCTCTCCCATCGCCGGCATCAACCAGGACAAGTACATGCCGCCGTTCATCGGCGACGTCCTTGGCCACCCGGAGAAGCTCTTCTACCTCTCGTTGGGGGTCGCTCTGGCCGTCTACGCCGCGATCCGCTACGTCGTTCGCACCCCGTTTGGCCTGGCTCTGCAGGGGATTCGTGACGACCCGGTGCGGATGGCCTCGCTCGGCTACTACGTCGGACTGCACCGGGCGCTTGCCTTCGGCTTCGCCGCCTTTCTGGCCTCGCTGGCGGGCGTCCTCTACGTGTGGTGGCAGGGCCAGATCGCGCCCGGGAACGTGTACTTGGCGGCCACTATCGACCTTCTCGTAATGGCCGTGATCGGAGGGTTGCGTCGCATCGAGGGCGCGTTCGTGGGGGCCTTCGCCTTCATCGTCATCGACACCTACGTCCGCGACGTCAAGTTCCCGGGGGCGGAGGTCACCGGCCAGCTGCCCTTCGTTGGGGGAAGCTTCAACACGGTCATCGGCGTCATCTTCTTGCTCATTGTCGTCGTGTCTCCGGATGGGCTCATGGGGATCTGGGACCGGGTCTCTCGGCTCCTCTTCGGCCGGGGCGGCCGTGCTGCTTCGCGGCCCTCGACCGAGACCCATGAGCCGGCGCCCAGAGCAAGCTCGTGACGAAAGGAGGTCAAGATCGAAGCGAGGTATCGCCCTGATGTCCTACAGGTCAGTTGTCCAGGAGGGAAAGGAGGGAAGATGAGGTCGAATCTTCCACGATGGAAGCCTGCCCTTGTCGCGGTTGCGGTCATTGCGGCCGGGTCGGTGGCGGCTGGAGTCTCATTCGCGGCGCCGGCCCAGAAGGAGGTCCGCGTGGCCATCATGACCGACTGCAAGGGCGCCTTCGGCTTCGGCTACGAGCTGGACATCGGCGGCGCCCAGGCCGCCTTCGCCCAGTATGCCGGTGGCAAGCCCAAGAGCAAGACGAAACCATCGGCGGGCATGACCGGGATCAAGGTAGGGAATACGCCGGTCAAGATCGTCGGCTACGGCTGTGGCGACGACACGCCAGCGACCGCGCTCAAGGAGACCCGCCGCCTAATGGACCAGCTCAAGGCGGACGTCATGGTGGGCCCGCTCTCGGGCGACGAGGCGGTGGCCATCGCCAACTGGGCGAAGACGCATCCCACTAAGACCGTGATCATCGGTACAGCGGCCTCGCAGGACCCGACCATGCAGATCGCGCCCAAGAACCTTTTCCGCTACTTCGGCGACGGTGCCCAGTGGAACGCGGGTATCGGCGAGATCGTCTATAAGAGGCTGGGCTGGCGCACGGCCGCCATCATCATGGACGACTACAGCTTTGCGTGGACGTCCGGAGCCGGCATCATCGCCGACTTCTGCGCCATCGGCGGCAAGATCGTGAAGCGGGTCTTCCCGCCGCTGAATACGACCGACTACTCGTCTTACGTCCGCCAGCTGCCCCCGCCGGACCAGGTGGACGGCTACTTCTGGGTAGTCGGCGGCACAGGGACAGGACCGGCGCTCAAGGCTTTCGAGCAAGCCTACGGGCCCCTGAAGGCGAGCCAGCACGCCGGCAACCTGTTCCTCTACTTCCTGAGCGGCTTCCAGGACGTCGCACCGCGCCTCATCGGCTCCTACATGGGCGGATTCGGGACGGCGCCTGGGCTGAAGACGAAGCAGGCCAGGGCCTACGAGGCCGTGATCAAGAAGTGGTACCCGTCTCTACCGCCGGGGGACGGCTTCGTCTACAACTACTACAACGCTGCCTGGGCGCTCGTGCTGGGTCTCCAGAAGTCGGGCGGCAAGGTAGGCGCGGCGCTCCAGGCGGCCATGCCGCGGGAGCTCAGGCCTGGGTACCAGGTCTCGAACGGGGGTGTTCTTCGCCTCGATAGCCGCCGACAGGCGATCCAGGACCAGTACCCGCTCCAGATTGTCAAGGGCGCGGACGGGAAGCCGACCGTGGTCATCACGGGATTCGTGCCTAACGTGGACCAGACGTTCGGCGGTACCTTCGCCCCCAACAAGCCCGCTCCTGGACGGACGTTCCCGCCCTGCGTCAAGAAGAAGCTACCCTGGCAGGGCAAGATCCGGGTGGTGAAGAACGGCGTCATCACCACGCAGTTCATCAAGTAGGGACGTGCCCGAGGCGCCGCTCAGGGGAGCGCTGGCCGAGCCGACCCTCCGCTTGCGGGGGGTCGGCCGGCGGTTCGGCGGCCTCCACGCCGTGCGCGACGTCGATCTCGACGTCGCGCACGGCGAGCGGCGCGCCATCTTGGGCCCCAACGGGGCTGGCAAGACCACCCTCTTCAACGTCATCTCGGGCGACTTCCCGCCCTCCTCGGGAACGGTGGAGCTGTTCGGCCGCGACGTCACCTACCTGCCCGCCCGCAAGCGGGCCAAGCTGGGGCTGGCTCGCACCTATCAGCAGTCGCGGATGCTCCTCGGCCTCACCGTCGAGGACTCGATCTACCTAGCCGCCCTCGGCGTTGGCGACGGCCACCTGCGACCGGTGCTCTTGCGTCGGGACGCCGAGCTCAGGGAGCGGGCTCGGGAAGCAGCGCGGCGGGTGGCGATCGACCACAAGCTCTCGGAGCTGGTGGGGAACCTCTCCCACGGCGAGCACCGCCAGGTCGCGCTGGCCATGGCCCTCGCCTCCCAGCCCAAGGTCCTCATGCTGGACGAGCCTGCCTCTGGGCTCTCCCGGGGCGAGCGGCAGCTCCTCACCGAGCTCCTCCTGGGGCTCGATCGCGACATCACTCTGCTCGTCATCGAGCACGATATGGACGTGGCTCTCCGGGTGGCCGGTCGGGTGACGGTGATGCACGACGGGCGCGTGATCGTGGAGGGAACCCCGGAGGAGATCCGAGCCAACCAGCTCGTCCACGACCTCTACCTGGGCCGCCACTACTACACCGAGGAGGGAGCGTGAGCGCCGCAGTAGCTCCGCTTCCCCGGGAGGAAGCGCTACTCGCGGTGGAGAGTCTCCACGCCTTCTACGGGAGCGCCCACGTCCTCCACGGAGTCAGCTTCCACATGGGCCACCAGCCGGTGGCCATCGTAGGCCGAAACGGCATGGGCAAGACCACCCTGTGCGCGGCCATCATGGGCTTCCAGCCACCTCGAGCCACAGGGTCGATCAAGCTCAAGGGCCGGGAGATTCTCGGCCAGCCTTCCTACCGCATCGCTCGGGCAGGGATCGGGTACGTGCCCCAAGGCAGGCGCCTGTTCCCCTCGCTCACCGTGGACGAGCACCTGAAGATCGCCGCCAGGGGGAATGGCCAGCGCTGGACGGTGGAGCAGGTGTACGAGCTCTTCCCCCGCTTGGCCGAGCGGCGCAGAAACAGCGGCGCCCAGCTCTCAGGGGGAGAGCAGCAGATGCTAGCCATCGGGCGGGCGCTCCTGGGAAACCCCGAGCTCCTGATCATGGACGAGCCGTCGGAGGGCCTTGCCCCCGCCATCATCGACAACCTGGTCGATACGTTTACCAGGCTGGCCCAAGAGGGGCTCGCGATCCTCCTCATCGAGCAGAACCTGGGCGTCGCTACCGCCATCGCTGAGCGACAGCTGATTATGGTGGGGGGCGAGATCGCCCTGGAGACGACTGCCGAGGTGCTTGCCAGGGACGCGGAGATGCAGCGCCGCTACCTCGGCGTCGAGCCTCTGGCCCAGTAAGATCGGGCCGTGTACGCCGTCCGGGTCCACGAGGGAGGGGCTCTTCGCTACGAGCAGGTCCCCGATCCGGTGCCCGGGCCGGACGAGGTCCTGGTCGAGCTCCGCGCTGCCTCGGTCAACCGCCGCGACCTCCTCGTGCGGTACCCACCCGGCCCCGCCTACGCCTTCCCGCTGCCGCTCATTCCCGGCTCGGACGGAGCGGGAGTGCGCCGCGATACCGGAGAGGAGGTGGTTATCTACCCGGCCCTCGGCTGGGGCGAGCGGGAGGACGCAGCCGGACCCGACTACGCCCTCCTCGGCGGCCCGGCCGACGGGACGTACGCTGAGCTGATTGCCGTTCCCCAGGAGAACCTTTTCCCCAAGCCCAACCGGCTCTCCTTCCAGGAGGCGGCCGCGCTGCCGGTAGCTGGGCTGACTGCGTACCGGGCGCTCTTTACGGTAGGGCGCTTGCAGGCGGGAGAGACGGTGCTCGTCCTGGGGGCAGGAAGCGGCGTCTCTACCTTTGCCGTCATGCTCGCTCGCGAGGCAGGCGCGCGCGTCCTCGTCACCTCCTCGAGCACGGACAAGATCGAGCGGGCCCGCGAGATCGGCGCCGATGGGGGCACGCTCTACACCGAGGGAGGCTGGGCGGCGGAGATCAAGGAGTTGACGGGGGGACGGGGCGTCGACCTCGTGCTCGACTCGGTAGGCACGACCTGGCCCGACTCGCTCCGCTGCCTGCGGCGGGGAGGCCGGGCGGTCGTGTTCGGGGGCACAGGCGGGCCCTCGGTGGAGATGGACGTCCGCTTCTTGTACCTCAACTGGCTCTCTCTCCTTGGCACCACCCTAGGGTCGCCGCGGGAGTTTGCCGCCTTCCTGGGTGCGGTGGAGCGCGCCTCCTGGCGCCCTGTTATCGAGCGCGTGTTTCCCCTTGCCGAGGCGGAGGCAGCCCACGAGCAGCTCAAGGGCTCGCACTTTGGCAAGCTCGTCCTCGACATCTCGGGCGCCTAGGGTCTAGCCTTACCTCTGGTGGGGTCGCGGTCTTTCCTTTGGGCCGCGGTTGCGGCGTTGGCGGTGACGGTGCCTGGCTGGGTCGGAGCGACGCCGCTCGGCCCGGGAGCGCGGCCGCCGCCCGAGATGGTGTTCGTCAGCTCTCGGCAGGGGGACTACGCTCTGTACGGACGGTGGGCGGACGGACGCGAGGCCCGCCTCACGCCCCGGCCCCGGCCTGACGGGTCGACCCCTACCCGCCTCTTCTTCCAGGTGGACCCCGCCTGGTCGCCGGACGGGCGGTCGATCGCCTTCGCCAGCATGCGCTACGGCAGCTTCGACATCTTCGTCATGCGCGCCGACGGCTCGGGCACGCGGCGGCTCACGCGCACCCAGGAGCACGACTTCCGTCCCAGCTGGTCTCCCGACGGCGACTGGATCGTGTTCGACCGCGGCGCCTGGGGAGATCTGTTCGTGATCGGCAAGGACGGGCGAGGAGAGCGTCGTCTCACCCACGATCCCGCCCAGGAGACCGACCCTGCCTGGTCGCCCGACGGCCGCTGGATCGCCTACGTGCGGCGGGAGCGGGGGACGCGGGTGCACGAGATCTGGCTCGTCCGGCCTGACGGGTCGCGACCCCATCCCCTGACGCTCCTCGGCGCTGCCAGCTACTCCCCCGCCTGGTCGCCCGACGGAAGCCGGGTCGTCTTCGCCTCCAACGCGGGCGGGCCGACCTGGGGGATCTACGAGGTGGGCCTTGAGGGAGGAAGGATACGCCGTCTCGTGGCGCCTCGCGGCGAGGGGGCGTTCGAGCCTACCTGGTCGGGCGACGGGCGAAGGCTGGCCTTCTCCCGGGAGGGGGCCATCGTCGTCCAGGACGGGGCCGGGCGCGAGGTGGCGCGCAGCCGGGGCGAGAACGACTCGAGCCCAGCCTGGCGGCCGGGGTCGTCGTAGGGGAGCCTGGCCGACGGGGCCCGGCTTCCTGGAGAGGAGCTGCAGGGGCGTACACTGGAACGGGTGCGAATCGGCGCCGGGATATCGACTGCCCTCTCCGCGCACGACGCGGTGGTGGAGGCGGCGCGAGAAGCTGCGTCCGCGCTCGGGGAGCGGAAGCGGGATCTCGCCTTCCTCTTCCTCTCGCCTGCCCACCGAGGCCGGGTGGCCGAGGCAGCCCTCTCGCTGCGGGAGGAGCTCTCCCCTAGACACGTGGCCGGATGCGTCGCCCAGGGCGTCCTCGGCCGCCGGCGCGAGGTCGAGACCGGGCCGGGCGTGGCGGTGTGGGTGGCCTCGCTCCCAGGGGCGTCGGTTCAGGTCTCCCATCTGGGGGGAGCTGGCGAGCTCCCCGATCTTGAGGGAGCGGCGCTCTGCGTCCTCCTGGTCGACCCTTTCAGCTTCCCCGTCTCCGCCGTGCTGGACGAGGTCAACGAGCGCTACCCCGGGCTTCCGCTGGTGGGCGGGATTGCCGCGGGCGCCGGGCGGCCTGGCACGCAGGCTCTCATTGTGGGCGAGGACCTGTACGAGGGCGGCGCGGTGGCCGTCATCCTGTCCGGCGTCGACGTCGCTACCGTCGTCTCCCAAGGATGCGCCCCCTTCGGCCGGGAGGCGGTGATCACCCGCGCCGAGGAGAACATCGTCTACGAGCTCGCTCTCCAGCCTGCCTTCGAGCGGCTGAGGGACGAGATCGCCAAGCTCCCGCCTGAGAAGAGGCGGCTAGCGGCGGCTGGGGTCTTGGCAGGGCTCGTCATCGACGAGAACAAGGCTGAGTACGGTCGCGGCGACTTCCTCATGCGGGGCATCATCGGCGCCGACGAGGCGAGCGGAGCCTTGGCCGTGGGCGAGCGCGTGCGCGTGGGCCAGACGCTTCGCTTCCACTACCGGGACGCGGCCAGCGCCGACGAGGACCTGCGCCAGGCTCTCCGCCGGGAGGTGGAGGAGGGCTCGGCTGCCGGGGCGCTCGTCTTCACCTGTAACGGGCGGGGCACGCACATGTTCGGCGAGCCAGACCACGACGCCCGCGTGGTGGCGGAGACGCTCGGCTGCGACGCCCTGGCCGGCTTCTTCTGCGGCGGCGAGATCGGCCCCGTAGGCGACCGCGTCTTCCTCCACGGCTTCACCGCCACCCTGGCCGTCTTCCGGGGTCAGGTCTTGCATTAGCGCATAGCTCAGGCCAGAGGCGCGAGACACGAGACGCTATGCGCTAATGCAAGACCTGACCCCGAGCGAGCTCGCGGGCGAACGTGCCTCCTCCCACCACGCGCTCGGCGCCGCGGCCTGCATCCTCGCGCAGGGCCCGGTCGGAGGTGACGAGCCAGAACGGGCGACGCTCCTTCCGCAGCTCCTGCGCCCGTCGGACGATCCAGCGATCGGCGCTTTCCTCGCCTGCCGAGACGACGGTCAGACAAGGCGTCCTTGTCTCTTCGACCCCTTGGCCCTCGAGCACGAGCTCGATGGAGAGCCCCATCCGCTCGGCCCAGGCCTGGCAGCTCTCGATCAATTGCAGGGGCTCGATGTTGGGCCAGGTCGATCGCCGGACGTTCTCCGCGTCCACCAGAACGACCGGCTGCGCCATCACGGTAGCCGCTCGTAGGCGGGTAGCGTCAGGAACTCGACGAAGTCGTCCGACAGAGCCACCTCGTCGAAGAGCTCGGCTGCTTCCTCGTAGCCAGGGCCGAGCCTCTCCAGCTCCTCGGCCTGGATCGCGAGCACCTGCTCGTGGCTGACTCGCCCGTGGCGAACCCACTGCCAGATCTGGGAGCGGGAGATCTCGGCGGTAGCCACGTCCTCCATGAGGTTGTTGATGGCGGCGGCGCCCACGCCGGCGAGCCAGGAGGCGATGTACTGGATCCCGACGGAGACGTTGAGTCGGACGCCCTGCTCGGTGATGTCGCCGGGCGTCTTGTCCACGGCCAGAAGGTCGGCGGCAGTGACGTGGACGTCCTCGCGCAGCCGGTCGATCTGGTTCGGCCGCTGGCCGAGGACGCGGTCAAACTCGGCTTTGGCTGTCGGCACGAGGTCGGGATGGGCGACCCAGGTGCCGTCGAAGCCATCGCTCGCCTCTCGCAGCTTGTCCTCGGCGACTTTCTCCAGCGCGATCTGGTTCACTTCCGGGTTCTTCCTGCTGGGGATGAAGGCGGCCATGCCGCCGATGGCGTGGGCCCCCCGCTTGTGACACGTCGCAACGAGAAGCTCGGTGTAGGCGCGCATGAAGGGGACGGTCATGGTCACGAGCGGCCGGTCGGGGAGCACGAAGTCCGGCCGCGTGCGGAACTTCTTGATGACGCTGAAGATGTAGTCCCAGCGACCGGCGTTCAGGCCCGAGGAGTGCTCCCGAAGCTCGTACAGGATCTCCTCCATCTCGAAGGCAGCCAGGATCGTCTCCACGAGGACAGTGGCCCGGATCGTCCCCCGGGAGATTCCGAGCCGCTCCTGGGCGTACAGGAAGGCGTCGTTCCAGAGCCTCGCCTCCAGGTGCGACTCCAGCTTGGGGAGGTAGAAGTAGGGGCCCGAGCCCCGCTCGATCAGCTGCCGCGCGCAGTGGAACATGTACAGGCCGAAGTCGAACAAGCTGGCCGACACCCGCTGACCGTCCACGAGCAGGTGCTTCTCCTCCAGGTGCCAGCCCCGGGGACGAACGAGGAGGGTAGCCACCTCCTCGTTCAGGCGATAGGTCTTCTCCGGCGTCTCCAACGAGATGGTGCGCTCGACGGCGTCGATCAAGTTCGCTTGGCCCTGGACGCAGTTCTCCCAGGTGGGGGAGTTGGCATCCTCGAAGTCGGCCATGAAGGCGCTCGCCCCTGAGTTGAGGGCGTTGATAATCATCTTGCGGTCGACCGGGCCGGTGATCTCGACCCGTCGGTCGCGGAGGTCGGGCGGCGCCTCGGCCACGCGCCAGGAGAGGTCCTCGCGGATGTGGCGGGTCTCGGGCAAGAAGTCGGGGAGCGAGCCGCCAGAGATCTCGGCCTGGCGCTCGTGACGGAGCTCGAGCAGCTCCAGTCGTCTCCGGTTGAGCTCGCGCTGGAGGTCGGCCACGAAGGCCAAAGCCTCCGCAGTCAGCACCCGCTCCGCCGCCGCGATCGGCGCAGCCCGGATCTCGATCGACCCTGCCCCCACGGGTTGGATCCTAGGCGCTCCTTAGGGCCGGATCCAGGAGAACCCGCAGGCGCAGCGGACGAGGTGGTCGCCCTCGAACCCGTCGGGCGCGGTCAGGTTGTATCCCCCGCACCCGCAGGCAGGGCAGGCGAGCGCTCCGCAGTCTGCCCGCCCATCCGGCCCCACCCGGCAGGGACGGTTGGGGCAGTCAGCGGAGAGCCCAGGTCGAAAGGCGGTGCGGTGGGCCGGCAAAGCGGCGATCTCGTACGTAGCTTGGATCCAGCTCATAGGTATCTCGGATCCTACATGGGCGATCTTCCTGAGGCAAGAATGGAATTTCTGCATCGATCGGATCCGAGATAGGCATCAACGGATATCCTCGTGGGCGGGGAGCGGGCGGCTCACCAAGCGTAGACTGGTCCTATGGTCCTCCCTTCCTCCTTCCTCCGCGCCTTGGTATCAGCGCTTCCCCCCACGGGCATCCTGACCGACCCTGTCGACCTCGCGACGTACGAGTGCGACGGACTCACCGGCAGACGGGCCTTGCCTGCGCTCGTGTGTCTGCCGGAGACGAGCGACCAGGTGCAGGCGGTAGTGCGGGCCTGTTACGAGCATCGCATCCCCTTCGTCGCCCGCGGGGCCGGTACCGGTCTTTCCGGCGGGGCCCTGCCGGTGGAGCACGGCATCGTCGTCTCTCTGGCCCGCATGAACCGCATCCTGGAGGTGGACCTCGACTCGCAGCGGGTGGTCGTCCAGCCAGGGGTCACCAACCTCCAGGTGACCGAGGCCGTGGCCGGTGAAGGCTTCTACTACGCGCCCGATCCCTCCAGCCAACAGGTGTGCACCATCGGCGGCAACGTGGCCGAGAACTCGGGCGGCGCCCACTGCCTCAAGTACGGCTTCACCGCCAACCACGTCACCGGTCTCGCTCTCGTCCTCCCCAATGGCGAGCTCGTGCGCCTGGGCGGGAAGGGGTGCGACGGGGCGGGATTTGACCTGCTGGGCGTCGTGGTGGGCTCGGAGGGGACGCTCGGCATCGCCGTGGAGATCACTCTGCGCGTGCTCCGTCGCCCAGAGGCGGTGGTAACGCTCCTCGCTGCCTTCGACTCCACCGATGCCGCTGGGGCGGCCGTATCTGGGGTCATTGCCAGCCGCATCCTCCCTTCGGCCATGGAGATCATGGATCGGCTGGCCATCGAGGCGGCGGAGGCGGCCGTCCAGGCGGGCTATCCCCAAGGAGCGGGGGCGATCCTCATCGTGGAGCTGGACGGGGTAGACGTCCAGGTGGAGGAGGATCTCGCCCGCGTGGAGGAGATCTGCCGGGCCGAGGGCGCCTTCGCCGTCCGGGCTGCCCTCGACGACGAGGAGCGGGCCCGCATCTGGAAGGGCAGGAAGGCTGCCTTCGCCGCCATGGGACGGCTTAGCCCGACCTACTACGTCCAGGACGGGGTCGTCCCTCGTACCAAGCTCTCGGCCGTCCTGCGAGAGATCGCCCGCCTCAGCGACGAGTACGGCTTGCGGGTGGCGAACGTGTTCCACGCCGGTGACGGCAACCTCCACCCGCTCGTCCTCTACGACGGGCGGAGCCAGGGCCAGGCAGAGAGAGCAAAGAGCCTGGCAGACGCGATCCTGGTCGCCTGCGTCGAAGCCGGGGGCTCGATCACGGGCGAGCACGGCGTGGGGGTGGACAAGGCCTGCTCCATGCCGCTCCTCTTCGATCAGGACGACCTGGAGGCGATGGCTCGACTGCGGCGAGCGTTCGATCCAGGGGAGATCGCCAACCCCGGCAAAGTCTTCCCCACCCCGCGGCTGTGCGGAGAAGCGCCTGGCCCCTACCGCCGCCACCCCTTGGAGGAGGTCGGACTTGCCGAGCGTTTTTGAGGTCAGGAGCGTGCGCGAGGCGGCCGAGATCCTGCGCCGGGCCGCGGCCGAGCGGCTCACCGTGTCTATCGACCGGCCGGGAGGCGATCTCGTCGTCTCCACCCGTGGGCTCGACCAGGTGCTCGAGCACGAGGCAGGCGATCTCACCTGCACCGTGGAGGCCGGGATCCGGCTGTCTTCTCTGAACGGGAGGCTCGCCGGGCATGGGCAGATGCTGGCGCTCGATCCGCCCGGGGACCCCACCATCGGGGCCTGTATCGCGGCCAACCTGTCGGGGCCCCGCCGCCACCGTTACGGGACCATGCGCGACCTTCTGCTCGGGGTCACTGTCGTCCTCGGCGACGGCCTCGTGGCGAGCGCGGGGGGGAAGGTCGTGAAGAACGTGGCTGGCTACGATCTGGGCAAGCTGCTCGTGGGCTCGCAGGGGCGGCTGGGGCTGGTGGCTCGAGCCAGCTTGCGCCTCCACCCCCTCCCCGGGGCGACCGCCACCCTGGTCGTCCCCGTGGACTCGCCGGAGGAGGCCCACCACAAGGCCCAGGCCATCCTCCGCTCGACCCTCGTTCCCAGCGCTCTCGACATCCTGTGGCCGGGCCGGCTGGCGGTGATGTTCGAGGGCTCGCCCAAGGCGGTGGCGGCCCAGATCGACAGAGCCGCCGAGCTCGTGGGCGGAGAGGAGGCAGGGGACGCGGTCTGGGAGGAGGCCCGCGCCCGTCAAGCGCGGGCGCCCGGCTGCCTGTCCTTCTCCCCTGGAGGGTTGGCTCAGGTGCTCGGATCGTGGGAGGAGGCGGTCGTGCGCGTCTCGGCGGGCCTGGCCTACGTCCCCGAGCCAGTGCCCGAGGAGGTTGGGGAGCCGTTGCGATCCTTGGTCGAGCGCCTGCGGGCGGCCTTCGACCCAGCCGGAGTGCTCGTATGACCGCTCCAGGCGGCGACGCTCCTGGAGCCACGGGTACCGCGCGTGCGCAAGGTCGGAGCTTGGCGATCTCGCGCCAGCCGATCGATGCCTGTACCCACTGCGGATTTTGCCTTCCCACCTGCCCCACCTACGGCCCCCTGTGGCAGGCCGAGCCCGACTCCCCCCGCGGCCGCATCTACCTCCTCAAGGGACTGATCGAGGGCACGGTCGAGCTGGGGCCGGCGCTGGTCACCCACCTCGATCGCTGCCTTGGCTGCATGGCCTGCGTCAGCGCCTGCCCCTCCGGCGTCCGCTACGACGTCCTCATCGAGGAGGCTCGGGCCGAGGTAGAGCGCCGCTACCGCCGCCCCGCTCGCGACCGCCTGCTGCGGGCGCTCGTCTTTCTCCTGTTTCCCCACCCGGGCAGGTTGCGGGTTGCGCTGGCCCTCGCCCCCGTGGGGCAGGCCCTGCCGCTCCCGTCGATACTTCGCCCGCTCGTCGAGCTGGTGCCCACCTGGCGTCCTGGGCCCGGGCCTCCCGCGCTCACCCCGGCCCAGGGCGAGCGGCGCGGCCGAATCGGCCTCCTCGCCGGCTGCGTGCAACGGGTGCTCTTCGGCGACGTCAACGCCGCCACCGCCCGTGTCCTGGCGGCCCAGGGCTTCGAGGTCGTCTGTCCGCCTGCCCAGCGCTGCTGCGGCGCCCTCCACCTGCACGCCGGCAGGCGAGAGGAGGGCCGAAGGAGAGCAAGAGTTCTGGCCGAGCTCTTCCTCGGCGCCGGCGTCGAGTCGATCGCGGTCAACGCAGCAGGGTGCGGCTCCCACCTGAAGGAGGCAGGCCTGCCGCTGCCGGTGGTCGACGTCTCCCAGCTCGTCGCCGGTGACGAGCCTCGGGCTAGCCGTCACCCTCTCTTTCTGCGCGTCGCCTTCCAAGACTCCTGCCATCTCCTCCATGCCCAGGGCATCCGCGAGGAGCCGAGAGCGATGCTGCGGGCGATCCCGGGGCTCGAGCTGGTGGAGCCGGCGGAGCAGGCGATCTGCTGCGGCTCGGCTGGCCTCTACAACCTCCTCCAGCCCCAAGCAGCCCGCGAGCTGGGGGACCGCAAGGCGGCGAGCGTCCTCGCCACCGAGCCAGACGTCTACGCCAGCGCTAATCCCGGCTGCCTCGTCCAGGTGTCGGCGGCGCTTCGTCGCGCCGGACGCCCCCTGCCGGCGCTGCACCCGGTGGAGCTGGTCGACGCCTCAATACGGGGCCTGGCTCCCGACGCGGTACTTGCATCCGCCCGCCGTTGAGTCGTATGCTCGCAGGTACGCGAGACCATGAGGCGCATCGCCGTCACCGTCAACGGAAGGCGTCACGAGCTCGAGGTCGAGCCGCGGCAGCTCCTCGTCTACTTGCTGCGCGAGCAGCTCGGCTTGACGGGGACGAACGTCGGCTGCGACACCTCCTCCTGCGGGGCCTGCACGGTGCTCCTCGACGGTCAATCGGTGAAGTCGTGCACGCTCCTCGCGGTCCAGGCCGACGGCTGCGAGGTGACGACGATCGAGGGCCTGGCCTCTGGCGGCCAGCTCCACCCGGTGCAGCGGGCCTTCCACGAGCACCACGCTCTCCAGTGCGGCTACTGCACGCCAGGCATGGTCATGGCCGCCGTCTCCTTCCTCGAGGAGAACCCGCGCCCGACTGAGGAGGAGGTGCGCCACGCCCTGGAGGGCAACCTCTGCCGCTGTACCGGCTACCACAACATCGTCAAGGCCATCCTGGCCGCGGCCGGCGAGGCCTAGGAGGAGGCGCGAGCGGTGGCGGCCATCGGGCAGGCGATCCCCCGCAAGGAGGACCCCAAGCTCCTGACCGGTCAGGCCCGCTACGTCGACGATCTGGCCGTTCCAGGCATGGCGTGGATGGCGGTCGTTCGAAGCCCCTACGCCCACGCTCGCATCAAGAGCGTCGATCTCGCCCAGGCCCGCGCCCTGCCTGGAGTGGTGGCCGCCTTCTCCGGGCAGGACCTGGCGGAAGACCTGGGGGCGGGCCTTCCCTGCGCCTGGCCGGTGACCGAGGACATCCACATGCCCCCCCACTACCCGCTTGCCCGCGACAAGGCCCGCTACGTGGGCGACGGGGTAGCGGTGGTGGTGGCCGAGACGAGGGCGCAGGCCAAGGACGCGGCCGAGCTGGTCACGGTCGACTACGAGCCCCTGCCGGCAGTGACCGACGTGGAGGCGGCCTTGGCCGAGGGGGCGCCGCTCGTCCACGAGGAGCTGGGCACGAACCGCTGCTACACCTGGACGCTCTCTGCCGGAGAGGTCGAGCGCGCGTTCGCCGAGGCGGCGGTCACGGTCAAGGAGCGCTACTACCAAAACCGACTCGTCCCCAACGCCATCGAGCCGCGGGCCGTCCTCTGCCAGCCGACTCCCGCCCAGGGCGAGTACACCTTGTGGTCGACCACCCAGGTCCCCCACGTCCTCCACACCCTGCTCTCCCTCACCCTCGGCATCCCCCAGGCCAAGCTGCGGGTGATCGCTCCCGACGTGGGCGGCGGCTTCGGGTCCAAGCTCAACGTCTACGCCGAGGAGCAGCTGGCTCTGGCCCTGGCCCGCAAGCTGGGCCGGCCTATCAAGTGGGTGGAGGAGCGCTCGGAAGGCTACCTGGCCACCATCCACGGCCGCGATGTCGTCCAGGAGATCGAGCTTGCGGCCAGCGCCGAGGGGAGGATCGTCGCGGTGCGCGTGCGCCTCACCGCCGCCATGGGCGCCTACCTGCAGCTCGTCACGCCCGGCATCCCCCTGCTCGGCGCCTGGCTGTACGGCGGCTGCTACGACGTCCAGGCCTACGACTTCGCCTGCACCGGCGTCTTCACCAACACCACCCCCACCGACGCCTACCGCGGCGCTGGCCGGCCGGAGGCGACCTACGCCATCGAGCGGGCAGTGGACGCTCTCGCTCGCACGCTGGGCAAGGACCCAGTGGAGATCCGTCGCCTCAACTTCATCCGCGAGTTCCCGGCCACGATCGCCTCCGGCCTCACCATCGACTCCGGCGACTACCACGCCACCTTGGATCGAGCTCTGGAGCTGGTGGGCTACCAGGAGCTCCGCCGCGAGCAGCAGGAGCGGCGTCAGCGCCACGACCGGCGCCTGCTCGGGATCGGCCTCTCCACCTACGTCGAGATGTGCGGCCTTGCTCCCTCCCGGATCCTGGCCGCCCTCCGGTACGCCGCCGGCGGCA
>PSLH01000042.1:6341-17547 GCA_040289505.1 Thermoleophilia bacterium | reverse complement strand
TGCTCGTCGTGGCCGAGGAGGGGAGCCGCTTCTCCCTGATCGAGGAGTACGCCTCGGCCGCGCCTGATCTTCCCGGCTACACGAACGCCGCCTGCGAGCTCTTCGTGCAGCCGGGCGCGAGGCTCGAGTACGTGTCGCTGCAGAGCACCTCCCGCGAGACCTGGCACTTCGCTACCCACCGCGCCCGGGTGGAGCGCGACGCCGAGCTCGACTGGGTGGCGGGCGGCTTCGGCTCCAAGAAGGGCAAGGTGCGCATCCGCAACGACCTGGCCGGGCCGGGGGCGACCTCCCGGGTGACCGGGGCCTACTTCGCCGACGGAACCCAGCACCTCGACTACGACACCTTCCAAGCCCACCTGGCGCCCCACACCACCTCGGACTTCGCCTTCAAGGGGGCGCTTCGCGACCGGGCCACCGTGGTCTGGCGGGGGATGATTCGGGTGGAGAAGGTCGCCCAGAAGACGAACGCCTATCAGGAGAATCGAAACCTCCTTCTCTCGCGGGAGGCGCACGCCGACTCCATCCCCGGTCTCGAGATCCTGGCCAACGACGTGCGCTGCACGCACGGGGCGACCATCTCCCAGGTCGACCGCGAGCAGCTCTTCTACTGCATGGCTCGCGGCCTCACCCGAGCGGACGCTGAGCGCCTGATCGTCCGCGGCTTCTTCCAGGACGTGCTCGACCGTATCGATCTGGAGCCGGTGCGGCAGGCGCTGGCCGAGGCTCTGGAGGCGCGTATTCCCGAGAGCACGGCGACGGCCCTGGCCTAACGTACGGCCGTGGCCTGCGGCTGCTGTCCCCGCTCGGGGTACGACGAGCTCTTCTCGGAGAGGCAGGCGCGCAGGGACGCCCGTCGCTACCGGCGGAAGGGCCTGGACAAGGCTGCGCGCTGGATCGTGGACGCCGTGTGCGCGCAGGGCGTGGAGGGCGCGACCGTCCTCGAGCCCGGGGGCGGGGTGGGCGCCATCCAGATCGAGCTCCTCAAGGCAGGGGCGGCCCGCTCCGCGATCGTCGAGCTCTCGCGGAGGTACGAGGAGGTAGCGGCCGAGCTAGCGAGCGAGGCGCGCGTGGCCGAGCGGATCGAGCGGCGCCTAGGCGATTTCGCCGCCGAGGAGAACGGTCAAGCCGACGTAGTCGTCCTCCACCGCGTCGTCTGCTGCTACCCAGACTACGAGAGGCTCCTCTCGCGGGCTGCCGATCGGGCTGGGCGCGTGCTCGTCTTCACCTACCCGCCCCGCAACTTCGCCTCCCGAGCGCTCCTTGCTGTCCTCAACGTCTGGATGGCAGCGCGGGGTCGCGCGTTTCGCGCCTTCGCCCACCCTCCCCAGGCGTTAGTAGCCGTGGTCGCCGAGCGAGGGCTCGAGCCCTACGCCCGCCGGCGAGCCCTCGTGTGGCAAGGGGTCGCCTTCCGCCGGCGCTGACGGGCTTCCCGGCGGGAGTGTCTTCGGCGGGTACGATTGCCTGGTGGCTCTGAGGACGGAGGCGAGGCGACGGCTCGACGCGCAGGCCCTGCGCAAGGACTTCCCCATCTTCGAGCAGGAGTTCCACGGGAAGCCGCTCGCCTTCCTCGACTCGGCCGTGAGCTCGCAGAAGCCGCGGGTCGTCCTCGACAAGGTGCGCCGCTTCTACGAGACCTCCTACACCAACGTCCACCGAGGGGTGTACGAGCTGGCCGAGCGAGCGACGGCTGAGTTCGAGCTGGCCAGAGAGAAGGTGCGGGCCCTGCTCAACGCTCCCTCGGCCCGGGAGGTCATCTTCACCCGCAACGTCACCGAGGCCATGAACCTCGTCGCCTACGCTTGGGGGGAGGACAACGTGGGCGCGGGAGACGTGGTCGTCGTCACCGAGCTCGAGCACCACTCCAACTTCGTCCCCTGGCAGCAGCTGGCGAGGCGCAAGGGAGCGTCGTTCTGCGTCATCCCCATCGACGACCGGGGCGAGCTTCGTCTAGAGGCATTGGAGGAGATCGCGGCCTGGGGCCCGGTCAAGGTGGTGGCGTGTACCCTCGTCTCCAACGCTCTAGGCACCGTCAACCCGGTGGAGACGGTGGCCGCCTGGGCCCATAGCCAGGGCGCGGTCATGGTCGTCGACGCTGCCCAGGGAGTACCTCACCGGCCTGTCGACGTGCAGGCGCTGGGCTGCGACTTCCTTGGCTTCACCGGCCACAAGATGTGCGCTCCGGGAGGAAGCGGGGCTCTGTGGGGACGGGCCGAGCTCCTAGAGCGGATGCGGCCCTTCGAGATGGGCGGCGAGATGATCCGCAAGGTGACCGTGGAGGAGACGACGTGGAACGATCTTCCCTATAAGTTCGAGGCGGGAACGCCCGCTATCGCCGAGGTGGTCGGGCTCGGCTACGCCATCGACTACCTGAGCGAGATCGGCCTGGACGCCATCCGGGAGCACGAGCGAGAGATCACCGCCTACGCGCTCGAGCGCCTGGCCGAGGTGCCGGGCATCGAGATCTACGGACCTCCGGTCGAGCGGCGGGGAGGCATCATCTCCTTCAACCTGGATGGCATCCACCCCCACGACGTCGCTCAGATCTTGGACTGGGAAGGGGTGGCGATTCGCGCCGGTCACCACTGCTGCCAGCCGCTGATGAAGAGGCTGGGCGTGGCCGCGACGAGTAGGGCCAGCTTCTACCTGTACTCCATCCCCGAGGAGGTTGAGCGTCTGGTGGAAGGCCTGCGCAAGGTGAAGAAGGTGCTGGGGTGAGCGGCTTCGACGACCTCTACCGGGAGATCATCCTCGACCACTACAAGAACCCGCGCGGCCACGGGGTGATCGAGAACGCCGACGCCAGCGCCGAGGGCCAGAATCCTCTCTGCGGCGACGAGGTATCGATCTACGTCGCCTTCGCCGAGGACGGGGAGACGATCGCCGACGTCAAGTTCTCCGGCCGTGGATGCGCCATCAGCCAGGCAGCGACCTCCATGCTCACCGAGATGGTGGCAGGCAAGACGGCCACCCAGGTGGCGGCCATGCCCAAGGAGGAGCTGCTGGAGGAGCTGGGGATCCCGCTCACGCCCGTGCGCCTCAAGTGCGCGCTTCTTGGGCTGACGACTCTGAAGCTGGCTCTGCACAAGGGCAAGGGGACACCCTTACCCGAGGAGTGGGCAGCCATCGAGGAGCTGGAGCTGCGCTAGTGCCCTGGGTGGACGTGTGCCCGGCCGAGGAGCTGCCCCCGGGCCGGATGAAGCTGGTGGGAGGGAGCGAGCTCTACGTGGGCGTCTACAACGTCGGCGGCGAGCTGTACGCCATCGAGGACCGCTGCTCCCACGACGACGGGCCTCTCTGCGAGGGGGACTGGGACGCCAAGCGCGGCATCGTAGTGTGCCCTCGCCACGGGGCCAACTTCGACCTGCGGAGCGGTCGCCCTTTGACTCTCCCTGCTTACCAGCCCGTGGCCACCTACCCCGTGCGCGTCGACGAGCAGGGGATGATCCAGGTCGAGCTTCCCTAGCCAGCCGTGCTCGACGATCGCGTCCGTGCGGTGCTCGCTCGCTTGGAGGACGAGGACCGGCGCGAGCGCGCCCAGGGGGTTCCCCGGCAGCGTCGCAGCCGACAGGTAGCGCCCACCACGGGGAGGTTCCTGTTCGCGCTGGTCGCGCCCCAGCCGGGCGCCTCCGTGCTCGAGATCGGAGGCAGCCGCGGGTACTCCACGATTTGGCTGGCTGCTGGCGCCAGGATCCTGGGCGGGCAGGTCACCTCCATCGAGGTCGATCCAGCCAAATGCCAGGCCTGGCGGGAGAACATCGCCGCGGCCGGCCTGGAGGAGTGGGCCGAGCTCGTGTGCGGGGATGCCCTGGAGGTGCTTCCTACCCTGGAGGACGTGTACGACCTCGTCTTTTTGGACGCGGAGAAGGAGGACTACGAGCGGCTCTTCCAGCTCGCTCGAGAGAAGCTCGAGCCGGGAGCGGTGGTGGTCGCCGATAACGTTCTCTCCCACCCTGAGCTCAGAGCCTACGCGGAGGCCCGCCAGGCCGACCCCACCCTCCTCAGCGTGACGGTGCCGCTCGATCGGGGCCTCGAGCTCTCCGTCGTCCTCTCTTCGCCCGGCTAGCTCGCCTTGCCCTAGGGTCGACGAGAGATGCGCCGCGACTACATCCCTCCCCTCCGCTTCCCAACCCTGACCCGGCTGTACGACCCGGTAGCGGCAGCGCTTGTGCGGGAGCAGGAGTGGAAGGGAGAGCTGGTGCGACAGGTCGGGCTGCGGGCCGGCATGCGCGCTCTCGACCTCGGCTGCGGCACCGGCACGCTCGTCCTCCTCCTTGCCCGATCCTGCCCGGGCGCGGAGGTGGTCGGGATCGACGCCGACGAGGCGGCCATCGCTATCGCACGAAGGAAGGCCAAGCGGGAGGCGGTCGAGGTCGTGCTCCAGCGGGGGCGCGTGGAGGCGCCGCCCTTCCCCGACCGATCGTTCGACCGCATCGTGACGAGCCTCGTCCTCCACCACCTTCCCACGGACGCGAAGCTGCAGTCCCTAGCCCGGGCGCGGGCGCTCCTTCGCCCCGGCGGGAGCCTCCACGTCGCCGACTGGGGAAAGCCACGAACCAGGCTCTGGCGAGCGGCCTTCCTCGCCGTGCAGCTCCTCGATGGCTTCCGGACGACGAGCGACAACGCGGCTGGGCTGCTTCCCGAGCTCATGCGCGACGCTGGCTTCACCTCGGTGGAGGAGACGGGACGCCTCGCGACCGCGGTGGGCGTGATCTCGCTGTGGAGGGCGGCCTAGCGGCCTATGCCGCCCGGCGAATCTGCTCGTCCAAGGAGATAAGGTCGACGCCGAAGATCTCGAGCGCCGGCGCCATATCGCAAACCTGGTCTCCCCCCTCTAGGAGCATGGTCAGCTCGTCTCGGGTGACGAGCGGTCGAGGCAAAAGCTCGGCCACTGCGGCCGCTCCTTTCGCCAGCCCCACCGGCAGGTGGAGCAGAGCGCGGCGGACGCCCAGCACCCGCTGGATGCGGGCGTAGAGCTCGTTCCAGGTGACGACGTCGGGGCCGCCCAGCTCGAAGGTGCGGCCGGCCGCAGCCTCGACCTCGACCCCCTGGGCGAAGAAGGAGGCCACGTCCTCGACCCAGATCGGCTGCAGCTTCTTGGTGCCGTCCCCGATCACGGGCACGACCGGCGACCACCGTACCTGGCGGATGAGCATGGGCAGGACGCCTCCATCCCGCCCGAAGATGAAGCTGGGCCGGAAGACAACGTGCTCCACGCTGCTGCTCTTCACGGCCTGCTCCATCTCCCACTTGGCCCGGAAGTAGGGGGTGAGGTGCCTCGCTCGCTCGCTCGTCCCTAGCGCGCTCATGAGCACGAAGCGGCGCACCCCGGCCTTCTCGGCGGCGGCTACCAAGGAGGTGGTGGCGCGGGACATGACCCGCTCGAAGTCGTGCGGCCGGCCGCGGATGATGGAGACGAGGTGCACCACTCCCTCTGCGTCGGCGGCGGCTCGGTCGAGGCTGCTCGCGTCGGCGACATCGCCCACGACGAGCTCGCAGCCCCAGGTCTCAAGAACGCGCGCTCGTCGAGGATCGCGCACGAGCGCCCGCACCTCGTGACCCCGGGCCCGCAGAGCGTGCACGACCTTGGGGCCGACGAAGCCGGTGGCGCCGGTGACGAGGACCTTCACGACGCCCCTTCCCGGCCGAAGTTCTGCCAGTAGCGGCTGGGAGTAGGGCCGCGCTGCCCTTGGTACTTGGAGCCCAACCCGGCGCTTCCGTAGGGGGCCTCGGCCGGCTCCGTGAGCTGGACGAACGAGACCTGACCGATGCGCATGCCGTAGTAGATGGTGATGGGGAGGTTAGCGACGTTGGACAACTCGAGCGTCACGTGACCGTCCCAGCCAGGGTCGATGAAGCCGGCGGTGGAGTGGATGAGGAGGCCGAGGCGGCCCAAGGAGCTCTTCCCCTCCAGCCGCGCCACCAGGTCGTCGGGGAGTCTAATCCGCTCCAGAGTCGAGCCGAGCACGAACTCGCCGGGGTGAAGGATAAAGGGGTGGCTATCCTCGATCTCTACCAGCTCGGTCAGATCCTCCTGCGGCTCCCGTACGTCGATGTAGGGGTAGCGCGCATTATGGAAGACGCGGAAGTAGCGGTCGATTCGGACGTCGATGCTGGATGGCTGCAGGAGGGAGGCGTCGTAGGGATCGATCTCGATCCGGCCCTCGTGGAGGAGGCGTCTGATGGTGCGGTCGGAGAGGACCACGAGCCGATTCTAGGCGCCCAGCTCGTGCATGGTCGCTATTCACGTATGCAGGGCAGCTGCCCCCTTCGCTATGCTCGCCTCCATGCTGGGCCCTGGGGTGATCGACCTTCGTACTGACGTCCCCGGGCCGCGATCGCGGGCGATCCTCGCCCGCAAGGAGCGCGCAGTGGCCCAGCCGCTCGCTGTCCAGCATCCGATCGTGGCAGCGCGCGGTCGAGGGGCCGCGCTCACCGACGTCGACGGCAACACCTTCCTCGACTTCACCGGCGGGGTCGGCTGCCTCAACGTTGGCCACGCCCACCCTCGGGTAGTCGCCCGCGCCCAGGAGCAGCTGGCCCGCTTGGTGCACACCGACTTCACCGTCTGCCCCTACGAGGTCTACGTCGAGCTGGCCGAGCGCCTGGCGGCCAAGGCTCCTATCTCGGGCCCCGTCAAGGCGGCCTTCTTCAACTCGGGCGCAGAGGCGGTGGAGAACGCGGTCAAGCTGGCTCGGGCCTTCACGGGCAGGCCAGCCGTGGTCGCGTTCGAGGGGGCTTTCCACGGTCGCACTCTGCTTGCCCTCACGCTGACCTCGAAGACGCGCCCGTACAAGGCGGGGCTGGGCCCGCTCGCGCCCGAGGTCTATCGGGCCCCCTTCCCCAATGGCTACCGCGGCCCTGATGCGCGTACCTCCATCGAGGCGCTGGAGCGGCTGTTCCTGGCCCAGGTAGCGGCAGAGCAAGTGGCGGCGGTGGTGGTCGAGCCCGTCCAGGGGGAGGGAGGGTTCGTGGTGGCCCCCCGCGACTTCCTTGCCGGCGTGCGCCGGATCTGCGACGAGCACGGGATCGTGCTGGTCGTGGACGAGGTGCAGACAGGCTTCGGCCGCACCGGGCGCTTCTTCGCCATCGAGCACTACGGGCTCGAGCCCGACCTCCTGTGCGCGGCCAAGTCGATCGCGGGCGGGCTGCCGCTCTCGGCTGTTCTGGGCCGGGCCGAGATCATGGACGCGCCTTGCGAAGGAGCGATCGGAGGCACGTTCGTGGGGAATCCCGTCGCCCAGGCGGCTGCCCTGGCCGTGCTGGACGTGATCGACGAGGAAGGCTTGGTCGAGCGGGCGGCGGCCATCGGCGAGACGATCCGCGCCCGCATGCTCGCCTGGCACGAGCGCTACCCGGCGATCGGCGACGTCCGCGGCCTCGGCGCCATGCTGGCGATCGAGCTCGTCCGCGACCGTGGGACGAAGGAGCCTGCCCCCGAGCTGGCCGAGGCCGTCGTCCGCCGGGCGGCCGAGCGCGGCCTGCTCCTGCTCACCGCCGGCCTGTACGGGAGCTGCGTTCGCGTGCTCGTGCCCCTGGTCATCTCCGACGCCGAGCTCGAGGAGGCGCTCCGCGCCTGGGAGGGCGCGCTCGACGACGTCCTCGGCCAGCCCCAGGCAGCGAGGGCACCCGCCTCGCAGAGACAAAGGAGCGTCCGGTAGCCGGCGCTCGGCTGGCCGCGCCTCCGCTTCCGCTGGCTCCAGGCGCCCGCGGAACGCGACGATCGCGCCGGAGCGGGCGCTGGCCCTCGCCAAGGCCGGCGTCCGGCGCCTCATGCGTGAGCACGCATGGATACAGCGGGCACGCATAGATACAGCTCAGGTGCTACGAGCGATCGCTGACCGGCTGCTCGTCGGGAAAGCCTAAACGGGCTCAGTAGCGAAGCGCTGAGCGGCGGGCGTGCCGCTCGAGGGCGAGCTCGATCAGGCGGTCGAGGAGCGCGGTGTAGGGGAGCCCCGAGGCCTCGAACAGCCTGGCGTAGACGCTCGTAGCCGTGAAGCCAGGGATGGTGTTCAGCTCGTTCACGAGCACCTGGCCGTCCGGGCGGACGAAGCAGTCGACCCGGGCCATGCCCTCGCACTCGGTGGCCACGAACGCGTCCACCGAGATCTCCCGGACGCGCTCGACCTGCTCGGGGGGGATGCGCGGCGGCACGATCAGGTCCATGCCGCCCTGGTCGTACTTGGCCGAGTAGTCGTACCAGTCCTCGCCGGAGAAGCCGTGGGCCACGATCTCCCCAGGGAGGGAGGCGACAGGACGCTCGTTGCCGAGCACGCTGCACTCGACTTCGATCCCAGGCACGTACTCCTCGATCAGCACCTTGTCGTCGTGCCGGCGGGCGAGGGCCACGGCCGGCTCCAGCTCCTCGGACTGGCGTACCTTGGTGATGCCCACAGAGGATCCGAGGCGGGCCGGCTTGACGAACACCGGGTAGTCGAAGGGGTGGACGGCAGGATCGCCGTGGCGGAGGGTGACGCTGCGGGTGACGGGGATGCCCCGGTCGCGGAGGACGGCCTTCATCAGATCCTTGTCCATGCACACGGCCGAGGCGGCCACGCCTGAGCCGACGTAGGGGAGGTCGAGCAGCTCCAGAAGGCCCTGGACGGTGCCATCCTCGCCGAAGGGGCCGTGGAGGACGGGCACGACGATCTCTGCGCTGGCAAGGGCGCGAACGACCTCGGCCGAGGCAGAGGGGAAAGGCACGGCCTCGGTTAGCCGGGAGGGCGACCGGGGCAGGTCGGAGGCGAAGGGCGAGGCGAGCGACCAGCGGCCATCCCGACCGATCTCCACGGAAGCGACGTCGTGCCCGCTCTGGCGGAGCGCCTCCACCACCGACCTCGCAGAGGCGAGCGAGATGTCGTGCTCGCTCGACCGGCCGCCCATGAGCACGAGCACCCGGCGAGATGACGCGCTCACGGCAGAGGAACGGTGTCCGTGGGGGCTGGCGTCGTGGTGGGAGGGGGGCCAGTTGGAGGGGCAGGGGTGGTGGGCGGCGACGTAGGCGTCGTCGGCAAGGTCGGAGGAGGAGCAGGGACGGTGGTCGTGGGAGGAGGCTCGTAGCTTCCCACCACGATGGTGACCGTCGAGCCCAGCCCAAGCTCAGCTCCCTCTCCTGGGATCTGGCTCAGCACGAGGCCGTCCTGGCCAGGATCGCTCGTCTTCACCCGGGTAACGGCAGCCTTGAGGCCCGATGCCCGGAGCGCCGCCTTGGCCGACTCCTCGTCGAGGTCGACGACGTTGGGGACCCGAACTGTCTTCGGCCCCTTGGAGACCGTGAGCGTGACCGTCGTTCCCCGCGGCTCCTGGGATCCTCCCGGCGGATCCATGGAGAGAACCGTCCCTCTCGGCTGGCTTGAGTCGACCAGCTTGGGCGGAGCGAGGCGGAACCCAGCCTTCTGGAGGACGATGACCGCCTCCTCGTACACCTTGCCCACCACTGGCGGCACCGGGATTGGCTTGAGGCCCTTGGAGACGTTGATCCGGACGGTTGCCCCTTGGAGCACGCTTGTCCCTGGAGCGATGGACTGGGCGCTCACGCTGCCGGCTGGTCGCTCCGAGTAGACCTCGAACACGGACGCCTTGAGCCCCGCTCGGGTGAGCTCGGCCACCGCGTCGGCCAGGGTCTTGCCGACGAGATCGGGCACCACGGTCTTCGCCTTTCCCTTGGACACGGTGAGGAGCACGGTCGTGGCCCGGTCCACGCGGACGCCCCCGCCTGGGTTTTGGTCGATGACCTGCCCTGGGGGCGCCTTGTCGTCGAACACGCGCCGGATGCGGACGTTGAGGCCGACGGCGAGGAGGGCCTGGCGAGCCGCTGCCTCCGTCTTTCCCTCCACTGTCGGGACCGCGATCGGCTTGGCCTCGGCGAGCTGGTCCTGCACCTTGGAGTACACGTAGAAGCCGGCCACGCCCGCCGCGGCCAAGAGGAGCAGGGCCAAGAGCCACGGCCAAAGCGGCCGTCGCCGCACCGGCTCGTCGTACTCGTAGTAGCGGCTGGCAGGCCCCGTCGGGCCCCGGGTCGGCGGGGCAGGAGCTCTCGTCCCTGCTACCTGGGTCGGGGCGGTTTCGATGCCCGCGCCCTGGAGCACCTGCGTGGCTGCCTCCTCGGTCTCGGCCGAGGCGGAGAGCCCTCCCGCCACTCGCACGAGATCGGCGTCCATGTCGCGGGCGCTCGGGTAGCGGTCCTGGGGGTTCTTGGCGAGGCAGCGGAGGACGACCTGGTCGAGCGCTCGGGGCACCTCCGGGCGAAGGGTCGAGGGCGGCTCGGGCACCGAGGAGAGATGCTTCATGGCGATCTCCAGGGGAGTATCCCCGGTGAACGGCACCGTGCCGGTGAGCATCTCGTAGAGCACGATGCCCACTGAGTAGATGTCCGACGCCGGGCTTACCGGCGACCCCCGGGCCTGCTCGGGAGAGAGGTACTGGGCGGTACCCACGATCGAGCCCGCCTCCGTCATCTGGCTCGTCCCAGAGCGGGCAATGCCGAAGTCGGTCACCTTGAGCCGACCGTCTGGGGCCACGATGACGTTGTGGGGCTTGATGTCCCGGTGAACGATGCCGTGGCGGTGGGCGAAGTCGAGAGCAGCCAGGATCTGGCGGGCGTAGTCGATGGCGACGCGGACGGGGGTGGGGCCCCGCTCGACGAGAAGCTGCTTGAGGGTCTTGCCCTCGACGTACTCCATGGCGATGTAGTAGGTACCCTCGGCGCGGCCCCGGTCGTAGATAGCCACGATGTTGGGATGGGAGAGCCTGGCCGCGTTACTCGCCTCCCGTCGGAAGCGCTCCACGAACTGCTGGTCCTGGGCGTGGCGCTCGTCCAGCATCTTGATGGCCACTTGCCGCCCCAGCTCCTCGTCCTCGGCCAGGTAGACGACCGCCATCCCTCCGCTCCCTAGGCGGCGCAGCACGCGGTAGCGGCCGTCCAGAACCTTGTCGATGAGGGTGTCCGAGGTCGCCACCAGTCTCTACAGGTTAGGGGCCCGCGCCGAGCAGCGTCTCGAGGATCCGACGGGCGATCGGCGCCGCGGTGGCTCCCCCCGTCCCCGCCTGGTTCTCCAGGACGACCGCTACCGCCACTTTCGGCCGATCGGCTGGGGCGAAGGCGAGAAACCAGGCGGTGTTGCGATCAGCCCGCCCGGTCTCGGCGGTACCGGTCTTGCCGGCCACGCGTACTCCAGGAATGCGGGCGGTGGTGCCTGTGCCAGCCTCT
>PSLH01000042.1:2009-6295 GCA_040289505.1 Thermoleophilia bacterium | reverse complement strand
GGGACGACCCATCTCCTCAGGCTTCGTCCGGGTGAGCACCCCTCCTCCCGGCCTGAGGATGCGCTCGACCAGGTAGGGGCGCATGAGGCGGCCGTGGTTGGCGATAGCGGCCGCCACCATGGCCATTTGCAGCGGGGTCGTCTGCAGGCGCTCTTGGCCGAAGGCGAGCCGACCGGGGTCGACCTGGTAGTCGTGCTTGGGCCAGAACAGGCGTCCCCGCGCGTACAAGCCGCTCGGTCGTACCTCCTCGGGCGGGAGCTCGATCGGGGGCCGGCTGTAGAAGCCGAAGCGGCGAGCGTACTCGAGCACGCGTAAGGCGCCGAGCTTCTTTCCCACCTCGCAGAAGACGGCGTTGATGGAGTGCTCCAGCGCCTGGGCCAAGGTGACGAGCCCGAAGCGCTCCGGGCCCGACTGGTCGGAGAAGTTGTAGACAGGCTTTCCGTACTCGACGCAGTAGCCGCGGTCGAGGAAGGTCGTCTCCGGGCGGAAGGCGCCGCTGTCGAGCGCGGCAGCGGCGGTGACGAGCTTAAAGGTGGAGCCGGGCGCGTACAGGCCGGCGGTGGCCCGATTGAGGAGAGGGGCAGCGGGCGAGCAGTCGGCGGTCGCTCGCGCGATCTGCCGGAAGTCGCGCTCGACCAGGTTGGGATCGTAGGTAGGCGAGGTGGCCATGACGAGCACCCGCCCGGTTGCTGGCTCCAGGGCCACGGCCGCCCCGCACGCTCGGCCGAGAGCCTCCTGGGCGACCCGTTGAGCCTGTGGCCTCAAGGTGAGGACGAGGGAGTTGCCCTCGATCGTGCCCCCGGTGAGGCGATCGAGGGCGGTGTCGAGCACGGTCTCCAGGTTGGCGTTGGAGCCCGTCAGGTAGTCGTTCAGGGAGCGCTCCAGGCCGGCGCGAAAGCGCGCCTGGGTCGAGTAGCCGACTACGGCTGCCGCCAGCTTCCCCTGGGGGTAGCGACGGAGGTAGAAGGTCTGGCCGGCTATCCGCCGAGGCCGGTTGGTGGCGAGGACGGTGCCGTTGGCAGCGTAGATGAGCCCCCGCTTGACCCGGAACTGGGCCACCCGCTTCACGGCATTGTCCTGGCGAGCGGCCAGGTCGCCGGCTGCCCACGCCTGCCAGTAGGTGGTGGCGACCACGAGGGCCACGATCAGGGTGACCGCGACCAGGGCCAAGCGACGGATGCGCTCGTTCACGGCCGCCGTGCCTCCGTGCGGTGGGAGATGCGTGCGAGGAGAGCGAGGGCTAGGAAGCTAGAGACGATGCTCGAGCCCCCGTAGCTGACGAAGGGGAGGGTGATCCCGGTCAAGGGGATGAGCCGGAGGACGCCGCCAGCGATGATGAACGTCTGCAGCGCCAGCCCGAAGGTAAGCCCGGTCGCGAGCAGCTTGGAGAAGCCGTCGTCGGCGAGGAGGGCCACCCGGAAGCCGCGCAGCACGAGCAGCATGACCACGAGGAGGAAGGCAGACGTACCGATCAGGCCCAGCTCCTGGGCGAGAGCGGAGAAGATGAAGTCGGTCTTGAGGAAGGGGATGTAGGGCGTTCCCTCTGGGCTCGCGAACGTGCCTCGGCCGAGGCCGGCCCCGCCGTAGCCCCCGCTTCCGACCGAGTACAAGCCCTGGACGGTCTGGTACCCAGCCCCTTGGGGATCGGCCCAGGGGTCGAGCCAGGTCTCGACTCGCTCTCGAACGCGGGGGATGGTGGCGTAGGCAGCAGCGCTCCCTGCCCCGAACAGGACGGCTCCCAAGGCCACGTACACGACCCGCCCGGTGGCCGCGTACAGCATGGCGATGAAGATGCCGAAGTAGAGAAGCGCGCTTCCCAGGTCGTTGGTCTCGACGATCACGAGCATGGCGGCGCCCCAGACGGAGAGGAGGGGGCCGAGATCCTTCAGCCGGCCTTGAGCCAGCACCTCCCGCTTCTCGCGCAGGTAGGCGGCCAAGAATACGACCATGAGTACCTTGGCCAGCTCGCCCGGCTGGAACCGGACGAGGCCGAGGTCGACCCACAGGCGGGCGCCGTTGACGCGGGCCCCGATTACGGGCAACGCTGGCAGGGCGAGCAGACAGATGGCGCCCAGCCCGATCAGGTACTTGTAGCGCTCCAGGCGCCGCGGATCGGGGAGGAGGACGAGGATGGCGCTGAAGGCGACCGTGCCCACCACGATCCACGTGCTCTGTCGGAGCGCGTCGGCAGGCTCGATGCGATAGATCTCGGTTACCCCGATGGCCGTGAGGAGGCCAGCGAGCGGGAGCAGGTAGGGATCGGCATCAGGCGCGAAGAAGCGGATGACGAGGTGGGCGGCCAGGTACAGGCAGAGGAAGAAGGCGCCGTAGGAGAGGGAGGCAGACGAGATCGCCTCCTGGCGGGCGATGTATACGCTGGCGAAGCCGACCCCGGTGATGGCGGCCACGGCTAGGAGGCTGAGGAGCTCGCGGTTGCGGTAGGTCACGGGACGACCTCCCGCTCGTAGCGGCGCACCTCTCGGAGAGCGGTGTCCCGGCTGACGAGGTCGTGGTCGAACAGCCGGCGACGCTCCTCCTGAGAGAGATGGGCTGCCAGAAGGGGGCTCTCGTACACGAGCCGGTAGAGGCGAATCCCGGGCGCGAGGTTCCAGGGAACTCCCTGGTACACGGCTACGTGGCCATTCTCCTCCGCGCCCACGAAGTGGGCCCGGGACAGGGCAAAGACGGCCAGTCCTACCCCGAGGGCGGAAAGGAGCGTGACCCCGGTAAAGAAGCGCCACGACCGCCGTCTTCTGGGCGCGGGCGTGGGACGGGGAGGGAGGGGCGCTGCCCTTCCCTCTTCCTCCCTCCCCTCGTCCCGGGAGGCAGTGACGATGGCTCCCCCGGGGAGCTCCAGCGTGTCCTCAAGACCGGCGAGCTCGAACAAAACGACGGTGATGTTGTCCTCCCCTCCTCGCCTGTTTGCCTCCTCTACGAGGGCGCGGGCAGCTCCCTGGAGGTCGGGACGGTGCTCCTCGATGAGGGCCCGGATGGTGTCGTCGTCGACCATGGTCGTGAGTCCGTCCGAGCAGAGGAGGAAGAGATCCCCGGGCAGGAGGGGTACCGGGAAGGCATCGGCTTCCACCGCCGCCTCGGTGCCTAAGGCGCGGGTAATCACCGATCGCTGGGGATGGGTCTCCGCCTCCTCGGGGGTGAGCCGCCCGCTCCGTACGAGCTCGGCGACGAGGGAGTGGTCATCCGTGAGCTGGCGGAGGCTCCCGTCCCGCAGGAGGTAGGCCCGGGAGTCGCCGACGTGGCCGATCCAGAGCTCTTCCTCCTGAAGCAGGGCAACCGTGAGCGTCGTCCCCATGCCGGACACGGCCTCGTCCTGGGTAGCCCGCTCGAAGACGCTCCGATTGGCCTCCTCGATCAGCGCCAGCACGGAGTCGCGGCCGGGCCGGGCTTCCGGCCCCAGCCGTCTCACCGCGGCGGCCGCCAATCGAGAGGCGATCTCGCCCGCCTGGGCTCCCCCCATGCCGTCGGCCACCGCGAACAGGGGAGGCTCGCACACGTAGGCGTCCTCGTTCCTCCGCCTCTTGCGGCCAGGGTCGGTGAGGGCTGCTACCCGACGGAGCGTCATCGCTCGAAGCGAAGGTCGGTCTCGCCCAGGCGGATCACGTCCCCCGGCTGTAGCCGTCGCGGCTGGCTCAGCCGCTCGCCGTTCACGTAGGTGCCGTTGGTGGAGCCCGCGTCCTCGATCCAGACCCCGTCCGGGCGAGGCTGGACGCGGGCATGGACGAGGGAGGCGAACCGGTCCTGGTCGAGCACGAGGTCGTTGTCCAGTCCTCGGCCGATGGTGAGAGAGGCGGCGTCGAGCACGAGAGCGCGCCCGTCCTCGGCCTGGGGCCCGGACACCACGACCAGCCGACCGGGGGAAGGGGAAGGCGAGCTCGGCGCTGGGGCTGGCGGGGCCAGCACCATGCTCTCTTGGGGAGCGCGCAGGTCCCGGGAGGCGCTGCGCACGATTCTCCAGATGAAGAGGTAGAGGAGGAGGAGGAAGGCCACCTTGAGCAGGAGGAGGACCTCCTCGACGGCGGCTTGGCCCAAGATCATGGCAGCTCGCGGCGGAAGACGAGGTCGGTCGAGCCCAAGGAGATCGTGTCCCCATGCTCGAGCTTCGCCTGGCGCACCCGTACCCCGTTGACGAGCGTGCCGTTGGTGGAGTCGAGGTCGACGACGAGGTAGGAGGTTCCCTCCTGGCGGAGCTCGGCGTGACGGCGAGACACGTTGACGTCGGCCAGGCGGATATCGCACTCCTGGGAGCGGCCGATGAGGACGACCGGCTT
>PSLH01000042.1:1058-1995 GCA_040289505.1 Thermoleophilia bacterium | reverse complement strand
GCGAAGGTCGCCTGAAGACAGGGTCACCACCTCTCGGGCCACGGGCGGGGGCGGCCCCTCCTCGCCTGGCGCGCTCGTGGGTCGGTAGACCATGGTGGCGGCAGGCTCCATGCGGGGCGCCGGCTCCTCCGCGCGGCGGGCGGGGCGCCGCTGCACCATGCGGGTGGCGATGCCGAACTCCCCCAGGTCGAGGTCGGCATCGGTGGTCATGAGCACGATGGGCGGGGATAGGAGCGCGTACCCCTCCCGTCGGGCGTGCTCCGCCAAGTACTCCTGGAGCTCGGCCCGCAGCGACTCCTGGTAGGGATGGAACTGGGCGTAGTCCTGGAGCGAGAGGTAGATGGTGTACTCGTTGGGGACGTAGACCCGGGACACGGACACGGTGCGGTGGTCGTCCATCTCCTTGGCCAGCTTTCGGGCCAGCTCGACGGGCTGGACGTTGGCCCGAAACGCGCGTCCGAAGATCCCCTCGACCAGGGCCTCGATCTTCTGCTCTATGGTGCGGAGAATCACGGCGAACGGCCTATCCGCTCGCCGAGTCTACCCGCGGCCGGCGACCTCCCGGGCGGTCCGGAAAGGGAGGACGGCGGGTAGCGTCTCGGCCGTGGGCCGGTCTCCCAGGCTCCCTCGCCGCAGGCGGGGCGCGAGCACGAGAAGGGCGTAGGCAACGGTCGTGTAGAGGACGGCAGAGAGGATAGGAAGCTGTGGGGCAAGGAGGAGGAGAGCCGCGATCGTGCCGCCGCCGAGAGCAAGAGCGGGCCAAGGGCCGCGATCTCGCAGGAAGGGAAGGCACGTGGCCGCCGCTGCCAGGACGAGCGCCTCCACTGCCACCTCGGAGTGGAGGGAGAGCGAGTCGAGGAGAGCGGAGGCAGCCTCGGTGGGTCGGGGCGCGGCGGCGATGCCAAGAGCGTCGAGCTTCCCTGCCTCGACGGCGGCC
>PSLH01000042.1:0-868 GCA_040289505.1 Thermoleophilia bacterium | reverse complement strand
GAGGGCGAGCCCCAGGGAGTAGTTCCCCAAGGGAAGGACTGGCACCGCCAAGGCCAAGGCGAGGCCGGCCCGCTCGTTGAGCAGGGCCAAGACGGCGGCGGTCGCTGCCAGCGCGCCTGGCCAGCCGGCTGGGAAGAAGGGATAGGTCGCCGCCGTCCAGCCGGCGACGAGAGAGGCGCTGGCTGCGTGGGTTGCCTTAGGGAGAAGCCGGCCCGGGAGGACACGGGGAGAGGAGCGGCGAGCAGGCCGGCGGGCGCGGGCTCGGGCTGCCCTGCGGAGGCGTGCGGCCAGGGCCCGGGCGCTGGGCCGACGGGCAGGGTCGAGGGCGAGGGCCTGCTCCACGCACTCGATTACCGCCTGGGGGAGGTCGGGACGCGCGTCCCGGAGGGAGGGAGCCCCACGCTGGATGCGGCGGGCTGTGTCGAGGAGGGTCCCGTTCCAGAACGGGTGCCGGCCAGCCAGGGCCTCCCACAGGATCACCCCTACCGCCCACACATCCGCGGCGGGGCCTGCTGGGCGACCGCGCAGCCGCTCGGGGGAGATGTAGGCGAGCGTCCCCGGGACGTCGCCGGTCGCGGTGAGGGTCTCCTCCTCCCGGATGAGAGCGAGGCCGAAGTCGAGGAGCTTGACCTCGATCTCTCGGCCCTCGCAGAGGAGGACGTTGGCGGGCTTGACGTCGCGGTGCACGATCCCCCGGGAGTGGGCGTGGGCCAGGGCCTCCAGAATCTGGGCACAGGCCTCGAGAGCGGCGCCATCGTCCAGCTCGCCCGCCCGCATCGCCTGGCGCAGGGTGCGTCCGGGCACGTACTCGTAGGCGATGTACACGTGCCCGCTGTCGCGCGCCACGGCGTGGGCGCGCAGGCAGCCA
>PSLH01000041.1:0-17748 GCA_040289505.1 Thermoleophilia bacterium | reverse complement strand
AGGGGGCGGGGATGGCGGGCCGGGCGGGGATGGCGGCGTCCCCGCTCTCTTTCCCAGCGCCCCCCGAGCAGGCGTCACGTTCGGCCCTGCCTCCATCGTCCAGAGGTACCTTCCTGGGGGAAGGGAGGTCGCGTCCCACGTCCAGGCGATGCTCGAGCCCCGGCCCGAGCCTTGGCCGACCACCTTGCCCGAGGTCGTCGTCACCGTCACCGTCCAGGGAAGCGAGCTCGACAGACGAGCCCGGAAGCGAACGAGCCCCCCGATCTTCCCCCG
Organism: Thermoleophilia bacterium; assembly: GCA_040289505.1. Taxonomy (GTDB): domain Bacteria; phylum Actinomycetota; class Thermoleophilia; order Gaiellales; family Gaiellaceae; genus PALSA-612. The sequence continues at coordinate 17,475 of PSLH01000041.1, read as the reverse complement.
CACCTGGGGCTCGTACAGCTTGGGCAGGCCGATCGCTGCCGCCTGCTGAGCGATGAGGCCGAGGCGAGCGTAGAGGGCGTCTCCAGGGCAGGAAGTCGCTCCTACGTCGCGGTGGCCAGAGATCGCCCGGAGAGCGACAGGGCGACCTACAGGAAGGCGACCGTTTCCCTGGGAGACAGACACGAGCGTCGACAGGGGATCGACGTGGGCGCGGTCAAGCCTCCAGGCGAGGAGGGAGACGAGCGCTCGCTCCGCTGCCGCAGGCGGGGGAGACGAGCCATAAGTACCAATGACAGCCACGCCCACCGAGCCCACGTTGAATCCCAGGGCGTGGGCGCCGATGACGTTGCGATCGACGCCGCCAGCCCGACCCTCGAACACCTGGCCGAAGCGATCGACGAGGAAGTTGTACCCGATGTCCTTCCACCCGTTCGCCTTGATGTGGTAGAGGGCAATGCCGCGCACGATGGCGGCCGACATCTCGGGGCTATAGCGATTGCTGCCGGCGGTGTGGTGGACGATGGCCAAGCGGAGGGAGGGAGCGTAGCGAGGCGATCCTCGGCTGAGACGCTCGCCCCCTGTCCAGGCCAGCCGGGGCACGATGGGCGGAGAGCCGGCCATGCTGACCCGACGCAGGGGTACACGGACGTACCCAACCTGGACGAGCCAAGCCCGCACCCGGCGCACCTCTCCGACTGTCCGCACCTCAAGACGGTCGGAAGGGCCCGTCCACCAGGGATTCCCCACCCGCCAGCCGGGCGGGCCGATCGGCTCTCCGCTCTCCTTGTCAGGGAGATCCTCGGCCTCTGGAGCTGCCCCTTTCCAGGGGCTCCAGCGCCCGGCGAGGCCTCGGGCCCGGAAGAGCACCTGGCCAGGGCCCTGCCAATGGAGGCCGACCATGTCGAAGCGCTCCTGCCTGGTCGCGGCCACCGTCCTCTCCCCGGCGAGGGGAAGGTCGCGAGCGACGATCGAGTCGGCCATCGCCAGCGCCGCCCCAGGGGAGAGGCCGAGCAGAGCGAGCCCGATGACGAGGAGTCTCATGCCCACGATCTCCTTCTCGACCGCCAAGCCTTCGCCCTGAAGTGTGCAGGCCCTGCCCTGGTACAGTTGAGACGGTTGTGGCGAACGCGTGGGCGCGAGGACTTCTCGCCTCGCTGGGGGCGGTGGCGGCCGCTTTCATCCTCGTGTTCCCAGCCTGGGGGGGATCAGCCACTCGTCCTCGCGTCCTGGCCGTGGAGCTCGACAACGACATCAACCCCGTCACGGCCGACTACGCAGGCGACCAGATCGAGCGGGCCAACCGGCAAGGCTACGACGCCGTCGTCATCCTCCTGGACACCCCAGGCGGGCTAGCCGAGGCTATGCGCTCCCTCGTCAAGAAGGAGCTTGCCTCCCACATCCCCGTTATCGTGTACGTCTCGCCAGACGGAGCGCGAGCTGCCTCCGCGGGCGTGTGGATCGGCCAGGCGGCAGACATCCTGGCCATGGCCCCTCAGACCAACATCGGCTCCTCCACTCCCATCGACCTGGGCGGGGAGGATATCCAGCGAGACCTCCGTCGTAAGGTCGTAAACGACGCCGCCGCCCAGCTTCGCGCCCTCGCCCGGGAGCACGGCCGCAACTGGCGGTGGGCGGACGCAGCTGTGCGGCGGGCCTCGAACCTCACCGCCCGAGAGGCTCTCCGCCAGAAGGTGATCGATGCTGTCTCCCCCTCCCTTTCCGCCCTGCTCCGCCAGATCGACGGGCGCCGTACGGTACCCAAGGGCTTCGTGCTCCGAACGGCAGGGGCCCAGATCGATCGGGTCGAGATGTCGCTTTGGAAGCGGATCCTCGACACCATCATCGATCCCAACATCATCGCCTTGCTCCTGTCCTTAGGGGTACTCGGGATCGTGGTCGAGCTTTGGAACCCAGGGCTCATCTTCCCCGCCACCTTCGGCGGCATCTCGCTCATCGTGGCGCTGTACGGCCTCCAGGTACTTCCGATCAGCTGGGCGGGCATCCTCCTCCTCCTGCTCGCGTTCGGCTTCTGGGCTGCCGAGCCCTTCGTGGCCAGCCACGGGGCTCTCGCCGTGGCAGGAGCGGTCTCCTTCGTCTTCGGGGCCCTCCTCCTCTTCGAGCCTGCTGGGCCCAGCTACCAGGTGTCTCTGCCCGTGGCCATCGGCATCGCCAGCTCGATCGGGCTCTTCCTGGCGCTGGTCGTCGCCAAAGCCGTCCAGGCTCGCCGCCGACCGGTCGCGGTAGGCGCCCACTCCCTGGTGGGCGCGGTAGGAGTGGTGCGCCCGGGAGGCCTTGTCGCGGTCAAGGGCGAGCTATGGCAGGCTCGCTCGGTGGACGGCTCGCCGCTCCGCAGCGGTCAGGAAGTGGTGGTGGTGGAGGTGGACAGGCTGACCTTGGTCGTGCGCCCGCTCCTGGAACGGGAGCCAGCTCCGACGTAGGATCTAGCGACAAGGTCAAGCCCAGGCCAGGAAGGGAGAGCCATGACCGCCGCCATCGTCGTAGTCGTCGTCGTCGCCATCTTCGTGATCGTTCTTCTCAGCGCCTCGATCAAGATCGTGCGCGAGTACGAGCGCGGCATCATCTTCCGCCTGGGACGGCTCCTTCCCCACCCCAAGGGGCCCGGCCTCTTCCTCCTGATCCCGATCGTCGACCGCATGGTCAAGGTCGACCTGCGCACGATCACGCTCATGATCCCGCCTCAGGAGGTGATCACCAAGGACAACGTACCCGTGCGGGTTAACGCCGTCGCCTACTTCCGCATCATCGATCCCAGCGCCGCCATCGTCCAGGTGGAGAACTTCATGGTGGCCACCTCCCAGATCGCCCAGACAACCCTGCGCTCGGTCCTCGGCCAGCACGTGCTCGACGAGCTTTTGGCCGAGAGGGAGAAGATCAACGCCATCTTGCAGGAGATCATCGACGAGGCAACCGCCCCCTGGGGGATCAAGGTGTCGATCGTCGAGGTCAAGGACGTAGAGATTCCCACCGACATGCAGCGAGCCATGGCCCGGCAGGCCGAGGCCGAGCGAGAGCGGCGAGCGAAGATCATCAACGCCGAGGGCGAGTTCCAGGCTGCCGAGCGGCTCAAGGACGCCGCTCTCGTTATCGCCGATCATCCCATTGCTCTCCAGCTCCGCTACCTCCAGACCCTGCTCGAGATCGGCACCACCAACTCCACCACCATCGTCTTCCCGGCTCCCATCGACCTCCTGCGTCCCTTCACGCGCGACAGCAGCGCGGGGGCGGCGAGCAAGGCAGAGCGCTGACGAGCCCGGTCGGCGAGCTCCGTCGCGATCCGGTATCCGGCCGCCTGGTGGCGATCGCCCCTGCTCGGGCGGGCCGGCCTGGAGCCGAGCTCCCCCCAGAGGACGAGATCGCCAGCTGCCCTTTCTGCGCCGGCCGAGAGGATCGCACGCCGCCTGAGGTCCTGCGGCTAGGCGATCCCTGGCGGGTACGGGTCGTCCCCAACCTCTACCCAGCATTGGAGCGCCACGAGGTGGTCGTCCATTCCCCCTCCCACCTCCGCTCGCTGGCCGAGCTCCCCGAGCGCCAGCTCGACCTCGTAGCTCAGGCCTGGCAAGCCCGCGCCGCCGCCGCTACTCGCGACGGCCTTGCCTACGTCCACGCCTTCGTCAACGAGGGACGAGAGGCAGGAGCGAGCCTTCCCCACTCCCACTCCCAGCTCGTGTGGCTGCGAGAGCCGCCCCCCGTCCCTGCCTCGGAGACGCCCACCGAGGCCCTGCTGAGCGGGGAGGTGGTGGTCGAGAGCGGCGGCCTCGTCCTTCTCTGCCCCTACGCTGCTCGCGCTCCCTACGAGATGGTGGTAGCGCCCCTCGCCCCTGAGGGAAGCGCCTTCCGCAGCCCCCTCCTCGCCCCTGCGCTCCAGCTCGCCGCCGAAGGGATTCGCCGTCTCCGTCGCCTGCGACCAGCGGCGCCCCTCAACCTGTGGCTGCACGACGTCTCCTGGTGGCACCTGGAGATCGTGCCCCGCCTCGCTCCGCTCGCCGGGCTAGAGCTCGGAGCCGGGATCTACGTGAGCACGCTCTTTCCCGAGGAGGCCGCCTCCGCGCTCCGAGAGGCGTAGCTCAGGTACCAGGGGTTCCCTCCTCGCGCCCGCTCTCCGACTCCACCACCGGCGCCAGGGCGGACACTCGCTCCTCCCCCCGTAGCCGCATCACTCGCACCCCTTGCGTTGCCCGGCCGGCCCGCTTGATGTCGTCGACGGCGGTGCGAATGACCGTACCCCCGGTGGAGATGAGCATCACCTGGTACCCCGGACGCACCAGCCGAGCGCCTGCCAGCTGACCCTTGGCCTCGGTCAGCTGGACCGTCTTCACTCCCAGCCCGCCGCGGCCCTTGCGGGGATACTCGCGAATGAGCGTGCGCTTGCCGAATCCCTGCTCGGTGACGACCAGGAGATCGGCCTCGTCGTCGGCGATCATGGCCGCGATCACCTCGTCTCCCGGGCGGAGAGTCATCCCCCGCACCCCTTCGGTCGCCCGGCCCGTTGGCCGTACCTCGGTCTCGGAGAAGCGCGCCGCCTGGCCGCAACGGGACACGAGCAGAACGTCGTCTGTTCCCGAGGAGAGGAAGGCGTCCACGACCTCGTCTCCCTCCCGCAGCTTGATGGCGATGATCCCGTCCGACTTGAGGGGGGTGTTGTAGTCAGCGAAGGTGGTCTTCTTGACCACGCCGTCACAGGTGGCCAGGACGAGGTACTTGGCCTCCCCGAAGTCGCGCGTCCGGATGACTGCCCGCACCTGCTCTCCCTGGCGGAAGGGCAGGAGATTGACGATCGCCCGTCCCTTGGACTGCCGCGTTCCCAGAGGAAGCTCGTGCACCTTGAGCCGGTACACCTTGCCGGTGGACGTGAAGAAGAGGATGTAGTCGTGCGTGGAGGCGATGAACAGGTGCTCGATGTAATCGTCCTCCTTCAGATCCATGCCCATGACGCCGATCCCGCCTCGGCGCTGCTCCCGGTACGTCGACACGGGCAGGCGCTTGATGTAGCCGGAGCGGGTGATGGCGATGACCATGTCCTCCTCGGCGATGAGGTCCTCGAGCTCCAGCTCTCCCTCGGCGGCCACGATCTCGGTGCGGCGGTCGTCGGCGTACATCTGCTTGATCTCGAGCAGCTCCTCCTTGATGAGCGCGTCGATGCGGGCCTCGTCGCTGAGGATGGCCCGCAGCTCCCCGATCCGCTCCTCGAGGTCGCGGTACTCGGTCTCGATCTGGCGCCGCTCGAGCGCCGTCAGGGCCCGCAGGCGGAGGTCGAGGATGGCCTGAGCCTGGATCTCGGTTAGGTCGAAGCGCTCCATGAGCCCAGCCCGAGCCTCGTGCTGGTCAGCGGAGCCGCGAATGAGGGCGATGACCTCGTCGAGGTTGTCCAGAGCCACGAGGTAGCCCTCGAGGACGTGAGCGCGCTCCTGGGCCTTGCGGAGCTCGTACTTGGAGCGGCGGGTGACCACCTGGCGCTGGAAGTCGAGGTACTGGCGGGCGAGCTCGAGCAGCGACAACGTCCGGGGTACCCCGTCGACCAGCGCCACCGCGTTGTAGCCGAAGGTCGTCTGAAGCTGCGTGTGCTTGAACAGCTTGTTGAGGACGACCTGGGGCACCGCGTCCCGCTTGAGCTCGATGTGGATGCGCATGCCCGACTTGTCGGAGAGGTCGCGGATGCGCTGGATCTCGGCCAGCGTCCCCGACTTGACGAGCTCGGCGATCTTGGCGATGACCCCTTCGTCGCCCCCCTTTCTCACCCCGTAGGGGAGCTCGCTGACGACGATGGCGGTCTTGCCACCCCGCATCTCCTCGATGTGGGCGCGAGCGCGCATCACGATCCGGCCACGGCCCGACCGGTAGGCCTCGCGGATACCCTCGCGCCCGAGCACGATCGCCCCGGTGGGAAAGTCGGGCCCCTTGATGTACCGGGACAGCCGCTCGACGTCGAGGCCCGGGTCCTCGATCAAGGCCACCAGCCCGTCCACCACCTCTCCCAAGTTGTGGGGCGGGATGTTGGTGGCCATGCCCACGGCGATCCCGGCCGAGCCGTTCACGAGCAGGTTGGGGAAGCGGCAGGGAAGGACGGTGGGCTCGCGACGCGACTCGTCGTAGTTGGGCACGAAGTCGACCGTGTCGGCGTCGATATCGCGCAGCATCTCGGTGGCGATGCGCGTGAGCCGGCACTCGGTGTAGCGCATGGCAGCCGCGGGGTAACCGTCTACGTTGCCGAAGTTCCCCTGCCCGTCGACGAGGGGGTAGCGCATGGAGAAGGGCTGGGCCAGACGCACCAAGGTGTCGTAGATGGCCGCGTCGCCGTGGGGGTGGTAGGCGCCCATGACGTCGCCCACGACCCGAGCGCACTTGAGGCGAGGGCGGTTGGGCTGGAGCCCCGCCTCGTGCATGGCGAAGAGGACACGCCGGTGCACTGGCTTGAGCCCGTCTCGGACGTCGGGAAGGGCTCGGGCCACGATCACGCTCATCGCGTAGTCGAGGAAGCTGGCTCGCATCTCCTGCTCCAGCTCCCTGGGCTCGACGCGGCCGGGTCCCAAGGGCTCGACGCTAGCCATGCCTTCCTCCTCGCTCACACATCGAGGAACCGCACCGCCTTGGCGTTCTGCTCGATGAACTCCCGCCGGGGCTCCACCTGGTCGCCCATGAGCATGGAGAACACGGTGTCAGCCGCGGCTGCGTCCTCCACCTCGACCCGGATGAGCGTGCGGTTAGCCGGGTTCATGGTCGTCTCCCAAAGCTCCTCCGGGTTCATCTCGCCTAAGCCTTTGAATCGGGAGACCTGGATTCCCTCCTTGGCGAGGTCGAGAGCCCGACTGCGAAGCTCGGGGAACGTGCTCGCCCGCGCCTGGCGCTTACCCAAGACAAGCTGGAAAGGAGGAAGCCCCACCTGCTCGGCCAAGCGCTGGTAGGTCTTGCGCAGGTTGTCGTAGATCGGCGAGGAGAGGAGAGCGGCGGGCAGGGTGACGTGGGTAGCAGCGCCAGACTCCTTCTCGGTCACCCGAATCTTGAGCGACTCTTCGCTCCGCTCGGCCACGGCTAGCTCGTGCGTCCTGTCGGACAGGGAGGGAAGAGCATCCTCTACCTCGGCCAGAGAGGTCGCATCTGTCTCCACGAGGCCGCTCGAGAGGACAAGGTCGGGCGCCGCCGACCCGAAGTCGGCCCGGAGGCGAGCCGACCACCCCTCGTACTCGTTGAGGGTACGAGCAAGCCGAGCGTAGCGAGCCTCGGTCAAGGAGACCGCCTCCCCGCGCCGATCGCGGGCGCGCAGGTCCTTGAAGCGCTCCCGGACGAGCAGCTCCTCGAGGTGCGACTCCTTCTCGATGTAGCGCTCCTTGCCTCCCAAGCGCACCCGGTAGAGAGGCGGCACGGCGATATACACGTGGCCCCGCTCGACCAGCTCCTGCATCTGCCTGTAGAGGAAGGTGAGGATGAGCGTGCGGATGTGAGAGCCGTCTACATCAGCGTCCGTCATCACGATCACGCGGTGGTAGCGGAGCTTGGTGATGTCGAAGTCGTCGCCAATGCCGGTGCCGATCGCGGTGATGATCGACTGGATCTCGGCGTTGGAGAGCACCTTGTTGATGCGGTTCTTCTCGGAGTTGATCACCTTCCCCCGCAGGGGGAGAATCGCCTGGAAGAGCCGGTCGCGGGCATCGGTGGCAGAGCCGCCAGCTGAGTTGCCCTCCACGAGGAAGAGCTCGGCTGCTTCGGGGTCGGAGATCTCGCAGTCGGCGAGGCGGCCGGGGAGGGAGGCCGCGTCGAGCGCGCTCTTTCGCCTCGTGAGCTCCCGCGCCTTGCGGGCCGCCTGGCGCGCTCGAGCGGCGTCGATCGCCTTCTGGATGATCTGGCGAGCCTCGCTCGGGTTCTCCTCGAGGAACTCCCCCAGCTTCTGGTTCAGGACCTGGCGCACGAAGCCCTCCACCCAGGGGTTCCCCAGCTTGGTCTTCGTCTGACCCTCGAACTGCGGCTCGCGCAGCTTCACTGAGAGGACGGCGGCGAGGCCTTCGCGCACGTCCTCCCCCTCCAGGTTCTCGTCCTTGTCCTTCAAAAGCCCCTTGTCGCGGGCGTAGCGATTGAGGGTGGCGGTGAGAGCGCTCCGGAAGCCGGTGAGGTGGGAGCCGCCCTCGTGGGTGTTGATGTTGTTGGCGAAGGAGAAGACCGACTCCACGTAGGAGGCGTTCCACTGCATGGCGACCTCGACGTGCCCCTCGCCCTCGGGGCCCTCGGATACCCCCTCGAAGTAGATGATCGACTTGTGGATCGGCTCCTTGGCTGCGTTCACGTGGGCGACGAAGTCCTTGATCCCGCCTTCGTAGTAGAACTCCTTGCGCTCGCCGCCTGCCCGCTCGTCGGCGAAGACGATGCGCAGCCCCTTGGTGAGGAAGGCGGTCTCGCGGAGACGCTGGCTCAAGACCTCCTCCGACCACTCGATCTCGTCGAAGATCTCCCCGTCGGGGAGGAAGGTGATGGTCGTCCCCGTACCGCTCCCCTCCCCAATCACCTCGAGGTCGGTGACGGGCTCGCCCCGGCTGAACTCCTGGCGCCAGGCCTTGCCATCCCGGTGCACCTCGCACACGAGCCACTCGGACAAGGCGTTGACCACCGACACGCCTACGCCGTGCAGCCCGCCCGAGACCTTGTAGCCCTCGCCGCCAAACTTGCCCCCAGCATGGAGCCGGGTGAGGACAACCGTGACCGCCGGCAACCCCTGATCGGGCATCAGGTCGACGGGGATGCCGGAGCCGTTGTCGCGCACCGTGACCGAGTTATTGGGGTGAATCGTGACCTCCACCAGGTCGCAGCGGCCGGCGAGGGCCTCATCGACAGAGTTGTCCACCACCTCGAACACGAGGTGGTGGAGACCGCGGGAGCCAGTCGAGCCGATGTACATGCCTGGGCGTAGCCGCACCGGCTCGAGACCCTCGAGAACGGTGATGTCCTTCGCTGAGTAGGCTGCTTCGGCCATGAAAAAAGCCCTGTAAAACTCCGATTTCCGGGCTGGCTACAGCATATCAGAGAGCGTGGCTAGACTCGGTTTTAGCCAGGCTCAGGGCAGCTGCCCGAGCGATCGCACAGGCAAGCTCGCTCTCGCCCATATTGACAACGAGAAGACGGGCTCGCTCCACCGCCTGGGGCGAAGGAGAAGACGGACAAGGGGCGCTCCTTCCGGCCTCTCCGGGCGCCGTCTCGGGAAGCGGCCCGGGGGCAAAGCGAAGCGCCTTGGGAGCGCGCTCCCCCAGAGCCAGTCGCAGGGAAGAGGCGATCCTGGGAGCGAGCTGAGCGAGCTCGAACGCCCACGCCGCTGAGCTCGTGTGCACCTGGAGGGTGCCATCCCGGCGGAGTCGAGCTGGCCAGGCATTGTGAGCGATAGCCTCGCCCACCACCTGCGGCCAGGCCGACACGATCTCCCCCATCCGAGCTTTGGGCCCAAGGCGGGAGAGCTCCCGCTCTACATCCTCTCCGATGCGCTCCATCAGGCTTCCCGTAGCTGGCCTCGCCCGGCTACGAGCGTCTGGGCAGGATTGGCCGGAAGCGCTTGCCGATCGGCGCTGGTGACGAGCGTCTGCCCACTGGCCGGGAGGAGGGCGATAAGCGCGCGCCGGCGAGGAGCGTCGAGCTCGGAGAGAACGTCGTCGAGGAGCAAGGGGGGAAAGAGCCCTCGCGCTCGGGCGAGCGCCTCGCGCTCGGCCAGGAGGAGCGCGAGCACAGCCAGGCGCTGCTCCCCCTGGGAGCCGAGCATCCTCAGATCGCGCTGTCCCCTAGCCAGGCCGAGGTCGTGAAGATGGGGCCCGACCGTCGTTACCCCCCGATCGAGATCGGTTCCGAGTCGGCTCTCCAGGTCGCCGAGGGTAGGCGCGTCCCCCTGGTAGGAAAGGCGAGCGTCGCCTACCCCGAGCGCCTCCGCGTAGCTGGAGAAGAGGGGAGCAAGCTCCTCCACCACTCGCCTACGAGCGGCTACGAGCCGGGATCCCAGGTTGGCGAGCGAGCGACTCCAAGGAGCGATGGCGTCCCTCCCGGAGAGGCCCGCTGCAGCACGACGGAGGGCGGCGTTTCGCTGAGCAAGAGCGAAGGCGTACTCCCGGGGAAGAGAGGCCGCGGTCGGCTGGAGGCGGGCAAGCACGCGGTCGAGGTACGCCCTCCGTACGACAGGTCCTGCCTTCACTAAGGCCAGTCGGTCGGGCGTGAAGACGAGTACGGGAAGGTCGGCCCTCACCCGCTCTATGCTCTCGACTGGCCGGCCGTTCAGGCGGAGCTCCTTGCCGCCGTCTCGCCGGACAAGAGCCTCGACCTCTGAGAGGGCGGCCCCCTCGCGCGCGCGGACGCGTACTCGTGCCTGGTGTTGGCCCTGACGAACGAGGTACCTGTCAGCTCGAGCTCGCGGGGAGAAGCCTTGGGTAGCGACGTGGATAGCCTCAAGGACGCTCGTCTTGCCGCTCCCATTCTCCCCCACGATGAGCACCAGGCCTGGCCGGAGCTCAGCCTCGGCGGCGGCGTAGGAGCGAAAGTCGCGCAGGGTGAGGCTCTCGACGATCAGCCTGCCAGCCGGATCGGCATGAGGAGGTACCAGAACCCTTCCTCTCTGCTCTCGATGAGGCCGGGGCGAAGAGGGTTGATGAGCTTCAGGACGATCTCCTCGGCGCAGGCCGACTCGACTCCATCTCGCAGGTACTCGGCGTTGAAGCCGATCTCGAGACCCTCGCCGCTCGTTTGCGCGGGAATGGTCTCCCGAGCCTCTCCCAGGTCCTGAGAGCGGACAGACACCGTAAGCTCTCCCTCTCCAAGACGGAGGCGAAGGGGACTCGTCCGCTGGGCAACGATCGCGGCGCGTCGGATCGTGTCCAAGAGCTCCGCTCGAGAGACAGACGCCTGAACGACGTACTCCTCAGGCTTTGGCGCGAGAGCCACGTAGTCAGGAAACTGGCCGTCGATGCGGCGCGTCGTGAGCACAGTCGTGTCGATCTTGAAGACCGCGTGGTTCTGGACGACCCCGAGGTGAATCTCCTCAGCCGATGCTGCTATACGCCGGAGCTCCTCAAGCGCTCGAGCCGGGATGATGCCCTCAAGAGGCCCCAAGGAGCGCTCCAGGGGGACTTCTCGCACAGCTAGACGGTAGGAATCAGTAGCCGCCATCACGAGCTTGCCTCCATCGATACGGACCAAGATTCCCGTCAGGACTGGGCGCGACTCGTCGCGTCCTGCAGCTCGACTGACGCAGCTCACGGCTCCGAGGAAGGGCCTGGCGTCAACAGCCACAAGCTCGCTGTCCGAGGGCTCCGGAAGCGCCGGGAAGTCCTCGACGGCGAGGGTGTGTAGGCGGTACTCGCCGCTTCCGCTCGCGATCCGCAAAGCTCGCTCGCTCGCCACATGCTCGATCTCGACGTCCTCCGCCGCCAGAGCTCGCGCAAGGTCCGCCAGCACTCGGCCAGGCACGACGACCTTCCCTGGTCGCTCCACCTGAGCAGGAAGCTGAGCCCGTAAAGAGATCTCGAGATCACTGGCCGCGAGTCGAAGAGCGTCCTCCCCAGCCTCTATGAGCACGCCCCCGAGAACCTGGACGCTAGGCCGAGCCGAGACTGCCCTCGCCACGATACCCACCTGCGCCGCGAGATCTGCTCGTGCGCACCGCATGCACAACCCCGCCTCGAGAGCGATGTCTGAAGATGTCATAGAGAACCTCGTCGTAGTCGTAGGGGGTGGGGACAGGGTGAGAAGCGGAGAAACCCGCTGGAGATGCAGGGAAGGAGCATGGGGAGAGGGGTGTGGATGGACGAGAGCAACGTGGGAGGGAAAGCGCGACAGACGGACGTCCCTGTGAGGTCAGGGGACATGCTTGATGCGGGCGGTGAGCTCTTGAACAAGGTTGTACACAGACCGGTCGGCCCGGATCATACGAGCGATCTTGGAGTAGGCGTGGAGGACGGTCGTGTGGTCCCGACCTCCGAACTCGCGGCCGATCTTGGGAAGAGAGGCGTCAGTCAGCTCGCGGCAGAGGTACATCGCGATCTGGCGAGGAAAGGCGATGTTCTGCGAGCGCTTCTCGCTGCAGAGCTCAGCCACCGTGAGGTTGAAGCGTCCCGCCACGATCTCCTGGATACGAGCGATCGAGATCTGAGGCGTGTCTCCCTGGGGGAACACATCCTTGAGGACGTCCTGGGCCAGCTCGACCGTCATGGGTCGACCAGTGAGGGAGGAGAAAGCGACAACGCGGGTGAGCGCTCCCTCGAGCTCGCGGATGTTGGAAGAGATACGGCTGGCGACGAAGGTGAGCACCTGCTCATCGGCAAGGTGAATGCCGTCCGTAGCTGCTTTCTTGCGGAGGATAGCGATTCGGGTCTCGAGGTCGGGAGGCTGGATATCGACGATCAGCCCCCACTCGAATCGAGACCGCAGGCGAGCCTCCAGGGTGGCGAGGCCTCGAGGAGGCCGGTCCGAGGAGAGGACAATCTGGCTTCCTCCCTCGTAGAGGCTGTTGAAGGTGTGGAAGAACTCCTCCTGGATTCGCTCCTTGTGCTCGAAGAACTGGATGTCGTCGATGAGGAGGACGTCGTAGTTCCGGTAGCGCTGCTTGAAGCCCTCGATGCGCTTGTCGCGGAGCGAGTTGATGAAGTCGTTCATGAACGTCTCGCTGGTGACGTAGCGCACGGACAGGTGCACCGAGTGCTCCATCACGTAGTGCGCAATCGCTTGCAAGAGATGGGTCTTTCCGAGCCCAGTGCCCCCGTAGATGAACAGAGGGTTGTACGCCTGAGCTGGCGCCTCGGCTACAGCCAGAGCTGCCGCGTGCGCGAAGCGGTTCGAGGATCCGATCACGAAGAGATCGAAGGTGTACTTAGGGTTGAGGCCAGGCGTGCCGTTCCGAGACGGCCTTCTCTCTGCCTCCGGGGGGCTGAGGGAGGGGTCGGTAGCGAGGCGAAGACCCCGCCCGTTTCCGCCCAAGTCGCAGAGAGCCGCGTGGAGCAGGTCGAGGAAGTGGCTCTCGATCCACTCCTGGGTAAAGCTATTGGGTACTGCTAACACGAGGGCGCCATCCTCCCCCGCGCGCGCCCGGACGTTGCTGAACCAGGTGCGGTAGGTGGCCTCGTTGAGGGTGGCACGCAGGCGCGCGGCCACCTCTATCCACAAGCTCTCGGCAGCGGATGTGTCCCACTCCTCCACTGTGCTAGCGCAGCTTCTCGCTCGACGCCACAGCCAGGCGAGGATACCACCGCCCTGGGGACCCGACAACGGGTGTAAAAGACGAGGCAAGCCAGGAGAAAACCCCCCAATTTGCAGGTACTTTACGAGAATCCCCACTCCTCTCCACAGCTGTGGAAAGTGTCCACGAAGCAGGGAGGGAAAGAGGCCCTCTAGCCGTGGATAAGCCCTTCGAGCAGGGTCGTACGTCGCCCTGCACGTTGTGGATAACCAGAGTCCAGGCGGACTCTATACTGGCTGTACGCCGCCGCCTGGGCGCCGCCTTTCCTGCTCCCACGATGAAGCGCACCTACCAACCCAACGTCCGCCGTCGCAAGCGCCGCCACGGGTTCCGCGCTCGCATGGCCACGCGGGCAGGCCGGGCGATCCTCAAGCGGCGGCGAGCCAAGGGGCGCAAGCGACTGTCGGCTTGAGCTGCTGGCCACGCGCGCAGGCCAGCGGGGAGGCGCGGCGGCGTCTACTCTCCAGCGTATGCACCGCCGCTACCGTCTAACCCGCTCGCAGGACTTCGACACTGTGTACCGCCGGGGTCGCTCGGTGTCTACCCGCTACCTCGTCCTGCACTGGTTTACTCGGGAGGAGGATGGGGATGAGCCACGCCTGGGCCTGGCGGTGCCCAAGAGCACGGGCACAGCGGTAGCGCGAAACCGCATCAAGCGCCGCCTCCGGGAGCTGTGGCGAGCCCGGCTCGACCGGATACCCTCTGGTCGAGACTACGTCCTCGTCGTCCGCGAGGGCTTGATCGAGGCGGCGGAAGCCCGCGGCGCAGACTGGTTGGGAGAGCGCCTCGACGAGGTGCTGGGGAAGGCGGCTGGCGCGTGAAGTACGCAGCCATCGCTCTCGTCTACGCCTGGCGCTCCCTGATTGGCCCTCTCTTTCCTACCACCTGCAAGTACCACCCGTCGTGCTCCCGGTACGCCATCGACGCGCTGCGGGAGCTCGGGCTCGTGCGCGGCTCGATCCTCGCTGCCTGGCGGCTTCTGCGCTGTAACCCCTGGAGCTACGGCGGTGTGGACTACGTACGCGACCGCACTCTCTTTCGCCCCAAGGGGCAGGATCGAGCCGAGGTGGGTCGGTGATCGTCGCCGGCGTTCTCTCTCCCCTCGAGAGCGTCCTCCGCCACGTGCTCGAGTGGCTAGGGCCGCACGGGACGGTGGGGCTGCCCTGGGGCTGGTCGATCGTCGCCCTCACCGTCATCGTGCGCATCCTCCTTGTCCCTCTCACCGTGCGCCAGATCCACTCCATGCAGAACCTCCAGCGCCATGCCCCGGAGATGAAGGAGATCCAGCGCAAGTACAAGCACGACCGCCAGAGGATGAACGAGGAGCTGATGCGCTTCTACCGGGAGAACAAGATCAACCCGGCTGCCTCCTGCCTCCCCATCCTCTTCCAGATCCCGGTCTTCATCGCTCTCTTCTTCGTCCTCAAGAACTTCGAGAAGACGGCGCCGAGGACAGACGACCTGAGCTGGCTGGGCCTCATCGACATCACCGACAAGGTCACGGTGGGGTGGGGGCCGCTCCTCGTGGTGATCTACGTCGCTAGCCAGGTCTCTTCCACCTACTTCATGTCCACCACCATGGACAAGACCCAGCGCGCGCTCATGCTGGCGTTGCCGTTCGTCTTCATCCCGTTCATCGTCAACTTCAAGGCGGGGCTGGTGCTCTACTGGGTGACGACCAACCTGTGGACGGTCGGCCAAGGTCTCGTGACGCGGCGGCTTGTCCCACGGACGAGGGTGGCGCCGGCCAAGCGCACGTCCCGCGTTCCCCCCAAGGGCGAGGAAGGAGGCGGGGACGGGGCCCGACGTCCTGAGCCAGCGCCCAAGCCTGCTCCAGCGGCGACCGCCGCTCCCCGGCGAGTGAGGCGCAAGAAGAAGGGAGCGCGCCGGTGAGCGAGGAGCGGGAGCAAGAGCTCGAGGTCGAGGCTGTGGGCGAGAGCGTGGGCGAGGCGAAGTGGCGTGCCCTGCGCGCCTTGGAGGAGCGCCTCCCCGGCCTTGACCGCGATCGCGTAGTGTTCGAGGTAGTTCGCGAGGGAGCGCGCGGCCTTCTGGGCGTGGGGACGAGTCCTGCCTGCGTCCGTGCTCGGCTGAGCCGAAAGCGGGAGGACGAAGAGACGGCCCTGGCTCGGACGGTGCGAGAGGTCGTCTTGGCCATCGGCTCGGCTCTGGGCGCAGCCTGCTCCCTCCAGCTGCGGGAAGACGAGGCCTCGGTGGTCGTGTCGTTGGAGGGGGAAGGAGCCGGGCTTTTTATCGGCCGGCGAGGGCGGACGATCGATGCCGTCCAGGTGGTGGTGGCGGCGGTCGCTCGCCGTCTTCAGGAGGAGCCGCGCAGGGTCGTGACCGTGGACGCCGCTTCGTACTGCGCCCGCCGTCAGGCACGGCTGTCTCGCCTCGCCCAGCGGGAAGCTCAGCGGGCTCAGAGGACGGGGCAGTCGGTCGCTCTGGAGCCAATGACCCAGGCTGAGCGGCGGATCGTGCACCTCGCTCTCCGCGACTGGGAGGGAGTGGAGACGCGGAGCGAGGGGGAGGAGCCGTACCGTCGAGTGGTGATCGTCCCGGCAGGCGAGTGAGCTCGGACCCCCGGCTCGCGCGCTGGCTGCACGAGCTTGTGAGCACGCCCGGCCTGACCGGAATACGCGACCCTGCCCTGGCCTGGCGCGTCCACGTGGAAGAGAGCCTGCGCGCGGTCGACTCCGTGCGGCAGTTTCCCGGCGCCGTGGTCGACGTCGGCTCCGGGGGAGGATCTCCGGGGCTTCCCTTGGCTGCATGCCTCCCCGAGCGAGAGATCGTGCTGCTCGAGTCGAGCAAGCGCAAGGCCGCCTTCTTGGAGCGAGTCGCTCGCGACTTCGCCAACGTGCGGGTGGTGCGGGGACGGGCCGAGGAGCAGCCGCTCGAGACCTACGGCGTGGCCGTGGCCCGGGCGCTTGCTCCGCCGGTGGTGGCGCTGGAGTGGTGCCTTCCCTTGGTGGCCTGCGGAGGCGCTGCCATTCTGTTCGTAGGGTCCTCAACCGACCTGGCAGGGCTTGCTCGCGCGGCCGAGAAGCTCGGGGGAGCGAGCCCTGAGTTCTCCTCAGGGCTCGCCGTCGTGCGCAAGGTGGCTCCGACTCCGCCTGGCTTCCCCCGGCGCCCGGGCATGGCTCGCAAGCGGCCTCTCGCCTGAAGGGTGTCGTCCGTCTGTCTGGAAACAATGGAGCTGTGTCTGGCTGGAGAGGAACGGTGTACGCGGTCGCCAACCAGAAAGGGGGCGTGGGCAAGACGACCACCGCCATCAACCTGGCCGCCTGCTTGGCCGAGGCTGGCGCGCGAGCGCTCGTCATCGACCTTGACCCCCAAGCCAACGCGACCTCAGGGCTTGGCGATCGCGCCAACGGGCGGTCGAGCTACGACCTGCTCGACGGCGCCTCCCTCTCTCACCTCGCCAAGCCCACTCGCTTCCCGAACCTCTTCCTCGTTCCGGCCCGTCCCGAGCTGGCTGGGGCAGCGGTCGAGCTCGCGCGGCGGGAGGACGGCGAGCGCTTCCTCGCCCGCTCGCTGGCAGAGGCGACAGCAGGCTTCGACGCGGTCTTCCTCGACTGTCCGCCGTCTTTGGGCCCGCTCACGGTGAACGCGCTCGTCGCCGCCGACCGCGTGCTCGTGCCCGTGCAGGCTGAGTACTACGCTCTGGAGGGGCTGACCCAGCTTCTCCACTCGCTGGAGCTGGTGCGGCTTCGTCTTAACTCTCGACTTCAAGTGGCAGGGATCCTCCTCACCATGGTCGACCGCCGCACCCGCCTTTCTGTGGACGTCGAGGAGGAAGTCAGGCGCCATCTCGGCGCCCTGGTCTTCCGGACGTCCGTGCCCCGCTCGGTGCGGCTGGCAGAGGCGCCCAGCTACGGCCTGCCCGCGATCGCCTACGACCGGCGGTCGAGCGGGGCCGAAGCGTACTGGAAGGTGGCGATGGAGCTTGTCGAGCGTTCCTGAGCAAGGCAGAGGATCTCGCCGGGGTTTGGGCCGGGGCCTGGATGTCCTCATCGGAGGAGCAAACCAGGCCGATCTCGCCTACCTGCCGGTCGAGGCGATCCACCCCAACCCCCGCCAGCCCCGCCGCCACCTCGACGGGGAAGCAACGACGGGGCTGGCTGCGTCGATTCGTCGCCAAGGCATCGTCCAGCCGGTGGTCGTACGACCGCGGCCAGGTGGCGGATGGGAGCTCATCGCTGGCGAGCGGCGCTGGCGAGCCGCGCGGGAGGCGGGTCTGGCCACGGTGCCGGCGGTGGTGCGGCAAGCCA
>PSLH01000040.1:0-17809 GCA_040289505.1 Thermoleophilia bacterium | reverse complement strand
CGTGCGGGGCCCGCCGCTCGGCTGCCTCGGCTGCCACGCCAGGAAACTCGACCAGGCGCTTCACGAGGTCGCGCTCCTCCACGGCCAGCTCGGGCGGAGGCGTCGCCGACGCTGCCGCCCCTCCGGCGTTGCGCATGATGCCGGCGATGCGAGCGTGGGCGTACTGAACGTAGTACACAGGATTCTTCTGCGTCTGCTCGGCCGCCAGGTCGACGTCGATCTCGATCGCCTGGTCGTGACCACGGGAGACGAGGTACCAGCGGGCCGCGTCCACCCCCACCTTCTCCACCAGCTCGGACAGGAATACGACGTCCCCCCGACGCTTCGAGATCCGCCGCGCCTCCCCTCGCTCGCTCAGGTGGACGAGCTGGTAGATGAGCACCTCTACCCGACCAGGGTCGAAGCCGAGCATGGCTGCCGCTGCCTGCAGCCGGCGCACGTACCCGTGGTGGTCCGCGCCCAGGACGTAGATGACGCGGTCGAAGCCGCGGCTGATCTTGTCCTTCAGGTAGGCGACATCGGCGGCGAAATAGAGGTAGCTGCCGTCGCTCGAGCGGACAAGGGGGCGGTCCTTGTCGTCGCCGTACGCGCTCGTCCGCGCCCACAGCGTCCCCTCCGCCTCGTAGGTATCGAGGGCGGCGAGCGCCTCGGGGATCTTGGCCTCGATCTCGGCCTGGCGTACGAAGCTGTCGATGTGGACGCGGAAGCGCTCGAGCTCGAGTCGAATCTCCTCCATCATGAGCTCGACAGGATCGCCCTGGCGACGAGCGAGCTCGTCGATGTAGGCGCCCCGGTACCCGTCCTCGGGCGGCTCCTCCCCCCGCCGGCGGGCCTCCACCGACTCCCGAAAGAGGTCGATCTGGCGGCCCACGTCGTTGTAGTAGTACTCCCGCTCCACCTCGTGGCCAGCGAACTCGAGCAGGCGGGCGACGGAGTCGCCGTAGGCCCCGTTGCGGGCCGAGCCCACCGTGAGAGGGCCGGTAGGGTTGGCAGACACGAGCTCGACCTGGATCCGCTCCCGCCGCTCGGCCGAGCCCGCCCCGTAGGCCTCTCCCGCCTCCAGGATCTCGGCCAGGGCCTCGCCGAACCAGTCCGGAGCGAGCCAGAGATTGACGAACCCTGGCCCAGCTACCTCGGCCCGCGCTACCTGGGGCAGCGCCTGCGCCCTCGCCGCCAGCTCCTCTGCTACCTGCCGCGGCGGGCGCCTCTTTCCATGGGCCGCGCGCAGGGGGGCGCTGGTGGCGAGATCGCCGTGCTCTGCCTTCGTCGGCCGCTCCAGCTCCACCGGGGCGCCCAGGAGAGCGGCAAGCTCCGCCTCCAGCCGGACGAGCGCTCGAGGACGCCCGCTAGCGGGCAACGGCTTTAGCGGGGGCGAACAGCTCTTCCAGGGCCCGCAGCTCCGACTCGGTGCCCATGGCGATGAGGACGTCCCCTGGCTGCAGCGGCAGATCGGGATCGGGGGTGACCTCGAACCCGCCGTCAGGATGGCGCAGCCCCACCACGAGGGCCCCGGTGGTAGCCCGGATGCGCAGGTCGCGGATGGACTTGCCGCAGTGGCCGCAATCCGCGGTGACCTCGATCTCCTCGAAGCGAAGGTCAGGCCCGCCGTGCGAGGAGACCATCTCTAAGAACGCGGCCACCTCTGGCTTCAGCACCAGCTTGGCCATCTCCTGGCCGGCGGTGCTGTAGGGCTGAACGACTCGGTCGGCCCCCGCCCGCAGCAGCTTGGCGGCGGCGTCCTCGCTGGCAGCGCGGGCGACGATGAGGAGATCGGGGCGCATCGCTCGAGCAGAGAGGACGATGTAGAGGTTGTCGACGTCGGAGTCGCTGGAGGCGACGAGCCCCTTGGCCCGCTCGATGCCGGCGGCGATGAGGTTCTCGTCCTTGGTCCCCGACCCTTGAACGAGGAGGTCATCCCGCTCCTTGGCCGCCGCCACCGCGTCCTCGCTGAAGTCGACCACGACGTACGGCACGCCCGCCTGGCGGAACTCCATCGCCACCCGCCGGCCCACCCGGCCGTAGCCACAGATGATGTAGTGATCGTGTAGCCGGTCCACGC
This sequence comes from Thermoleophilia bacterium, assembly GCA_040289505.1. GTDB lineage: Bacteria > Actinomycetota > Thermoleophilia > Gaiellales > Gaiellaceae > PALSA-612. Next base: position 15,750 of record PSLH01000040.1, on the reverse strand, counting down.
GCTTTCGCATCCTCCGTCGTTGCCAGGCGCCCTCGATGGTGCCGCTCACCGCCAGCTCGGTGATGAGGGTGAAGACGTAGAGGAAGATTGCCACACCCGAAACCACGAGGACGATGGTGAAGAGCTTGCCGCCGACGCTCTGGGGAGCGCTGACGAGCCCGGCCGTGTAGACCGTGATGATGGTGCGGTAGAGGGCGTCGAACAGGCTCTCGCCCAGGATCAGGGCGTAGCCGACGGTCCCGGCGATAAGGAGCAGGGCGAAAGCCCCAGTCGCAAGGGCCGCTTGGCGCAGGCGAGTGATCTCTCGCACGCTGGGATCCTAGGCCGGGCGCGCCCGGAGGGACAGTCTCTACCCGATCGCTCGCGCAGGCGAAGTAAGGTGACCTCCTCCCCTCCCATGCGCGTCGCCGTCATCTCCGACGTTCACGGCAACCTCCCTGCTCTCGAGCGCGTCCTCGAGGAGATCGCCCGCGAGCGCCCCGACGGGGTGTGGTGCCTGGGCGATACCGTCGGCTACGGGCCCTGGCCGAGCGAGTGCTGCCAGAAAGTGCGGGCCTCGGCCCAAGTGACCCTGGTCGGAAACCACGACCTGGGCGTCTTGGGGGCGATCGACCTGGCGGAGTTCGCCCCAGAGGCGGCGGTGGCGGCGCGGTGGGCGCGAGGCGTGCTCGACGAGGAGAGCCGGCGGTGGCTCTCCTCCCTCGTTCCCAGCGCCGAGCTTCCGCAGGCTAGCCTCTTTCACGGCAGCCCCCGCGACCCGATCTGGGGGTACGTCCTCACCTTTGAGGCCGCCCTAGCCGCCATCAAGGCCTCCTCTCGACCTCTCGTCCTGGTCGGGCACAGCCACGTCCCTCTCGCGATTCAGCTTCAGGGAGGGCGTCTTGGCGGAGGCCATGCGCCCGAGGGCACGATATCCGACCTCGCCTCCGGGCGCTGGCTCCTCAACCCTGGCTCGGTGGGTCAGCCTCGGGACGGGGATCCCAGGGCGTCCTGGCTTCTGGTCGACTTCTCGGCCGGCCAGGCCTGGCACCGCCGGGTCGCCTACGACGTCGCTCGGGCCCAGGCAGCGGTCCGCCGAGCTCGGCTCCCCGAGGGCTTGGCAGCCCGCCTTGCGGCCGGCGTCTAGCCCCCGGGAGCTGGGCTCAGAGCGACCACCTCTCCCCTCGCTGCCGCCTCGCCGTACGTGATCCCCTCCCGGGCCAGGGCCAGCTGCACCTCCTCCCGGGCCTTGTGGATCCGCCACTTGACCGTGGCCAGGGTGACCTCCAGCGTGTCCGCGATCTCGAGGTAGGAAAGACCGACGACGTCGCGAAGCAGGAGGGCCATCTTGAGGTCGGGATTGAGCGCCTGCACGGCCCGCCAGACGGCGTCGATCGCCTCCACCTGCTCGATGGGCGCCTCAGCCGCCTCCAGGCGCGGCGAGTCCTCGAGCCGCGCCAGGGCTCGGGGTCGGCGCTCGCTGGCCCGCAGCTCGTCCAAGACCCGGTTCCTCGTGACCTGGAAGAGCCAGGTCGTGAACCGGCAGCGGAGCGAGAAGCGGGGAAGGCCCTGGAACACCCGCAAAAACACTTCCTGGGTGAGGTCCTCGGCCAGCGTGCGATCCCCCACCAGCCGGAGGATGTAGTTGAAGACCGGGGTCTCGTAGGCGCGCACGATGATGGCGAAGGCGCGCTCGTCTCCCCGCTGGGCCCTGCGGAGGACGCCGGGGTCTGGTTGGGGAAGAGACAAAGCGGGGCGAGTATAGCTCGCTGCATGCCCGCGATACAGGTATGCAGAGGCGCTTTCCTTCCTTTTACCGGATGCTTACGAGGATTCTCCCGGTCATGGCCGGAGGCGGGGAAAGGCCGAGCAAGGAGAGCGTGGTGGGAGCGAGGTCCGCTAGCTCGCCGCGCTGGGCCAGGGTCAGGCTCCGGTGGGTGACGACGAGCGGGACCGGGTTGGTGGTGTGGGCGGTGTGGGGGCTTCGTCCGTCGTCCTCCAGGAGCTGCTCGGCGTTGCCGTGGTCGGCGGTCACGAGCGAGATGCCGCCTGCCGCCTCCACCGCCGCCACCACCTCTCCCAGGCAGCGGTCGACTTCTTCCACGGCTCGGACGACGGCCGGGATGACGCCCGTGTGGCCCACCATGTCCGGGTTGGCGAAGTTGACGATGGCGAAGGCGTACCCGTGCCCCACTTCCTCGGCCAGCGCCCGGGCCACCTCGGCCGCCGCCATCTCCGGCTTGCGGTCGTAGGTGCCAACGTCGCGAGGAGAGGGAATGAGGATGCGCCTCTCGCCTTCCCACGGCTCCTCGCGACCGCCGTTGAAGAAGTAGGTAACGTGGGCGTACTTCTCCGTCTCGGCGACATGCAGCTGGCGCAGGCCGGCCCGGGCCAGCACCTCGGCCAACGTGTCCGTTACGTCCTGCTCGAGGAAGGCCACCGGGCAGGGGAAGTCGTCCCGGTACCGGGTCATGGTGGTCAGATCGACCCCTGCCTCCAGGAGGAGCTGAGCGAGCTGGCGGGCACGATCGGGGCGGAAGTTCACGAAGATAGCGGTGTCTCGGCCAGGAACGAGCCGAGGGCGCCCCTCGATCACGACCGGCTCGATGAACTCGTCCGTCACCCCCCGCTCGTAGCTCCGGCGCACCTCGGCTACCGGGTCCGCGCCGAAAGCCCCCTTCCCTTCGACGATGGCCTGGAAGGCCCGCCGCGTCCGCTCCCAGCGGGTGTCCCGATCCATGGCGTAGTAGCGGCCGCAGACGGTGGCGATGCGCTCGCCAGGAAGCTCGGCCAAGTCGCTGGCTGCCGCGTGCGGGGAGACGTCCCGGCCGTCAGTGAACGCGTGGATGAACGTCCGCTCCTCCATCCCGTGGCGGTGGGCTAGCTCGAGCAGCGCCCGCATGTGGTCGATGTGGGAGTGGACCCCGCCGTAGGAGACGAGGCCAAGGAGGTGGAGATTGCCGCCCCGGGCCCGAGCGCGCTCGACCGCCCCCACTAAGGCTGGGTTGACGAAGAACGACCCATCCTCGATCGCCTTGTTGACTCGCATAAGGTCTTGGTAGAGGCGCCGCCCGGCCCCGATGGTCAGGTGTCCCACCTCGGAGTTCCCCATCTGGCCAGGGGGGAGACCTACTGCCTCTCCCGAGGCCTCCAGCGTGGCGCGCGGGTAGCGCCGCCAGAGGTCGTCGAACACCGGCGTGCGAGCCAAGGCGATGGCGTTCCCCGGGCCCGGGGGGGCGCATCCCCAGCCGTCGAGAACGACGAGGCAGACGAGCGGAAAGGGGCCCACCCGGTCGGTCACGCCTGAGCGGCGAGCTTGGCCGCGATCCGGCAGATGTCGGCGAACGCCCGAGGATCGAGGGAGGCCCCGCCCACGAGGGCGCCGTCGACGTCAGGCTGGGCGAGCAGCTCCTCGGCGTTCTCGGGCTTGACCGATCCTCCGTAGAGGACGGGCGCGTCGATCAGGGACTTGATGAAGGCGTGCGCCTCCTGGGCCAGCTCGGGGGTAGCCGTCCTCCCCGTGCCGATCGCCCAGACCGGCTCGTAGGCGATGGCCAGTCGCTCGTGGGGCGCAAGGACGGAGACCTGGCGGCGGAGGACTGCCTCGGTCTGGCCCCGCTCTCGCTCCTCCTCGGTCTCCCCCACGCAGGCAATCACGCCTAGGCCAGCGGCGAGCGCGCGGCGGGCCCGGGAGGCCACCGCCTCGTCCGTCTCCCCAAACCACTGCCGCCGCTCCGAGTGGCCCACGATGGAGCCGCGGGCCCCGGCGTCGAGGAGCATCCGCGCCGACACCTCGCCGGTGAACGCCCCCTCCTCCTCCCAGTGGACGTTCTGGGCGTACACCTCCACCGAGCGCCGAGCTGCCTCTCGCAGCAAGGGGAAGGGGGGACAGACGATCACCCGAACGCCCTCGATCCCGGCCAGTCGCGGCTCGAGCTCGGCGTAGTACTGGTCGAGCTCGGCCAGCGTCTTGTGCATCTTCCAGTTGCCGGCCACGATCACGGCTGCGGATCCTACTCCCCAAAGAGAGCCGAGGCGCGCTGGCGCGCGCGCCGGACGAGCTCGTCGTCTTCTCTCTCGCCGGCGAGCCACCGCCTCACCTCCTGGCAGAGCGAGGCAAGGCCCGCCTGTCGAGCCTCCTCGGAGACGGGCTTGTTCCCCTGCAGCTTGAGCTCGCCCTCGCTCCAACCCTCTGGGTAGTACCAGTCCTTGAGCCAGGTGCAGCCGGCGGCGTAGAGGGCAGCCCCGAGCGGGGTGACCACCGGGGGAAAGCCTCGCTTGAGGCCTCGCTCGGTCTCGTCGTCCCCGTAGACCACCATGAGCCGGCCTCCAGGGGGAAGGAGCTGGGCGAGGATGGCCACTAGCTCTCGCAGGAAGCCCTCGTCATCTCGAGCCACGCCGGCCTCGATCCAGGGCGGGATCCTGGCCGAGGGTCGGCCCCCGAAGTACTTGGCGCGGATGACAGGCTGGCCCGACTCCTCGATGATGACGAGGGCGTCTTGCTCCTCGGGGAACCTGCCCTTGCGGGCCCAGGCGAGGCGGAGCGTCCCTCTCGAGGTGGAGGTACCGTCCAGCTGGTCGATGGCCACTGGCGACGAACAATAGGGCCGCGGACGAATATCCTCCCTAGGAACCGAACGGAGGTAGAGCAAATGGCAAAAATCACGATTAGCGCTATCAAGGCCGACGTGGGCGGCTACGTCGGTCATTCCGACGTCCACCCCGAGATGCTGGCGGTGGCCGAGGAGAAGGTGGCTCAGGCGGTGGCGTCGGGCCTGCTCGTCGACGGCAAGGTGAACAAGGCCGGAGACGACCTCAACATGGTCCTCTCGCACCGCCACGGCGTGGACGCCGAGGACGTGCACCGCTTCGCGTGGGAGGTGTTCGAGGCTGCGACCGAGGTTGCCAAGCGGCTCCACCTGTACGGAGCGGGCCAGGATCTCCTGGCGGACGCGTTCTCCGGAAACATCCGCGGCGCTGGCCCCGGAGTGGCCGAGATGGAGATCGAGGAGCGACCCTCCGAGCCGATCATCGTGTTCGCCGCCGACAAGACGGAGCCCGGGGCCTGGAACCTCCCCTTGTACAAGATGTTCTGCGACCCCTTCAACACCGCCGGCCTCGTGATCGACCCCAAGATGCACGACGGGTTCGTGATCGAGGTGCACGATCTCTTCGAGAACAAGGGAGCCATGTTCGAGTGTCCGCAGGATCTCTACGACCTGCTCGTGTACATCGGCACCCCCTCCCGGTTCGTCATCAAGCACGTCTTTCGCAAGGACAACCGCGGCGAGCCCTGCGCGGTCACCTCGACGTCCCGACTGGCGCTCATCGCCGGGCGATACGTGGGCAAGGACGACCCGATCATGATCGTGCGCTGCCAGTCTGGCCTACCGGCGGTGGGCGAGGTGCTTGAGCCGTTCGCCTACCCCCACATCGTCGCCGGGTGGATGCGCGGCTCCCACCACGGCCCTCTCATGCCTACCTCGCTCGAGGACTCGACGCCGGCCCGGTTCGACGGCCCGCCGCGGGTGGTGGGCATGGGATTCCAGGTCGCTGACGGCAAGCTCGTGGGGCCCCGCGATATGCTAGGCGACATCTCCTTCGATCGCGCCCGCCAGATCGCTCTGGAGGTGACCGACTACATGCGGCGGATGGGGCCGTTCGAGCCCGAGCGCCTGCCCCTGGGCGAGATGGAGTACACGACCATGCCCGAGGTGGCAGAGAGGCTGTCGGCACGCTGGCACTCCCTCGATGGCATCCCCGGGGAGAAGGTGGCAGTCGGAGCCCCGGCGGCGGACGTGGAGTAAGGAGGCCTCAGGCAGGACGCCGGGACGGTCGAAGGCAGAACGAGGACGGGGCCGGCAGGGCGATGCCTCCGGCCTCGCCGTCCCGTATTCCGCCGTTTCTGGCCAGCCTCAGGGCAGGGCCAAGCTAGGGGGATTCTTTGCCCAGGGCGAGTGGTGGCCGCTGCGCCGTTCTCCTTACGCCCTAATGCAAGACTTGACCCCGCTTTGACCCCGCTTCAGGGGATGACGGCGAGGGCGGGGAGCTCTTTCCCCTCAAGGAACTCCAGGGAGGCGCCGCCTCCGGTCGAGACCCAGCTCACCTGGTCGGCCAGGCCGAGCTCGTTGATGGCGCGTACCGAGTCGCCTCCGCCCACCACCGAGTAGGCGTCGGCCTCGGCCACGGCCTGGGCCACTGCCCGCGTGCCTTCGGCGAAGCGCGGCCACTCGAACACGCCCATGGGCCCGTTCCAGAAGATCGTGCGCGCCTGGCGGATGCGGGAGGCGAACGCCTCCCGCGTCTGGGGCCCGATATCGAGCTCGAGCCACCCAGGGGGCGCCTGGCCGGCGGGGACGACGCGGGCCTCGGCATCGGGAGCAAGCCGCGCTGCAGCCACCGCGTCCATAGGCAGCACCAGCTCGACCCCCTCCAGCGGGGAAAACGAGGCCAGCTCTACGGCCATCTTCCCGCCCACGAGCACCGCGTCAGCGCGGGAGCCGAGGTTGCGCAGCACCCCGACCTTGTCCTCCACCTTGGCGCCTCCGGCCACAAGGACAAACGGCCTCTCCACCTCGCCCAGAAGGCGGCCTAGGTGGTCGATCTCGGCCAAGAGGAGGAAGCCTGCGTACGCGGGGAGGATCAAGGCCACTCCCACCGTCGAGGCGTGGGCCCTGTGCGCTGAGGCAAAGGCGTCGTTGACGAAGATGTCCCTGCCTCGCGCCAGCTCTTGAGCGAAGGCAGGGTCGTTTGCCGTCTCCCCCGGATGGAAGCGGGTGTTCTCCAGCACGATCAGCCGCTCGTCGGGAAGGAGCTCCTTGAGCCTGGCCTCGACTGGCGCCATCGAGTAGGCAGGGTCGGGCCCTTTGGGGCGGCCGAGGTGGGAGCACACGGCTACCTCCGTCGCCCCCCGATCGAGCAGATACTGCAAGGTGGGAAGCGAGGCCCGGATGCGGGTATCGTCGGCAACCTGTCCTCCCTCCAGGGGGACGTTGAGGTCGGCGCGGACGAGGATGCGCTTTCCCTCTACGCTCGCCGTCTCGACGGAGCGAGGGATCCTCACCGCCGAGCCAGGCGATCCACCAAGTCGACGAGCCGGCACGAGTAGCCCCACTCGTTGTCGTACCACCCGAGTACCTTGACCAGCGTCCCCGACACCATGGTCAGCTGGCTGTCGAAGATGCACGAGTAGGGCGAGCCGATGACGTCGCTGGACACGATGGGCTCGTCCGTGTACTTGAGGATGCCGGCCAGGGAGCCTTGGTCGGCTCGGGCAGCGAAGGCGGCGTTCACCTCCTCGATGCTTGTCTCCTTAGCCACCCGCACCACGAGATCGACGACCGACCCATCGGGGACGGGCGCCCGCATGGCCATGCCGTCGACCTTGCCCTTGAGCTCGGGAAGGACGAGGCCGATTGCGCGAGCCGCTCCAGTGGAGGTGGGGATGAGGTTGATGGCGGCAGCACGGGCTCGCCGGAGGTCAGAGTGCGGGAGGTCGAGCACCCGCTGGTCGTTCGTGTAGGCGTGCACCGTGGTCATGAAGCCCTGCTCGATGGTGAAGGTCTCGTGCAGGATCTTGGCCATGGGGGCTACGCAGTTCGTGGTGCAGGAGGCGTTGGAGATGATGGCGTGCGCCTGCGGGTCCAAGGCATCGTCGTTGACCCCAAGCACGATCGTCACGTCCGGGTTGGTGGCAGGAGCAGATATCACCACCTTCTTGGCGCCAGCAGTGAGGTGCGACTCTGCCTCCGCCCGCTTGGTGAAGAGGCCGGTCGACTCGACGACCACCTCCACCCCCAGATCGGCCCAGGGGAGCTGACCCGGATCGCGCACGGCCAGCTTGAGCATGCGGTGGCCGTCGACCGTGATCGCGTCCTCGCTCGCCTCGACGGCGGCCCGCAGAGGGCCGAGCACAGAGTCGTACTTGAGCAGGTGAGCCATGGTGAGGGTATCGCCGATGTCGTTCACCGCCACGACCTCGAAGTCCCCGCCCCGCTCGAGGTGGGCGCGCAGGAAGTTCCGGCCGATGCGCCCAAGACCGTTGATGCCTACCCGGATAGCTGCCATTCTCGCCCTCCTCCTCGCTGCCGCGGCAACTCTACCGCGGGGAGGACCTCTCGGGCACGAGAGCCCCCTCGAGGACGAGGAGCCGCCCGCTCGTACTCCACCCCCAGCGCGCCGAGCCCGCCGAGGCCACCGTCGGCGACCACTCGGTGGCAGGGAAGGAGGGTTGGGAAAGAAATTGGGAAAGCGGTTGCGGGGGCAGAGCGTCCCGGCTGCCCTGTAGGCGCCCGGCCGGCCGGCCAGAGCGGGACGCCCGCCGTAGGTCACCGTCTGGTCGTAGGAACCGGTGCGCAAGGCATCGGACAGGCGCGCGGGAAAGGAAGAGCACCGCCCAAGGTCGAGCTCCACCTCGGCCAGCGACGGTCGCCCCCGGCAAAGAAGCAGGAGAGCCGCTCCGGGCGCTCGACGACTGTCACGCTTCCGACACGGTCTCGTTTCCCACCTGTGACGATTCCCACGCTAGGCTGGAACCGGGAGGAGGCACGGGGTGGCCCCTGGGGAAAAGGCCACGGGGGCAGCTCGTGGGAGACGAGGCGGCCGTCTACGGCGTAGATCTCCCCTGGGCCGCGCGGGGCTCCGTGCCGTACGTGCGCCAGGCCACGCGCCCGCTCTACAATCGTTCCGTGAGCGCTCACGGCATCTTCCGGCCGCCCGCTCCCCAGAACGAGCCTGTCCGCTCGTACGCTCCAGGGACGCCGGAGCGACAGGAGCTGAGGCAGCGCTTGAGCGAGATGCAAGGGCAGCGGCTCGACATCCCTTGCATCATCGGGGGTAAGGAGGTGCGCACGGGACGAACCTTCCCCGCTGTGATGCCCCACCGCAGGCACCAGGTCCTGGCAGACGTGCACCAAGCAGGACCTGCGGAGGTGGAGCAAGCGATCGCGGCCGCAGCCGATGCCTGGCGGGAGTGGTCGCGGACCCCCTGGGAGGAGCGAGCCGCCGTGCTACTCAGGGCAGCAGAGCTCCTCTCCGGCCCCTGGCGGGCCACGCTCAATGCCGCCACCATGCTCAATCAGTCGAAGACGGCCCATCAGGCAGAGATCGACGCTGCCTGCGAGCTCATCGACTTCTGGCGCTTCAACGTCGACTACCTGGCGCGCATCTACTCCGAGCAGCCCCTGTCGGTCACCGGCGTGTGGAACCGGATGGAGTACCGCCCCCTGGAGGGCTTCGTCTTCGCGGTCAGCCCGTTCAACTTCACCGCCATCGGCGGCAACCTCACCACCTCGCCTGCCCTCATGGGCAACACCGTGGTCTGGAAACCCGCCTCTACCGCCGCCTACTCTGCCTACTTCCTCATGCGCCTGCTCCAAGAGGCAGGCCTTCCCGACGGGGTCGTGAACCTCGTGTATGGGCCAGGGGCCGCCGTAGGCGACCCTGTGCTCCGAAACCCAGATCTCGCCGGCATCCACTTCACCGGCTCCACCGCTGTCTTCCAGTCCATGTGGCGGACCGTGGGCGAGAACATCGAGCGCTACCGGAACTACCCCCGCATCGTGGGCGAGACGGGCGGCAAGGACTTCATCGTCGCCCACCCATCGGCTGACCTCGAGGCCCTCGTCACGGCCGTCGTCCGCGGCTCCTTCGAGTACCAGGGGCAGAAGTGCTCGGCTGCGTCCCGCATCTACCTCCCTGAGTCGCTGTGGCGCGTCGCCCGCGGCCGCTTGGCCGAGGAGGTGCGCTCCATCCGGATGGGCGACGTGGCCGACTTCGAGAACTTCATGGGCGCTGTCATCGACGAGGCCGCCTTCGCCAAGCACAAGCAGGCGATCGAGGAGGCGCGGGCCAACGGCCGGCGGATCATCGCCGGGGGTGGCTGCGACGACAGCGAGGGCTACTTCGTCGAGCCGACCGTGATCGAGACCACCGATCCCGGCGACAAGCTGCTTCGGGAGGAGCTCTTCGGCCCCATCGTCACCGCCTACGTCTACCCCGACAAGCGCTGGCAGGAGACGCTCGAGCTCATCGACAAGACCTCTCCCTACGGGCTCACCGGCGCCGTCTTCGCCCGCGAGCGCAAGGCGATCGAGGAGGCCGAGGAGGCACTCATGTACGCCGCCGGCAACTTGTACGTGAACGACAAGCCCACGGGGGCGGTGGTCGGGCAGCAGCCCTTCGGGGGAGCGCGGGCCTCGGGCACGAACGACAAGGCGGGCTCCATGTGGAACCTCATTCGCTGGACGAGCCCCCGGGCGATCAAGGAGACATTCGTGCCTCCCACCGACTACCGATATCCGTTCATGCAACCCGAGGCCCCAGCCTAGGCCCCGAAGGGGGATCGCGGAGGAAACATGGTTTCCCCCGAGGCTCCAGCCTAGGCCCAAGAAGGGGAGCGGCGCCCCAGGGCTTACCGTCGCGCTCCCGAGATGTTTACGGGGTGCTCACGGGCAAATAACAGGCCGTCGCTACCTTCACGCTATGCGCATCCTCGTCGTCGCCGTCGGGCTTCTTTGCCTCCTCGTGCTCGTGTCCCCCGTGGGGGCGTAGGGCCCATCTGGGGTCAGCGCCGGCCCGGCCCGTAGGGTGGGTCGTAGCCACGGCTCCGCTCGGTCACCGTGCGAGCGCGCAGGCACCAGCTAGCGGGCGAGGAACGTCCATGTTCTCCAGCAGTGTCTTGTCCTCGCGCGCGGGAGGCGATGGGCGACGTGACGGCCAGGGGAAAGGGGCGCCGGCAGGTCGGAGACGACGAGAGCCCGTCTACCCATTCTCGCCCGAGCTAGGAGAAAAACCCCGTCGACGTCGATCCAGGAGACGCTGGCCGCTCCTCCGGCCCTCGCCTTGGCTGTCACGCACGCTACCCGGAGAGGCACCCCAGGCAGCGGCCGCAGAGCGGCGAGAACGAAGGAGCAGAGGAGATCGGCCCTCCAGCCTCCGCCATCGCCGCAGAGCGGCACCGCGGAGGCACGAGAGCCCCGTATTAGGGCTACCCTCGCGCTGAAAGCGACGGGCCCGGACACGAGGATGCGAGCGTCGCCGTCGACGAGCGGCGCCAGCTCCCGGCGAAGCCGCAGGACCTGTCGGCGAGCGAGCACCTCGGAAATCATCCCGCGCTGCCGCGGAAGAGCGGAGAGGGAAGACCACGTCGTCTGGACGTCGCCTTCCTTGGTGGCGAGGACGAAGGCGGCGACGAGGGCGCGGCCAGGGTCGAGCGGAAGGGTGCTGGGGGCGGGGACTCTCTCCCTGTCGCGCAGCGACCTCGACCCCTGCCGCCAGGGCCTAGACGTGGGCGAGAGAGCGGCGGCTCAGGGTCGTCCTGCCTTGTGGAGCTGGGCGTAGACGGAGCGGGCGGTCTTGGCGGGCAGGCCGGGAACCCCTTCCAGCTCCTCCTGGCTCGCGGCCAGGATGGCCTCCACCGAGCCGAAGTGCCGGAGCAGCGCCCGCCGCCTGGCGGGGCCCACCCCCTCCAGCTCGTCGAGGAGCGATCGCCGCCCTTCCGCATCCCGGCGGCGGCGGTGGCGACCGAGCGCGAACCGGTGGGCCTCGTCCCGAAGCCGCTGCAGAAGCTGGAGCCCGGCCGAGGAGCGGTCGAGGACGACCGGCTCTCGCCGCCCTGGCAGGAAGACCTCCTCTTCCCGCTTGGCCAAGGCGACCGCGGCCACTCGAGGAAGGTCGAAGGAAGCCATGGCGGCCAGGCAGGCCGAGAGCTGGCCCTTACCCCCGTCCACCACGACGAGGTTGGGAAGGGAGCAGAAGGACTCGTCCCACTCGGGCCCGGTCGGGGAGGCGAAAGCGCGGGCGAACCGGCGGCGGATGACCTCCGCTAGCGCCGCTACGTCGTCCTGCCCCTCCACCTCGCGCACCAGGAAAGAGCGGTAGTGGGCCCGCTTGGGGACGGCGTCCTCGAACACGACCATGGAGCCGACCGTCGCCTGGCCCTGGATCGTGGAGACGTCGAAGCACTCGATGCGCAAGGGGAGGCTCTCCAGGTTCAAGGCCTCCCGCAGCTCCTCCAGGGCCTCCACTCGCCGAAGCCGGCCTCGCTCCGCCTCCGCCGCCGCCGACTCGAGCGCCAGCCTCGCGTTCTGGACGGCCAGCTCGAGCAGGCGCCGCTTCTCCCCCCGGGCGGGCGCTCGCACCACGACCCGCGCCCCCCGGCGCTGGGACAGGAACTGGGCCAGAACGGCGGTATCGCCTGCCTCCTTGGGGACGAGAATCTCGGGAGGCACGCTGGGAGCGGAGCCGTAGTACTCGACGCAGAAGGCCTCCACCACGGCCGCCGTGTCGCCGCCGGCGTTCTCCAGGTGGAAGCTGTAGCGATCGACGATCTTGCCGTCCCGCAGGGGGAAGACCTGCACCGCTGCCCGCTCCCCGGCGCAGGCTACGCCGATGACGTCGGCGCTCGCCACCGCCCTCGTGTCTGCGGCTTGCCGCTCTGCCAGGTGGCGCACGGCCGTCAGCCGATTCCGGTAGCGGGCTGCCTCCTCGAAGCGTTCCGCCGCCGCCGCCTCCCGCATCCGCGCCTCCAGCTCGCGCACGATGGGTTGGCTGTCTCCGGACAGGAAGGCGATGACGCCGTCGATCACGCGCCGGTACTCCTCGGCCGAGACGTAGCCCACGCACGGGGCAAGGCAGCGGTCGATGTGGTAGTCGAGGCAGGGAACGCCCGAGCGCCGACCCGGCTTAGGCCCCTCGCAGGGACGGAACTTGAAGGCCCGGTTGAGCACATCCAGGGTCTCCCGTACCTTCTTCGCGCTCGCGTACGGGCCGAAGTAGACGACGCCACGACGGTGCCGCTCGCGCGTGAACATGACCCGGGGAAACTCGTCCTCAACGGTTACTGCGATGTACGGGAACGACTTATCGTCGCGCAGGCGGATATTGAAGGGGGGCCTGTAGCGCTTGATCAGGTTCTGCTCCAGGTGGAGCGCCTCCACCTCGGAGGCGGTGACGATGGTCTCCACGTCGCCCACCCTGGGGACGAGCTGGGACGTCCCCGGGCGACCGTCGCCTCCGCGCTGGAAGTAGCTTCGCACGCGGGAGCGGAGCGACTTGGCCTTGCCCACGTACAGGACGGAGCCGTCCTCGCCGCGAAAGATGTACACGCCGGGCTTGGCGGGGAGCTCTCTTAGCCTAGCCTCGACCTGGATAGACATGACGAGATCAAGCCTAGCCAGCGGCTATCGTACCCCTGTGGGTCGCCTCCTCGCCGTCGTCTCGGTCGCTCTCGCTTTGGCTCGGCCGGCAGCAGCAGGCGGGCCCTCCATGGTGATCGGGGCTGCCGAGGACCAGGTGAAGCAGCCTACCCTGGTCGCCGCCAAGGCCAAGCTGGAGCTCATGCGCATGGCCGGCTTTAGGGCTGTCCGCGTTACTTCCGTCTGGGCTCCGGGCTTGCGGGAGCCGACCCCCGACGAGCGGGTGGCGCTCTCCAACCTCGCCACCGCTGCCCAGCTGACAGGGATGCGGGTGCTCGTTACCGTGACTAACTTTGGCAGCCGCACGACGCCGCTCACCGACACCGAGCAAGACGACTTCGCCGCCTACGCCGCCGCCATCGCCCGCGACTACCCCAGCTTCCGCGACATCATCGTCGGCAACGAGCCCAACCTCAACCGCTTCTGGATGCCCCAGTTCGACGGCAATGGCGCCAGCGCTGCCCCTGCCGCCTACCTGTCGCTCCTCGCCAAGGCCTACGACGCCGTCAAGGCCGTCTCGCCGGCAGTGACCGTGATCGGAGGTGCTCTCTCGCCCCGAGGCTCCGACCGTCCTGGGGGCGTCCGTCCCACCCACTCTCCCGCCGGCTTCATTCGGGCCATGGGCGCCTCCTATCGGGCCAGCGGCCGCGATCGGCCGGTGATGGACGCCCTCGCTATCCACGTCTACCAGGACACCTCCTCCACCCCTCCCAGCTTCGTCCATCCCAAGTCCACGACCATCGCCGTGGCCGACTACGACAAGCTCGTCTCCCTCCTCGCCGAGGCGTTCGACGGCACCCCCCAGCCCGGCTCCTCCCTGCCCATCGTGTACGGGGAGTTCGGGGTGGAGTCGGCGATCCCGCCGGCCAAGGCACCCCTGTACACGGGAAGGGAGCCGACCACCACCAAGCCCGTGGACGAGGCGACCCAAGGGGCCTACTACCGCGAGGCCATGGCCCTCGCCTTCTGCCAGCCCAACGTTCGCGCCTTCCTCGTCTTCCACGCCATCGACGAGAGCGACCTCGACCGCTGGCAGTCGGGCGTCTACTATCCCGACGAGACGCCCAAGTCCAGCCTCCCGGCGGTGGCCCAAGCCGCCCGCGACGTCCGGGGCGGGGTGATCGCCCGCTGCCCAGGGCTCGCCCTAACGCCGAGAGCGAAGGTGTCCTTCCCTCGGGGGCAGGCTCTGCGCTCCCTTCCCCTCCGCGTTGTCCTGACCTGCGATATCGACTGCAACTACCGGCTCAGGCTGGAGAAGCTCCCCCGGGGCTCGACCACGCTGGCCGTGAGCGGTCGAGCTCACGCGGAGACGCCCACGGTGGTGGCCCTGCCTCCCCGCCGCCTGGCCCGGGGCCCGTACCGCTTCACACTGCGGCTTACCGCCCCCGTCAACACCGGGCCCCCCGCGAGCCTGCGCAGCGCTCCCTTCGCGCTTCCCTGAGCGCGCTCTCCGCGCTCGCGTTAGGCTGCCGCCTCGGCAGGACGGCACCTCCTCTTCGATGCGACCCCTGGCGATAGCGCTCGCTTGCCCCTGCGCCGCGGTGGTGGGCGCTGGCTGAACGGCGGCGGTCGTCGCGGCCGGGGCGCCGGCACGGGGTCCCGTCCGGCTCGACGTCGAGGAGATCCTTGCCTCCGTCCCGCGGACGGTCGACCCCTCAACCCTGCCTCCGCTCACCGTCCGCCAAGAGGTCGCCGACTGGGACCACGAGCTCGCCGGTCCGGAGATGGCGACGGTCGTCCGGACCCTCGCCGAGAATCTCGATCTTGAGGCTCAGGCGCTCCTGCGTCGTGACCCGACGATTCTCACGGTCGTCGACCACGGCGACCGGCTCGCCGAGATGCAGGCCCGACTCCGCGACGCCGAGGCGAGCGGCCGGACGACGATCGAGCGCTACCGCTTTGACACCCTTGAGGTCTCGCTCCTCGTCCCCTTCGGTGTCCAGACCGGGTCGAGCCTCGGCTTCACGGGGACGGGCACCGTGACCGAGGAGACATACGATGCTGGGGGCAACCTCATCGAGCAGCGGTCGGAGCCCTTCCATCTGACGTTCGCGATGCGGCGGGCGACGGGTACGCGCTGGCTCCTTGTCGGCGTCCTGCCGCCCACCGATCGCTAGCCATCGCGGGTTCGCCCGGACCAGCACGAACGGAGGAGAGATGAAGACACGAGATGAGGAACGGCTCGCTCGAGCTCGGGAGACCCCGCTCGTTGAGGGGCTCCCGGAACTACCCGGGATCGTCGCCGTCATGGCTTTGACGCCGGCCCTCGGACAGCACCTTCGGGGCCTGGCCGACGTTCTGCTCGTCGACGACTACCCGGGGGCGACGATCAGCCGGGCGGAACGGGAGATGCTGGCGGCGGCCGTCTCGGCGGCGAACCACTGCTTTTTCTGCATGGATTCCCACGCCGCCCATGCAATGGCCCTCCTGGAGCGGAGCGGCGCCGTCGAGCTCGTGCCGACCGTCGAGGCGGCGACCGCCGGTGCCTTCGAGGAGCTCGGCCCAAAGCTCGGGGCGCTCGCCCGGATCGCCTGCACTGTCGCCACCGACGCGCGGCGACTCGGCCGAGACGATG
>PSLH01000039.1:0-17876 GCA_040289505.1 Thermoleophilia bacterium | reverse complement strand
CCGGCGCCGCAGGCGAGGTCGAGGGCTCGCCCGGGCCGGAGGTCGGCTACCTCGGCCGCGAGGATCTCCGCCGGATGGAGCCGACCCTCGGCTGCCCGCTTCTCCCAGCGCCGATCCCAGTCGCCTCTGTCCACCCAGCGATCATGCCTGGCCGGAGCGGGCTACGCCTGCGTGGTTTCCCGGAGCCTCGATCGGGGCGAAGTCCGATGCGGCGATCGGGCACGAGGGGGACGATGGGCGTACTCGCTCGCTGGCACGGAGGAGACGATGGCGAAGGTAGGCACGGAGACCCCGGCTCTGGGGCTGAGCGAGGCCGAGCTCCGGCGCGAGCTCGAGCGCGAGCTGATCCAATCTCCGCGGGCGGAGGGAGGCGTACGTCCTGTGCACGCTATCCCCACAGCATCGCCCGCGTCCTCACCGAGGATTACCTGCGCATCGCCGAGCAGCTCCGGAAGGCCGGCGTGCGGCTGTCGTGAGAGCGACGAGAGCCCGGAGCCCTTCCCAACTCCTGGGGAGCCCCTGGCCTGCCTTGGGACTCCGTTTCCTCGCTCGCGGGCTTTCGACCCCCGTGCCAGGTGGCAGCCGAGCCAGACCAGGATGGCGACGAGGAGGAGGGGCAGGGGAAAGCCGACTCCAAAGCCGACTCCGGCGACGACGAAAAGTATGGTCAGGATCAGCGCCGCCACCAGGACGACGATCACGTCAAGAGCATGCGCACGAGCAGCGAAGCCCAGGCGCGCCCAAGCGGCGTCGGGGAGTCTCCCGATCGAGGCCGCTCGAGACTACGTGGCAGGATCGGCTAGAGCTTGTAGCCAAGGGTGCGTAGCAGGGCGTGCCGGGAGGACACGTCCTCCTCGGTCTCGACCCCGAGCGGCGGCTCTCCGTCCGCCACCCCCAAGATCGCCCGCCCCTGCTCGGTGACGCCCACCACCACCTCGACCGGGTTAGCGGTAGCGCAGAAGATGTGGCAGACCTCGGGTACCGCCTTGATGGCGTTCAAGACGTTCACCGGGTAGCCCTGGCGGAGGAAGACGAGGAAGGAGTGGCCGGCGCCGATGGCGAGGGCGTTGCGCACCGCCAGCTCGACCAGCTCCTGGTCGTTCCCGGCCCGTCGCACGAGTCGCGGCCCGGACGACTCGCAGAAGGCGATCCCGAAGCGCAGGTGGGGCGAGCTTCCCGCCAGCGCCTCGTAGAGGTCCTCCACGGTCTTGATGAAGTGGGACTGACCCAGGATGAGGTTGAGATCCTGGGGCTTGTCGACCCGCACCACATCCATGCGGACCGGGCTCATGGCCGCGCCTCCCGAGCAGCCAGAAACCGACAACCGCGAGCGGTGAGAGCGAAGGTGCGGTCTACCAGCCCGTCGGCGGCGAGAGCCAGGGCATGCTCCCAGGGGGGCTCCCCGTCGGGGCTCGCGAAGTAGGCCCGGAGTGCCTCCAAGGCAGGCGCGGGGGCGGCGAATACCTCGTGGAACTCCTCCTCGCCTACGCGGAAGGTGAGGGGAGCGCACTTCTCCTTCTTCAGCTCCTCGGCCGAGACCCGCTCCACCAGCGTCCCGTCGACGAGGACGTCGCAGTCGCCGTCGAAGCGCTCGCGTACCTCGACCAGCGAGCCGGACTCGGCCCTTCCCCTGTAGAGGAGGGGCGGGATCGGCTCGGGCTCGGGCGGCTCGGGCCCCTCTCCGTGTAGGTACTCGCGCCAGGCCTGCCGCAGCCGCTCCTCCGGCACCCACTCCTCGAGCAGGCGCTCAAAGCGGCGGTCGAGCTCCTCTAGCCGGGCCTCCATGCGCCTGCGGACCGAGCTCTCGGGGCCGGCCCGGCGGTGCTCGGCCCGCAGGTGGTGGTACTCGGCCACGATCTGCTCCAGCTCCAGCCGGACAAAGGGCGTCCTCGGCCGGGCCATGCGGTCAGGCTGCCTCCCGGAGAGCTTGTAGCTCCCGCTCCAAGGACAGCCGCTCCAGCGCCGCCCGCTCGATCTCCTCCACCCGGGCCCGACTGATGCCGAGGAGGCGGGCGGTCTGAGCAGCCGTCTGGGGCTCCCCTCCGCCGATGCCGTAGCGGAGCTCGATCACGCGCCGCTCCTCCTCGGGCAGGGCAGCGACCGCTCCCTGCAGCCGCTCGGCGAGCAGGCTGATGTGCACCTCCTCCGCCGGCTCGGCTGCCTCCGAGGAGATGAACTCGCCCAGGGTGGCGGACTCCTCCTCCTCGCCTACAGGGCGGTCGAGGCTGGCCACCGTGCGTGGGGCCGCTCGCACGGTAAGCACCTGGTCGAGAGGTAGAGCGGCCGCCTCGGCGATCTCCTCGTCGGTCGGGGCTCGGCCCAGTCGGCCGGCCAGCTCCCGCTCCACGCGGGCGATCCGACGCTCGAGCTGGGCGACGTGGACGGGGATGCGGATCGAGCGGGCCCGGTTGGCGATGCCCCGCTGGATCGCCTGTCGGATCCACCAGGTCGCGTAGGTGGAGAACTTGTAGCCGAGCCGCCAGTCGAACTTCTCCACCGCCCGGATGAGCCCGAAGATTCCCTCCTGGATGAGGTCGAGCAGAGACAGGTCCTGGCCCTGGTAGCGCTTGGCGATGGACACCACCAGCCTCAGATTGGAGGTGATCATGCGGTGCTTGGCGGCGACGTCGCCCCGCTCGATGCGCTTGGCCAGCTCCACCTCCTCTCTGGCAGTGAGGAGGGGGTAGCGGCCCACCTCGTTGAGGAAGAGCTGGAGGGCGTCCGTCGTCGCCTCGGCCAGGTCGCCGTTCGCGTAGGTGACAGCGGGCGCCTCCTCCCGGCCCAGGTCGTCCCGTACCTCCACGCCCCGCGCCTCGAGGAGCTCGTACAGGTCCTCTGCCTCCTCGTCGGCCAGGCCAAGCTCCTCGATCTGGGACAGGCGCACGTAGCCGTCCCCTTCTGCTTGCTGGAGGAGCTCCTCGACTGCTGGGGTCATCGTCTCTTTGCCTCCTCGAGCACGCGGAGGACGTCCTCGTCGTCTACTTGCTCGAACGATCGATACCAGATTCCCACGGCGATGAAGTCTTCCAGAGGATGAGGGCACACCACCTCGTCTGCCTCCAGGCGCAAGGCCTGCACGCTCTGGGCCGCTCCCACAGGGACGGCCACCACCACCTGTCGCGCCCCCCGGCTTCGGGCGAAGCGGCAGGCTGCCACCATGGTAGCGCCAGTGGCGAGGCCGTCGTCGACCAGAAGGGCGGTGCGGCCAGCGAGCTCGATGGGCGGGCGACCGGGGCGCAGGCGCCGGTCGAGCTCGTCTGCCTTCTGCTTGGCCTCGGCCACCGCCTGCGCCAGCTCCTCGTCGCTCAAGCCGTCGTGGCTGCGGATGTAGACCACGTCCCCGCCCGGGGTGACCGCGCCCAGGGCGTACTCGGGCTGCCAGGGGTGACCCACCTTGCGCACGGCCAAGACGTCGAGGGGAGCGCCCAGCCGGCGGGCGACCTCGGCGGCCACGATCACGCCTCCCCGGGCGAGGCCGATGACCACCGGGTCGGGCAGCTTCAGGCGCTCTACCTCGGTGGCCAAGAGGTGCCCTGCGTGTACCCGGTCCTCGAAGAGCGGACTGGGGGCAAGCCAGGCTGGCATCCCAGGCGAGTCACTCACGGAGGAGCCTTCCTCCCCGCCGAGCCGGAGCCGGCGTCCCCGGCAGGTGGAGGAGGTTCTCCACCTTGCGCACGCCCTCGATCGAGCGCGCCCGCTCCTCGAGGTCGCGGATCAGCTCTGGCTGGTCGACCTCGCCCCGCAGGAACACCGCTCCGCGCTCGGCGTTGACGCTGATCTTCCCCTTGGGGACTCGTTGGTCGCGGAAGAGGACGGTCTCCACCGTGTGAGCCAGGGTGACGTCGTCCGGCGGCTCTTTGGGCTGGGGGCGGACGCGGTGGAGGAGCCCGCGCGCCTTCCCTGCCGCCTGCAGCGCCCACGCTCGCGCCACGCGGGCGACCGCCCTTGCCCGTCGCCGGGCTAGGGCCTTCCCCCGCTGCCTGAGAAGCTGGCGCCGCCGCCTCCCTCCGTCAGGATCGAGGAGGTAGGCGAGCCCTGCTCCCACGGCGACGCCGACCGTCGCCCCAGCCGCGAATGCCCGCGCTCTGCGCGCCACCGTGCGCCAGCGCTCCCGCCTCGCCACTGCGTCCATCGCCCCTCCTTCCCTCGAGCGCGGCGCTCTAGGCCGCCTCGGCCACGATTCCTTCCACTTGGTGCTCGAGCGTCTCCGGGTGCGGCTCGATCTGGAGGCGCACCTCGATCACCGCTCGCTCGATGCCATCGGCGCGCAGCCGCCGCTCGATGGCCCGGACGGCCTCCAAGATGGCATCGAGCTCCCCCTCCACGCTCGTCCCCGCTGGGCCCACCTGGCAGCGGAGCCCTTGAGCGGCGATCTCGGCCACGGCCTTGGCCACCACGCCTCTGGCTGGGCCTTCGATCTGGGGGATGACCGCGATCTCGCCGATCATGGCCCCTCCTTTCCACGCGCGACGAATAGCACGTACATGATGGCGCCGATCGCCCGTTCTTGCGTCCGAAGGAAGCCGGATCGAACCTCGGCAGAAAACCACGATGCCGATCACGTGGGCCTTTCACAAGCTGCGCACGGCTCGCCTCCTCCAGGGCGCCTCGATTCCCCACCCGCGCTCCACGTGCGCCTGGCCGAGGCCTCCGGATCGCCCTGGCGGTGGTGGTCGAGCTCCGCTTCGGAAGCTGGAGGACGTCTTTCGCTGCCGCGCCGCGAACGAGCTTCGGGCGCTCTTGGCAGGGCCGAGCGAGGGATTTTGGGCGCGTCGGCATGAGCTCCTCGCTCAGGAGCTGGTCTCCTCGCTGAGCGCGCTCGATGGTCTCAGGGACGACGCGCACACCGCATCGCTCGGGCGCTTTGCCTCGCGCCTGCGCCCGACGCTACAGTGATCGCGTGGGGGCGCCGTCGCCGTCGTACTTGGGGCTGGGGCCGGTCGAGCTCAGGCGGCGGGCCGAGCAGGCGCTAGAGCTTCTCGGGCCCGGCTGTCAAGTCTGCCCACGCTTCTGTAAGGTCGACCGGCGGGCGGACGGGCGAGGCTTGTGTGGCATCGGCCGTCACCCCGTGGTTGCCTCCGCCTTTCCCCACTTCGGCGAGGAGGATTGCCTGCGCGGCTGGCGGGGATCGGGCACGATCTTCTTCTCCGGCTGCAACCTGCGTTGCGTCTTCTGCCAGAACTGGGACATCTCGTGGCACGTGCGAGGAGAGGAGATGAGCGCCCCTCGCCTGGCCGAGCTCATGCTGGAGCTGCAGGCGATCGGTTGCCACAACCTGAACTGGGTCACCCCCGAGCACGTCGTGCCCGAGATCCTGGAGGCGATGCCGCACGCGCTCGCCGGCGGCCTGCGCCTGCCCATCGTCTACAACACGAGCGCCTACGACTCGCTCGACAGCCTGCGCTTGCTAGAGGGCGTGGTTGACATCTACATGCCCGACTTCAAGCTGTGGACGAGGGAGCGGGCACGCCGGTACCTCAAGCGGGCCGACTACCCGGACGTGGCCAAGGAGACGATCAGAGAGATGCACCGTCAGGTGGGCGATCTTGTCCTCGACGAGCACGGCCTCGCCCGACGCGGCCTCCTCCTCCGCCACTTGGTCATGCCCGGGCTGCTGGACGAGACGGAGGCGATCCTGCGCTGGGTGGCCGAGGAGCTGGGGCCGGGGACGTACGTAAACCTCATGTCCCAGTACCACGTCTCGGGCCGGGCGGGACGGGACGGGGAGTACCTTGAGATCGCCCGCGGCCTCCGCCGCCAGGAGTACGAGCAAGCGCTGGCGGTGGCCGAGGAGCTGGGCTTGCGCCTCGACGCCCGCAGTCGCTCGGAGGGGTGGGCGCTCGCCCGGGCGAGCTGAGCGCCCCGGCTAGGGGAGTCAGGAGATGACGCCCGCCCGGATCGCCGCTGCCACTGCATGGGCGCGCGTTCTCGCTCCCAACTTGTTGGTCGCCTTGGCCAGGTGCGCCTTGACGGTGGCTGGAGCCAGGAAGAGCCGACGGCTGATCTCCTCGGTGCGGAGCCCGTCGGCGACGAGCCGGAGAACCTCCCGCTCCCGGAGCGTCAGCGCCTCCGCCTCGTCAGATGGCTGGCCGGCAAGGTAGCGGGCGAGAGAGCCGTCGACGTAGGTTGCTCCCGATCGCACGGTGTGGATGGCGCGGATGAGCTCGGGGAGGGGGGCATCCTTGAGGACGAAGCCCTTGGCGCCAGCGTCGAGCGCCTCCTGGAGAAACGTTCGCTCAGGGAAGGCGGTGTAGATGAGGATTGCCGTGCTCGGGCTCAGGCGTAGGATGGTGCGGGTAAGCTCGATCCCCGTCTCCTGGCCTAGGCGGATGTCGCACAGGGCCACGTCGGGCCGCTCGGCCTTGACAGCGAGCAGGGCCTCTTCCGCGCCGGAGGCAAGGCCGAGAATTCGTAGCCCCGCAGCCTGGAGGAGGCGGCTAAGCGCGTCCAGGATGGCAGGGTGGTCGTCGACGACGAGACAGGTGGCTGGCGACCCGGTGGCGCCGTCGCCGAGGGGCGCCTGTGTCCGGGGAAGGGCAGGCATGCGGCGTGGAGCGGCGGCGATGGTGCTCAACGATGCGGCGGTCAGCTGCGGCGGTCGTCTGGGCAACGATTGTAGCTTGTTGCGCGAGAGCCCTCCTGGCTCGGTGGCTCTAGGCCGGGCTCCCACCTGCCAACATTGGCGATGGGGGCTCGAGCTCCTCTATCTGCACCGCCCACTCTCCCTCGGAAACGAGCAGCCGGCCGCGGGCGAACGGACGTCCGTTGACGAGGACGTCGATCGGGTCATCGACGCCCCGATCGAGCTCGATCACTCGCCCCGGGAGCGCGACCGCCCGCCCGATGGCAAGCTGCGCTCGTCCCAGCTCAGCCGAGACCCGAACCGTGAGGGCCCGAAGGGAACCGGCAGGTAGCCTCTGGTCGCGTTCGCCGCCTCCCTCCAAGGCCTGGGCGTCGGCCTCGGCCAGGGCTCTGGTCAGGCGCACGACGAAGGAGTTAGGAACGAGCTGGACGAGAAGCCCCGCGTCCCCGGCGACGGCCAGGGGGACGGTGGTCGCCCAAGAGGCAAGCTCGAAGACCTCCTCGGCCGCGCTCGCTCGGTCGAGGAGGACGAGGTCGATCTGCCCGGTCTCGAGCTTCTGCCCGAGAGCAGCGCTGGTCGCGCTGACCGCGGCGGTTACCACCGTGGCCATGGCCTCCTTCGCTGCCTACGCGCACCTCTCCCGCATCGTCGTCCACCCCGGTCAGCGGGTGCGGGCTGGAGACCTCCTCGGCTACTCGGGGGCCGCCAACGGCGTCCCCCAGCTCCATCTGGCGGCGAAAGTGGGATCGCCTACCGCTCTCCTTCCCTGACCGCCCCTGCTCGTCCCGTCCCTCGGCTCAAGTTCTGTTTGCTCGTTCCGATAATGGCGAGCAAGCACCCCGCCAAGGAGCTGACTATGAGCGAGTACGCGCTCGAGCAGACGGACGCCGACGAGACCTTCTCCCTGTGGGAGGCAAGCGTCGAGGGCTGGCGGTTCGAGGTGCTCCTGCGCGCCGGCTACCCGGCCGCGCTCGCCGACGAGGTGGCCCGAAGTCGGGCTGACCTGCACCTGGCCGCCGATCTCGTCCTCCAAGGCTGCGACCCTGAGCTGGCTGCCCGCATCCTCCTCTGACACGTTCTGACACGGGTCTTGGAGGAGGCGCGAGCCGCCAGGGCGCTCGCGTATGCGCTGACTAATGCAAGACCTGATCTCAGCGGCTCCGTCCGCTACGCTCCCCGCGTTCGTGATAGAAGATCTCGGCGCGCCGGGCCCGACCGGCGCAGACTTTGTGAGGAGTGCAGTGGTACTAGCGAGCTTCTTCAACGACCATGCGGTGTTGTTCGCGCTGATCGCCGCCGGGGTGGCGGTCGGCTATGGCCTCTACCTTGTGTGGTGGCTCCTCTCCCGCCCCGCTGGGAGCGAGCGCATGCAGCAGATCGCTCGGGCAGTCCAAGAGGGCGCTGCTGCCTACCTCCGCCGTCAGTACACCACCATCGCCCTGGTCGCGATCGTCCCCTTCCTCGCCATCGGGGCCTACGACAAGCTGGGGTGGGGTACCGCTGTCGGCTTCCTGATCGGCGCCGGCCTGTCCGCTGCCGCAGGCTTCATCGGCATGAGCGTGGCCGTGCGCTCCAACGTCCGCACGGCCGAGGCAGCCAAGCAGGGCCTAAAGCCCGCCCTCAACGTCGCCTTCCGCGCGGGATCGGTCACTGGGCTCCTCGTCGTCGGCCTGGGGCTTCTGGGCGTGGCCGGCTACTACTGGGCCCTCACCGACTGGTTCGGCATCGACCCAGACGCCGCCATCGACGATCTCGTCGGCCTCGCCTTCGGCGGCTCGCTCATCTCCGTGTTCGCCCGCTTGGGCGGCGGCATCTACACCAAGGCCGCCGACGTGGGGGCTGACCTCGTGGGCAAGATCGAGGCGGGCATCCCCGAGGACGATCCCCGCAACCCGGCCGTCATCGCCGACAACGTAGGCGACAACGTGGGCGACTGCGCCGGGATGGCCGCCGACCTGTTCG
This sequence comes from Thermoleophilia bacterium, assembly GCA_040289505.1. Lineage (GTDB taxonomy): Bacteria > Actinomycetota > Thermoleophilia > Gaiellales > Gaiellaceae > PALSA-612. The sequence continues at coordinate 9,331 of PSLH01000039.1, read as the reverse complement.
AGACCTACGCCGTCACCGCGGTAGCGGTCATGCTCATAGCCACCCAGTTTCCGGCCGAGAAGCTGTGGCTGTACCCGCTCGCTATCGGCGGCATCTCCATCTTGGCCTCGGTCATCGGCACCTTCTTCGCCCGTATCGGCCGGCGTGGCTCGATTATGAACGCCCTCTACAGGGCCGTAGTCGTGGCCACCGTCCTCTCTGCAGCCGGCTTCGTGCCGGTTACCCTCGAGTTCGATGGGGGCAAGTTCAGCTTCGGCGAGCTCTACGGGCCCGCCCTCATCGGCCTGGCCGTGACCTTCGCCCTGGTCGCGCTTACGGAGTACTACACGGGAACACGCTGGCATCCCGTGCGGTCGATCGCTCGCTCCTCCCAGACGGGCCACGCGACCAACATCATCTCCGGCTTAGCCGTTGGGATGCAGGCCACGGCTGCGCCGGTCATCGTGATCGCCGCTGGCATCGTCGGCTCCTACTACGCAGCCGGCCAGGAGCTCTTCGGGATCGGGGTAGCGGTCATGGCCCAGCTCTCCATGACCGGGCTGATCGTGGCCCTCGATGCCTACGGTCCTGTCACTGACAACGCAGGGGGCATCGCCGAGATGGCCGACCTCCCCGACTCCGTGCGCGCCATCACCGACCCTCTGGACGCGGTGGGAAACACGACCAAGGCGGTGACCAAGGGGTACGCGATCGGCTCTGCCGGCCTAGCGGCTCTCATCCTATTCGACGAGTACGTTCGACGGCTAGGCGAGCAGGGGGTGACGGTGAGCTTCTCGCTCGACGACCCCTGGGTGATCGCGGGCCTGTTCGTGGGCGGCCTCATGCCTTTCCTCTTCGCCTCGCTCGCCCTCCAGGCGGTGGGACGGGCTGGCGGCGAGGTGGTTCAGGAGGTGCGGCGCCAGTTCCGGGAGATCCCCGGCATCATGGAGGGGACCTCCCGTCCTGACTACTCCCGCGCCGTGAGCATCGTTACCGGAAGGGCGCTCAAGGAGATGATGACCCCGGCTCTCATCCCCGTCCTCTTCCCCATCGTCGTCGGGATCATCCGGCCAGAGATGCTGGGCGGCCTCCTCATCGGCACGATCGTCACCGGCCTCTTTCTGGCCATCGCCATGACCGCGGGCGGGGGAGCTTGGGACAACGCCAAGAAGCTGATCGAGGACGGCGCCTTTGGCGGTAAGGGATCGGAGGCGCACGCGGCGGCGGTCACTGGGGACACGGTGGGCGACCCCTACAAGGACACCGCCGGGCCCGCCATCAACCCCATGATCAAGATCACCAATATCGTCGCCATCCTCATGATCCCGGTCATCGCCGCCATCCACTAGCGCCGCGGCAGGGCCAGGGAGGGAGGAGCGGAAGGAAGGGTCGAGGACGCGGCTGGACGAGCGCGCCCAGGGGGAGGGCGAGCCGCTCGCCTCAGCGCCACGGCTAAACTCGGGACTCTGCCTATGGGCCTCTTCGATACGCTCACCGGCTTCGGCAGCCGCGACATGGCCGTCGACCTCGGCACCGCGAACACCCTCGTGTACGTGCGCGGCCAGGGGATCGTCCTGTCCGAGCCCTCCGTGGTTGCCATCGACACCCGCACCGGGGAGGTACACGCGGTGGGGGTGGAGGCCAAGCGCATGCTGGGGCGCACGCCGGGCACGATCCAGGCGATCAGGCCACTCAAGGACGGCGTGATCGCCGACTTCGACGTCACCGAGCAGATGCTCCGCCACTTCATCCAGAAGGTGCACCAGCACCGCTTCGCCCACCCCCGGGTGGTCGTCTGCGTCCCCTCTGGCGTCACCGGGGTGGAGCGGCGCGCGGTGGAGGAGGCGACCCTGTCGGCCGGGGCTCGCCAGGCGTACCTCATCGAGGAGCCGATGGCGGCAGCGATCGGAGCCGGGCTGCCCGTGGCCGAGCCGGCCGGGAACATGATCGTGGACATCGGCGGCGGCACCAGCGAGATGGCCGTCATCTCGCTAGGCGGCATCGTCGTCTCCCAGAGCCTGCGGATGGGCGGCGACGAGATGGACGAGGCGATCATCAACTACGTGAAGAAGGAGTACAAGCTCCTAATCGGCCACCAGACGGCGGAGGAGATCAAGCTGGAGATCGGCTCTGCCTACCCGATGAAGGAGGAGCTGCAGGCGGAGGTGCGGGGCCGCGACCTCCTCACCGGCCTTCCCAAGACGGTGATCCTCTCCTCGGAGGAGATCCGCTACGCCTTAGAGGAGCCGGTAGGGCAGATTATCGACGCCATCAAGCAAACCTTGGACAAGACGCCCCCCGAGCTGGCGGCCGACATCATGGACCGAGGGGTGATGCTGGCGGGCGGGGGCGCGCTTCTCGCCGGCCTGGACGAGCGCCTCCGTCAGGAGACGCAGATGCCCGTGCACGTGGCCGACTCTCCCCTCACCTGCGTGGCGGTGGGATCGGGAAAGAGCCTCGAGGAGTTCGAGGTGATCCACCGCTCCCAGCGCTCCAGCCGGGGCCGGGCTCGGCTCCGCTCCAACCACCGCTTCTGAGCTACGGCGGGGAGCTTCCGGCTTCCCCTAGACTGAGATTCTCGTGCCCCGCAATCGGTCAGCTCGGGTCGAGGCGCTTGGCCCGGCGGGGCGGCGCGCCGCCGCCACGCCCTCCCTCCCGCTCCGTCCCCCTCGAGCGGCACGCCGCCGGGCTCTCCTGGCCGTGCTCCTCCTCGCCTCCTTGGTCATCCTCAGCGTCTACTTCCGGGAGTCGTCCGCTGGCGTTCTCCACCGCGCCCAGAGCCTGGGGACGAGCGCGCTACGACCGCTGCTCGTGGCGGCAGAGCGGGTGGCTCAGCCGTTCGAGGACGGGGCCGGCTGGGTCGGCGACCTCGTCGAGGCCAAGTCCGAGAACGCGCGCTTGCGGGCCCAGGTGGAGGAGCTGCGCCAGCAGCTGATCCAGAACGAGACCATCCGCCGGGACAACATCTGGCTGCGCCAGCAGCTTCGGTACCGCGATAGCCCCAGCTTCCCTACCGACTACCGGGCTCTCGGCGCCCGCATCGTCGCTCGCGCCCCAGGTCGCTTCGAGCGCCAGGTGGTGATCGCTGCCGGCACCGGCCAGGGCGTGCGCGTGCACGATCCGGTGGTAGTGGCCTCGGGGCTCTTGGGCCAGGTCACCAAGGTGGCCAAGAGCGTGGCCCAGGTCACGCTCCTCACCGACGAGACGAGCGCGGTGTCGGCGCTCGATCTCCAGACCAATGCCTCTGGCATCCTCCGTCACGGCCAGTCCTCGGCGAGCACGCTCGTCCTCGACCGGGTCACGAAGGACAAGGTGGTACGGCCCGGCGACGTCGTCATCACGGCCGGTTGGCGGGTAGGGCGTCTGAGCTCGATCTACCCCCGAGGTATCCCCATCGGGGTCGTCACCAGCGTGGGGCAGCTGGATACCGACGTCTACAAGCAGATCGAGGTGGCGCCGTTCGTGGACTTCGGCTCTCTCGACTCGGTGCTGGTGCTCATCCCCAAAGGGAGAAGGCGGTGACGACGAGTCTCAAGATCGCCCTCCTTCTCCTCCTCTCGGTCGTTCTCCAGGCGGCGGTGCTGAGCGGGGTGGATATTCTCGGGGGCGCCCCTGATCTCGTCCTCGTGAGCGTGGGGGCGGTGGCCGTGTATCGGGGGGCGATGGTGGGCGCAGGAGCAGGCTTCGGGGCAGGTCTCCTCCTCGACACCGCCACCCTGGGGACGCTGGGCGAGAGCTCGTTCCTCCTCACCCTCGTCGGCTACTGGCTGGGTCGCTACGGCGAGACTGCCCACCGCGGGCCTCGCAGGGTGCCTTTCGCCGTGGCCGTAGCCACGCTCGGCTACGCGCTCGGTGCTCTCGCGCTTCGCTTCGTCTTGGGCCAGCCTGCGCCGGCTTACGAGATCCTGATCGCGACCTTGCTCCAGACGATGGCGCTCAACGTGGCCCTCTCGTGGCCAATCTCGGCACTCGTCCGGCGGCTGGCGCCGCCTGCCCCGCGGGCGAGGAGCGTGGAGGGGGTGGGAAGCCTTGGCTAGCGCCGGCTCGCGCCCCTCCCTGCCCCGCTTCCTCCCTCCCGACCCTTCCGTGGACGAGCCCTACCTCCTTACGCCGCGTACCGCCATGCGCATCACCATCCTGGGAGCGATCGCCCTCGTCGCCTTCGCCGTGCTCTTTCTCAGGCTATGGTCGCTCCAGATCCTGGCCGGAGCGGAGCACCGGCAGACGGCGCTCGACAACCAGCTGCGCACGGTCGCGATCGAGGCCCCGCGGGGGCCTATTCTCGACCGACACGGCCGTGTCCTGGTCAGGAACGTGGCCTCGACCGCAGTCGTCCTCTGGCCCAGCGACCTCCCCCAGGGGGCGGGCCGGGATACCATCCTCCGCCAGCTGGCCAGGATCCTGGGCCTCCGCCTAGAGACGATCAAGGCGCGCATTCGCGCTCGCCGGGACGATCCTCTGACCCCGATTACGCTCAAGGTGGCCGTCCGCCCAGAGCAGGTCGCCTACATCTACGAGCACCAAGAGCAGCTCCGGGGCGTAGAGGTCAAGCAGACATATTTGCGGTACTACAACTCTCAAGCCCTCGGGGCCCAGGTCCTCGGCTACGTGGGCGAGATCTCGAAGGAGCAGCTTGCTCGGATGCGCAAGGACGGCTACCGGCCGGGAGATCGAATCGGGCAGATCGGCGTCGAGGCAGCCTACGACCAGTACCTTCGCGGTCAGCCGGGCATCGCTGAGCGTCGGGTGGACGCGCTCGGGCGTCCGCGGGGGCCGCTCGCGCTTGCCCAGGCTCCCGTTCCCGGAAACGCCGTGCGGCTGACTATCGACATCGCTCTCCAGCGAGCGGCGGAGCGAGCGCTCAGCTACGGCATCCGCTTGGCCCACCAAAACGGCGACTGGGCTGCAGACGGGGGGGCTATCGTCGCCCTCGACCCCAATACAGGCGAGGTCCTGGCCATGGCCTCTGCCCCCACCTACAAGCCGGCCGTGTACGCCGGGCGAGTCGACCGGGAGAAGCTGCGCCCGCTTCTCGATCCCGAGGCGGCCAAGGAGGCCAACTACCCAGCCTTGAACCGGGCCACGGCCGCCATCTACCCGCCGGGATCGACCTTCAAGCCGGTGACCGCCCTGGCGGCGTTGCAAGAGCACCTGATCACGCCCGACCAGGCTCTTCCCTGCACCGGCTCCTACCGCGTGTCCGGAGTAACTGGCCCCGGCCAGACCTTCCGCAACTGGGACCCCTACGTGAACGAGCCCATGACTATGCCGGTGGCTTTGGCCACGTCCTGCGACACCTACTTCTACCGCCTCGGGTACGAGTTTTACAAGCTCCCCGCCGATCGGGGTCACCCCCTTCAGGCCTGGGCCAGCCGGTTTGGCTTCGGCGGCTCGACCGGAATCGACATCGGTCCGGAGGAGAAGGGCATTCTCCCCACGCCCGAGTGGCGGGAGGCGACCTACACCAAGGAGACCGACCCCTGCTGCTGGCGGATCGACCGACTCTGGAAGCCGGGCGACTCGATCCAGCTCGCCATCGGGCAGAAGGACATCGCCGTCACCCCCCTGCAGATGGCGCGCTTCTACGCCATGCTGGCGAACGGTGGCCGCCTGGTGACCCCGCACGTGGTGGCGTCGGTCGAGCAGCCAGGGAGCGACGCCACCTCCTCGACCGTCCTTCGCAGCTTCCAGCCTCCGCCCCCTCAGGATACGGGGGTCGACCCTGCTGCCTTGGCGGTGGTGAAGGAGGGCCTCCTCCTCGCCACGAGCGACCGTCGCGGCACCTCCGCTGCCGTCTTCCGCGGGTTCCCTATTCCCGTGGCCGGCAAGACGGGCACAGCCGAGAAGGTGGTGTCGCTTCCTGGTCAGTCCCGCCCCCTCCTCCTTGACCAGTCGTGGTGGTGCGGCTACGCGCCTGCCGATCGTCCCAGGATCGCCCTGTGCGTGGTGATCGAGAACGGAGGCCACGGCGGCACGGCGGCGGCGCCAGCGGCGCTCAAGGTGCTGGAGCAGTTCTTCTCGGTTAAGGCGTCGGAGCCGTTCGGACCCATTCACTCGGACTGATGGTGGAGTACCTCGGTCAGCGCCCGCTTCGGAGACGGGCCACGCCTCCGGAGGCCCAGGCAGCCTCGGTCGCCGGCAGGATCGATTGGGTGCTCATGATCGCCGTGGTGGCGCTGGTCGGGTTCGGCTTGTGGGCGATCGAGGGGATCACTCGCCACGACATCCCTGGCGATCCGAGCTACTACCTCGTTCGCCAGGGAATCTTCGCCGCCATCGGGCTGGGCCTCATGGTGGTCGTCCTGGCCATCGACCCTCGCTGGTACCTGCGGTGGAAGGCCGGCGTGTACGGGGTCATGCTGGGGCTGATGGCGCTCGTGTTCGTAGCCGGGGAGGTGGCCCGCGGCTCGAGGCGGTGGATCGACCTCTCTTTCTTCCGCTTCCAGCCCGCGGAGCTGGGCAAGGTGCTGTTCGTCCTCTTCGTGGCCGCGTTCCTGGCCGATCGGGCCAAGCGAGTGGAGGAGGCGACGACCCCGCTCGCGGCGGTGGCCCTGTCGCTGCCGCCCATCGTCTTGATCTTCGCCCAGCCAGACATCGGCACCGCGCTGGTGTACGTGGCCGCTCTGGGCGCTTGCCTGCTCGTCTCCGGCGCGCGCTGGCTCCACCTGGCCATCCTGGGCGCGGTGGGCGTCCTCCTGGCCACTGCCGTCTTCTGGCTGCTTCCTTCCCTGGGCCTCCAGGTGCTCAAGCCCTACCAAGTAGCTCGGCTAACAGGGTTCACCAACCCGGACGAGGATCCCCAGGGATCGACCTACAACGTCCGCCAGTCGATCACCGCGGTGGGGGCGGGCGGCTTCGACGGGCTGGGAGTGGAGGGAGCGACCCAGACAAGCCTCGACTACCTGCCCGAGCACGCGACCGACTTCGCCTTCGCCTCCTTGGCCGAGCAGCGCGGCTTCGTAGGGGCTGCGAGCCTTCTCCTCCTCTACCTCCTGGTCGTGTGGCGGGGTCTCAAGATCGTCGTCCGGGCCTCCGATGCCTTCTCGGCCGTCGCTGCCGCGGGCATCGTGCTCGCCTTCGCCTTCCAGGTGTTCGTCAACGTGGGCATGACCATCGGAGTGGCCCCTGTTACCGGGATCACTCTGCCCTTCGTGAGCGTGGGTGGCTCCTCGCTCGTCTCCAATCTGGTGGCCATGGGTGTGCTGCAGGCGATCCACATGCGGGGTCGGGGCGCTCGGCGGTGAGAGCTTGGCCAGGAGGGATCCCGGCCGGCGAGGTCCTCCGGCTAATCCGGGAGCTTCGGGCCGAGGCCAGGGCCGAGCGGCCGCTCCTCGTCCTCGGCCCCCGGGAGCTTCGCTCGGTGGTCAAGCGGGAGCTGACCCGGGACGGGGTCGAGAGCGCCGTGCGCGAGGAAGGAGAGATGGAGGGAGCGGCGGGGATCGTGTACATCCTCCTGGGCGAGCCAGGAGCGGACGACCTCGACGTCCTGCGCCGGGCAGAGCGGGCCCGGGTGCCGGTCGTCGCTCTTTTGATCGAGCCTCCCGGCGCGCGCCTTGCTGACCCGCCCTACGTCCTGGCCGAGCACGTGGTACGGGTCGGTGGGGGCGCGTCGCTCCCCGTGGAGGAGCTGGTACGGGCGCTGGCCAAGGCGCTGGGCGAGAAGGCGACGCCGCTCGCCGCCCGGCTTCCGGCGCTCCGAGAGCCGGTGGTGGACGAGCTGATTCGGCGAGCGGCTCGGCGCACTGCCTTGCTTGGGGCCGCTGCGGTCGTGCCCGGATCCGAGGTGCCGGTCCTCGCGCTGGCTCAGGTCCGGCTGCTCTTGCGCATCGCCGATGCGTACGGCTTCGAGCTTGACCGAAAGCGCCTTCCCGAGGCGGTGGGGGCGATTGCCAGCGGCCTTGGCGTCCGCTCGCTGGGGCGGGCAGCGCTCGGGCTCGTACCCGTGGCTGGCTGGCTGGCCAGGGGCGGGATCGCCTACGCGGGGACGCGGGCTGTGGGCGAGGCGGCTCGTCGCTACTTCTCTGCTCGGGCCCCGGTGACGAGGACGGTCGCCTCTCGCTCGCTGTTTCCCCGCTGAGCTGGCACAGAGCGTGGGCTTGCCTCCAGGGGTTGCTCGTCCCTCAGGAAGCAAGGCCCCGGCTCGCGAGCACCCTCCGCACGGAACGGGCCGCGTTCAGGGCTCGAGGGAAACCGACGAAGGGAGCGAGGTGGACGATCGCCTCCACGATCTCCTCCGGTGGCACCCCCACGTTGAGGGCGATTCCCACGTGGTACTCAAGCTGGGCCTCGGCCCCGCCCAGGGCAGCAAGGGCGCCGATCGCCACAAGCTGACGGCTCCTGTCCTCGAGGCCCGGCCGAGAGTACACGTCCCCGTACCCGAACTCGACTACGTAGCGGGCAAGATCGGGGGAGATGTCCCGTACCCCCTCGATCGCCCGCTCGCCCTGGTCGCCTGCGAGCTCACGTAGTCGCCGCCAGCCCCGCTCGTAGCGCTCCTCGCTCATCCTTTCCTCCTTGTCGTCCGACCGGGGTCCTACCATCGCCGCCATGGGCGAGCAGGACGATCGGTTGGACATCACGGAGAGCCAGGCCGAGGAGCTCCTCCAGATCGAGGAAGCTGACGCCTGGTTCGAGTACCTGGAGGCCACGCGAGCGGTGGCCGAGAGGAACGAGCGCTACGAGGAAGTGGAGCCCTGGGCTTGGGCGCGGCTGACGGTCCGCCTGCGGGCGATCCGGGCCCGGCGGGCACGGCTCAAGCCGGCAGCGGCCTGAGCCGACCTGTCGCCGTCCCATTGACTCCCTCCGTCGAAGGTGGGCGCCGGCGGCGTGGACAGCGCTCTGCTCCCAGCTTCTCCCGACACTGCCGCAGCACCGGACTGAGCCGAACCGACTGGCCGTAGCCAGCTTCGTTCAAGGCGAGCCTCAAAATGGGATCGCCTCGGGGGCTTGAAGAGCTGCGCCGCCGAGCGTGTAGGGGCGCCGTCGAAGATGGAAAGAGCGCCTCCCCCGTTTTTATGAGCCTACGCGCTCGGGAGTCGTCGCCTCGCTGGTAGTCGCCGCCCTCCCTGATACTCTGGAGACACGATTTTGCTCATGTTGGGTACTGCAACGACCGCGCTGCGCGCCTCGCGCCCCCGTGTGCGGGGCGGCGAGGGCGCGCGCGCACCGAGAGAAGGAGATTCCACTTGCCCCTTTTCTGGTTCCGACGCAAGCTGCTCGGAGAAGGGCAGCGCACTTCCGAGGACACTCAGTCGTACGAGGACAGTCAAGACGGACGAGCTAACGAGACCTCTACTCTAGTCGCAGCCGAGACCCCCGGGGCGGTCACTGTCGAGCGCCGGCGGCGCCGGCG
>PSLH01000038.1:0-17918 GCA_040289505.1 Thermoleophilia bacterium | reverse complement strand
CAGCGACCTCGCCAGCTGCACGAAGCTGAAGCTGGCGGTCATGTCGCCCCTCACAGGGCCCGCCGCCTTCCTGGGCCAGGAGCAGCTCTCGTGGGTGCAGTTCGCCGTGGCCAAGTACAACAAGCAGTACGGCACGAGCTTCAGCGTGGTGCAGGCCGATACCCAGCTTTCGGCCGCGCTCGCCCGCACGGTAGCCCGCCGCCTCGTCTCCGACAAGAGGGTGATCGGGGTCGTGGGCGGGGCTACCAGCCAGTCGGTGATCTCCAGCGGCAAGCTCTTCGCCACGGCGAACCTTGTCTCCGTATCCGGCTCGGCCACCCGGGTCTCGCTCACAGACGGCTCGTACCCCACCTTCTTCCGGGTGGTGCCTCACGACGGCGTGCAGGCGCCCTCGATCGTCAACTTCGTGACCGGCAAGCTCAAGGCCAAGAAGGTCACGGTGATCGACTCCCAGGACGACTACTCGGTGCCGCTGGCGGACGCGATCGAGAAGGGCTTGAAGGCCAAGGGAGTGGAGGTCGACCGTCAGTCGGTGAGCGCCAGCGAGACCGACTTCTCGACCATCGCTACAAACGTCGATAACGACACGCGCGTGGTCGTGTTCGCCACCCAGACGCCGTCGGCGGCGCAGACTCTTTCGCAGCAGCTACTCGAGCAGGGAAAGAAAGCGGTCGTGTTCGGGACGGACGGAGCCTACTCGCCCACCATCTACAAGCCCAAGCACGGCTACGTGTCCGTGTTCGCCAAGGACCTCCGCTTCGACCCGGCGGCCAAGGCGATCGTGGCCGAGTACCGGAGGTTCTCCAAGGGCAAGGCCTTCGGCTCGTTCGGCCCGCCCAGCTACATGGCTGCCTGGGTGATCATGGAGGCGGCCCGTAAGGCCTGCGCCGACGACAAGATCAGCCGAGCCGAGGTGGTGGCCAACGTGCGCAAGACGAACGTGCCCTCCATCCTGGGAGGCAGGATCCGGTTCACCCCCAAGGGAGACGTGATCGGGGCCAAGTTCTTCATCTACGAGGTCACGAACGGCCAGTACAAGAACGTCGGCTAGCGGCAGGAAGCCTCGACCTGTGGGGACGGCCCGCCTCCGGGCGGGCCGTCCCGTGCTGTACTAGGGAGCCTCCACCCTCATGGACTGGGAGCGCTTCTTTAGCCTGACCGTGGATGGGGCCACGCGCGGCAGCGTGTACGCGCTGATCGCGCTTGGCTTCTCGATGGTGTACGGCATCCTGAAGCTCCTCAACTTCGCCCACGGCGACGTGTTCATGGTGGGCGGGTTCATCGGCTGGGGCGTGATAGGGGCGCTGGGCGGGGCCACTAGCCCGGTCGTTCCTGCCTGGGCGGTGATCGTGCTCATGGTGGTGGCGGCTATGGTCGGCTGCTCGCTCCTGGGCGTGACCTTGGAGCGGTTTGCCTACCGCCCCCTACGGCAGGCGCCCCGCATCGCCCCCCTCATCTCGGCCCTGGGCGCCTCCTTCTTCCTCCAAAACAGCGTACTTCTTCTGTTCGGGGCCGACTTCAAGCAGTACGAGACCATCGACCTCGCAGGAGGCGCCCTCTACCTCCAGGGGATCGACTGGGGAGCGTTCCACATCTCGCTCGTGCGCATCGTCGTGATCGCTGTGGCCATCGCCATGATGGTGGCCCTGTCCGGGCTCGTCTACCGCACCCAGCTCGGCAAGGCTATGCGGGCGACCGCCTACGACCGGGAGGCGGCGGCCATGATGGGTATCGACGTCGACCGGGTAATCATGGCTGCCTTCTTCGTGGGCTCGGCCCTGGCTGGAGCAGCCGGCGTCCTGGTCGGGCTTTTCACGGGCAGCGTCAACCACTTCATGGGCTTCAACTTCGGGCTCAAAGCCTTCACGGCCGCTGTGGTGGGCGGCATAGGCTCCATCCCCGGCGCCATGCTGGGCGGGCTCGTGATCGGCTTCGCCGAGGCCTACGCCGCCTACATCGACCCTTCCTTGCGCTGGCGCGACCTCCTCGTCTTCTCCCTCCTCGTGTTGGTCATGATCTTCCGCCCCAGCGGGCTCCTCGGCCGGCCCGAGATCCAGAAGGTGTGAGGTGGCGGAGGGCGAGCGACAGAGGACCATCCCCCGCATCGGGGTCGACGAGTGGGTGGCGACGGTGGAGGAGCGGGTCGAGCGCGGCCTTGCCGGCCGCGCTCGCGAGGCCTGGGGACGCGTCCCCGCCGGAGTCAAGCTCGCCTCGCTCGTCGTGGTCCCCGCCTTGGTACCGCTCCTGACCCAGGACGACTACCTGCTCCAGGTCGCGATCGACACGGTGGTGTTCATGCTCCTCGCCGTCGGCCTCAACGTGGCGGTCGGCTTCGCCGGCCTCCTCGACCTCGGCTACGTCGCCTTCTTCGGCTTCGGGGCCTACACCTACGCCATGTTCGCCTCCGACCACACCGGCCTCCACTTCCAGGCCCCCTTGGTGCTCCTGATCGTGGCCGTAACTGGGACCGCTCTTGGCTTCTTGGTGGGCCTTCCTTCCTGGCGGCTCGTGGGCGACTACCTGGCCATCGTTACCCTCTTTTTCCTCCAGATCTTCTCCACCATCCTGGTCAACGGCGATCGCCTGCAGCTTCCCTTCTTGGAGAAGGAGATCGCCAAGCTCGACGGCGGGCTCACCCGGGGACCGAACGGCATCTCCAACCTCGACCCCATGAACTGGCTCGGCTGGAAGCTGACCAGCCTGACCCAGTACTTCTACCTCGCGCTCATCGCGTTCGCCCTCGCCCTGGTCGCCCTCCACTCCCTCAACAACTCGCGCATCGGGCGAGCCTGGCGAGCGCTCAGGGAGGAGCCCTTGGCGGCGGAGCTCATGGGCATGCCCGTCAACTGGCTCAAGCTGCTCGCCTTCGCCACCGGCTCGGTGATCGCCGCTCTCACCGGCACGATCTTCGCCGCCGAGCAGGGAGCGGTTTTTCCCTCCAGCGTGGATGTGACCGTGCTCATCACCCTGTACGCCATGGTCATCCTGGGCGGGGCCGGCGACCTGGCCGGGGTGGCGATCGGCGCCATCGTGATCAGCGTGGCTCTGGAGGCGCTGCGTACGCCCTCCAACGCGAGCTGGGTCTTCTACATCGCGCTCGCCCTCACCTTGCCGGCGCTCGTTCGGCCCTGGCGCTGGCAGCTCGTGGCCCTGCTCGTAGGAGCGACGGTCGGCTTCGGGTTCGCCGTGCGAGCGATCGTGGAGGCAGCGTGGCCAGCGGGGACAGGAGGGCGCCCGCTGGGAGAGGCCTCGATCGACGACTGGGTCTCGTCATGGGTCCTCCTGCAGCGGAACGCCACCCCCGAGGTACCGACTGCTCTTGGGAAGACGGCCTTCGTGGCCCTCATCGTCGCCGTCCTCGGCCTGACCGTGCTCAAGGGTCGCCGTCGTCTTGTCGCCCTGGTGCCTACCCTCTACCTCGCCGCCTGCGTGTGGGAGAACGTCCTCGTTCCCCAGTCGGCTGTGACCCGGTACATCATCCTGGGAGCCCTCCTCGTAGGCATGATGGCGGCACGGCCCCAGGGCCTCTTGGGCAAGACACGGGTCGAGATCGTATGACGCCTGTACTCGAGCTTCGAGGGGTGACAAAGTCCTTCGGCGGTCTGCGCGTGCTCGACCACGTGGACTTGACCGTGGCCGAGGGGGAGATCGTGAGCCTGATCGGCCCCAACGGGGCCGGCAAGACGACCGTCTTCAACGTGATCACCGGCGTCTACCGCCCTGACGAAGGGGACATCCTCCTCGACGGACGGAGCATCGTCGGCCTCCCCCCGCACCAGATCACCCGCCTCGGTGTTGCCCGTACCTTCCAGACGCTGCGTCTCTTCCTGAACATGACCGTCAAGGAGAACGTGATGGCAGCAGCCTACGGGCACACGAAGGCCGGTCTCTGGCGATCGATCCTCCGCACCCCGGGCCAGCGGCGCGAGGAGCGGGAGATCGAGCGGCTGGCCGAGGAGAAGCTCGCCTTCTTCGGCCAGCGCCTGGTCGGCTACCGCTTCGACCAGCCCGCCTACAGCCTCTCCTACGCCAACCGCCGCCGCCTGGAGATCGCCCGAGCCATGGCCGCCAAGCCGCGCATCCTCCTCCTCGACGAGCCGGCGGCGGGCATGAACCCCGTGGAGACGCAGGAGATCACCCAGCTCATCGGTAAGCTGCGCCAGGAGGCCGGCTACACCATCCTCGTCATCGAGCACGACATGCACGTGGTCGAGGGCATCTCCGACCGAGTAGTCGCGCTCGACCACGGGGTCAAGATCGCCGAGGGCTCCTTCGAGGAGGTAGCCACCGACCCGCGGGTGATCGAGGCCTACCTGGGCGTGCAAGCGGAAGCGGCCCGCAAATGAGCGAGCGAGCGAGCGAGGAAAGAGGCGACGGACGGCCGCTGCTCGCGCTCGAGGCTATCAACACCTACTACGGGCCCATCCACATCCTCCAGGACGTGAGTATCCGGGTGGGGGAGGGCGAGCTCGTCTGCCTGCTCGGCGGCAACGCCTCGGGCAAGTCCACTACCCTCAAGACCATCCTCGGCATCGTCAAGCCGCGGACAGGGAGGGTCGTCTTTCGGGGCGAGGACGTCACCGGCCGACCCACGAGCTACCGCATCAGACAGGGGATGGCGATCGTGCCCGAGAACCGGCGGCTGTTCGCGCCCATGACCGTGCTCGAGAACCTGCAGATGGGCGCCTACCTGCGCGGCGGCGGCACCAAGGAGGACTACGAGCGCGTCTACTCTCTGTTCCCCGTCCTCTACGAGCGCCGACACCAGCTGGCGGGCACGCTGTCGGGCGGCGAGCAGCAGATGGTGGCCATGGCCCGAGCGCTCATGTCCCGACCCAAGCTCATGCTCATGGACGAGCCGTCCATGGGCCTTGCCCCCATCCTGGTCGAGCGCTCGTTCCAGATCATCAAGCAGGTGCACGAGGCAGGGGTGGCCGTGCTCGTGGTGGAGCAGAACGCCAACGTGTCGCTGCAGATCGCCGACCGCGGCTACGTGCTCTCGACCGGGCGGCTGGTGCTGGAAGGGAAGGCATCCGAATTGATCCGAAACGACGAGCTACGGAGGGCCTACCTTGGCCGCTAGGGCCGACAGAGGCCTCGGCGCTACCGTCCGCGGCGAGTTCCCGATCTTCCGGCACACCACCTACCTCAACTCCTGCTCCCAGGGGGCGCTGTCCACCCGGGTGCGCCGAGCCTACGAGGAGTACCTGGACGGCTGGGACGAGCGCGGCGCCGCCTGGGAGCACTGGGTGGAGCGGGCGGAGGCTGCGCGGGCCGCCTTCGCCCGCCTGCTTCGAGCTGAGCCGGGCGAGGTGGCGGTGACCACCTCTGTCTCCCAAGCGGTGAGCGCGCTGATGAGCGCGCTGCCCTTCGAGCGCTGGGAGCGGCGACGGATCGTCATCTCCGAGTACGAGTTCCCCACCGTCGGCCAGATCGCCCACGCCCAGGAGCTGCGGGGGGCGGAGGTAACCCACGTGCGGCCGGGGGAGGACGGCTCCATCCCGCCCGAGCGCTTCGCCGAGGCGATCGACGAGCGCACAGCCCTTGTCTGTTGCACTGCCGTCTCCTACCGGACTGGCCACCGCCATGACGTGGCCGAGATCGCGCGCATCGCCCACGAGAAAGGCGCCCTCGTCCTCGCCGACAGCTACCAGGCAGCGGGGGTGCTCGATCTGGACGTGCGGGCGCTTCGAGCCGACATCGTGGCCGCAGGGACGGTCAAGTACCTTCTCGGCTCGGCCGGCCTTGCCTTCCTCTACGTTCGCCGGGAGCTCATCCCCGAGCTCTTGCCCACGCAGACAGGCTGGTTTGCCGACGAGGACATCTTCCGCATGGACATCTCCGACTACTCGCCAGCAGCGGACGCCCGCCGCTTCGAGGCAGGGACGCCCCCGGTGCCCAACATCTACGCCGGCCTCGCTGGCATGAGCATCGTCGAGGAGGCGGGAATCCAGGCGATCGAGGAGCACGTGCGCGACCTCGCTACCCGCCTCATCGAGGGGTTGGACGAGCTTGGCGCCCAGGTGGTGACGCCGCGCGATCCCGCCCGCCGCGGTTCGCTCGTCTGCGTGCGCTCGACCGACGTGGACGCCCTCGTCGCATCGCTCGCCGACGAGCGCATCGCCTGCTCCTCTCGCGACCGCAACCTGCGCGTCTCCTTCCACCTCTACAACGTGGAAGAGGACGTCGACCGTCTGCTCTCTGCGCTCGTCCGCCGCCGCGCTCTCCTCGCGTAGGGGAGCGCAGCTCCGGTTAGAGTTAGCGGCATGCTGCTGCGCGAGGTCGAGTACGCCCGTCCAGCCACGATCGAGGAGGCGCTGCGGCTTCTCTCCTCCTACGAGGGGGCGCGGCCCCTCGCAGGCGGGCAGAGCCTCGTCAACGTGATGAAGACGCGGGTCGCAGCGCCCGACGTCGTCGTCGACCTCAACGCCATCCCCGAGCTACGTCAGATCTCGGTACAAGGGGACGGCGCTCTTTCCATCGGGGCCATGGTCACCTACGACCAGCTCCTCCGCTCGGACGAGGCGCGAGCAGTACGCCCGATCGTGGGCCGAGTGGTCGCCACCATCGCCGACGTACAGGTGCGAAACCGGGGCACCGTGGGCGGGAACGTCTGCTCCAACGACCCCACCAATCACCTGCCACCGCTTCTCGCCGCCATCCGCGCGACCTTCACCATCCGCAGCCTGGAAGGCGAGCGCACGGTGGCGGTCGAGGACTTCTTCCAGGGCGTGTACATGACCGCGGTCGGGACGGGCGAGCTCCTGACGAGGATCACGGTGCCGGCGCGCCGCCGGGGCGAGGGCGACGGCTGGGCCTCCCTCACCCTGGGCAAGGACGGCACCGGCATCGTCAACGTGGCCGCCACCGTGCGCGACGCCCAGGCTCGGATCGGCATCGGCTGCGTGTCGGCCGTGCCAGTGGTGGTAGAGACCGAGGCAGACGAGGGCGCGGCACGCAGCGCTGTCGACGACGCTGGCCTCGACCCGCCCTCCGACGTCCACGCCTCCGGGGAGTACCGGCGCTACCTCGCCCAGGTCCTGGCAGCGCGAGCGGTCAAGAACGCGATCGAGGACGCAAGGAGGTAGCCAGTGGCGACGCCAGCGCGCGAGCTGACGATTACGGTCACGGTCAACGGGGAGGTCTACGAGCGCGAGGTGGAAGCGCGCAAGCTGCTTGTCCACTTCCTCCGCGACGACCTCGACCTGACCGGGACCCACATCGGCTGCGACACCGGAAACTGCGGCGCCTGCACCATCCTCCTGGACGGCAAGGCAGTGAAGTCGTGCATGCTCCTCGCCCCCCAGGCAGACGGAGCCACCATCACCACCGTCGAGGGCCTGGCTCCCGATGGCGAGCTGACTCCCCTCCAGCGGGCCTTCTCGCAGCACCATGCACTCCAGTGCGGCTACTGCACGCCGGGCATGCTCATGAGCGCTACCTACCTGCTCCAGCAGAACCCGACGCCCTCGGAGGAGGAGATCCGCCGCGGCATCCAGGGCAATATCTGCCGCTGCACGGGCTACGTGAACATCGTGCGAGCGATCAAGGCTGTCGCGGAAGGAGAGGTGGCGTGACCAGCACGGTGACCGAGCGCAAGGTCGAGCTCGAGGTCGGCTTCGCCGGCAAGTCGATCCCGCGCAAGGAGGACAAGCGGCTCGTCCAAGGCCAGGGTGTCTTCGCCGACGACGTCAAGCGCCACGGGATGGGCTACCTCCACTTCGTTCGCTCGCCCTACGCCCACGCCCGCATCCTCTCCATCGACGTCTCCGCTGCCGAGGCCATCCCCGGCGTGTACGGCACCCTGACCGGCGAGGAGGTGGCCGAGCTCACCGATCCCTTCTTCCAGATCGCCACTCCCCCCGGCGCGTACGTCCGCGACTACGCCCTGGCCGTGGGCAAGGTGCGCTACGCAGGGGAGCCGGTGGCGGCGGTGGTGGCGGAGACGCGCGAGCTGGCCCGGGACGCGGCCGAGCTGGTCGAGGTCGAGTACGAGCCGCTGCCGGTGGTGGTGGATGCCCGCCGAGCTCTGGACGACGATGCCCCCATCCTCCACGATGAGTGCGGCACCAACCTGTCCTGGAGCGGGGTGTACGAGTGGGGGGACGTGGAGGGAGCTTTCGCCGCGTGCGACCGCATCGTACGCATCAAGGAGCTCCACTTCGACCGCTTCAACTCGACTCCGCTCGAGTGCGACGCTGCCCTCGTCGAGTACGACAGGGGCACGGGCCAGTGGACGATCACCACGAACAACCAGTTCCCCGGGTTCGCCGCGATCATGATGGCGCCGGCCATGAGGGTGGGCACGGACAAGCTCCGGTTCGTGACTCACGACATCGGCGGCGGCTTCGGCAACAAGATCACCTCCCACCCCCAGCTCGTCGCCTGCTGCCTGCTCGCTCGTAAGCTCGACCGGCCTATCCAGTGGACGGAGTGGCGCACCGAGTTCCACCAGTCCATGTCCCACGGCAACGAGCGATGGTTCCAGGACGTGGAGGTGGCAGTAACGGCCGACGGCACCCTCCTTGGCTTCCGCTGCAAGGCCTTGGACGATGCCGGCGCCTACCTCCGTTACGAGCCTCTGGGCGGAGTCATCTGGGCCCAGGTCTCTCCTGGCCTCTACCGCTGGAAGAACATCCGGGTGGAATTCACCCAGGTGATGACGAACAAGGCGCCGGTGTCTCCCAACCGCGGCTACTCGCGCATGCAGCACCTGTGGCTGACCGAGCGGATTATCGACATCGTCGCCCACGAGCTTGGCCTCGACCCGGTGGAGGTGCGCAAGCGCAACTACATCAAGGCCGAGGAGATGCCGTACACGACCCCCAACGGCTGCGTGTACGACTCCGGCGACTACGCCCGCTGCCTCGACATCGCCCTCGACCTCATCGACTACGAGCGGGTCAAGGAGCGGCGCGGCCGGCGGGACGGCAAGCTCGTCGGCATCGGCATCGGCTCCACCCTCGACTCGGGAACGAACAACTTCGGCCAGTCGACCCTCCTCAACCCGGAGCTTCAGTTCTCGGGCAATAACGAGGTAGCGACGGTCAAGCTGGACATCTTCGGCGAGATCGTGGTGACCCTGGGAACGGCGCCCCAGGGGCAGGGCCACGAGACGACGGCGGCCCAGGTGGTGGCCGACATCCTGGGCGTCACCCCCGACGACGTCAACGTCCGCCGCGGGCACGACTCGTACTGGAACTCCCATGCCGGCTTCTCGGGCACCTACGCCAGCCAGTTCGCGGTCACCGGGCTCATGGCGGTGAAGGGGGCGGCCGACAAGCTGGCCTGGGAGATCCGCCGCGTGGCGGCGGCTGTGCTGGAAGCCGAGTCGCCCGACGACATCCTGCTCGAGGGCGGCTTCGCCAAGCGCAAGGACAACCCCGAGGCGGCGCTTCCGTTCATGGCCGTGGGGGCGATCGTGAACGCCAACAACGCCATCCTGCCCCTGGAGGTACGCGACGTCACCCTCAACTGCCGGCACGTGTACGTGCCCCCCTTCCAGCCGCCGGATAAGGAGCGCAAGTACGGCAACCTGACCTTGACCTACGCCACCCAGATCCACGCCTGCGTGATCGAGATCGACGAGGAGACGGGCGAGGTGGAGATCGTCGACTACGCGGCCGTGGACGACTGCGGCGTCCGCATCAACCCCCAGATCGTGGAGGGCCAGGTACACGGGGCGACGGCCCACGGCATCGGCGCCGCCCTGCACGAGACCTTCGCCTACGACGAGGATGGCCAGCTCCTCACCGCCAACTTCTACGAGTACCACGTGCCCCACGCCCTCGACATGCCCGACCTCAAGACCGCCTACATCGAGAGCCCGTCCCCCTTCAACGATCTCGGCACCAAGGGCATGGGCGAGGGCGGCGGCGCTGCCATCCACGCCATCTGCGCGGCGATCCAGGATGCCCTGCGCAGCGCTGGCCTACCGGCGGTGGTGTATGACAGCCACAACCCCCCCGAGCGGGTGTGGCGCATGATCCGGAACCCTGAGGAAAGCCGATCGTTGGTGGAGGTGATCGAGGCGTGAAGGTGGAAGGCGTGAAGAGCTTCGACGCGCCGGCCCAGCTTGTCTGGGACGTGCTGATGGACCCGGCCCGGATGGCGAAGCTCCTGCCGGGAGTGGAGAGCTTCGAGGTCAAGGACGAGCGGCACTGGCAGGCCCAGGTGAAGGTGCCCCTGGGTATGGGCGGCCTCAAGCTCAAGTTCAACTTCGAGCAGGTGGAGGAGCGCCCCATCGAGTACGCCAAGCTGAACGCCAAGGGCCAGGGGGTGGGCGCGATCGTGGCCATGGAGACGCAGTTCCACCTGACGCCTGACGGCGATCGCACCTCCATGCGCTGGGAGGCGGACGTTCGGGTGGCCGGCCCGATCGGCTCCATGGGCCAGCGCGTCTTCCAGCCCATCGTCAACCAGCAGGTGTCGAACGTCCTGAGCGCGCTCGAGGCCCAGGTCGCGGAAGCGAAGGCCGGCCGCTAGCGGTACGCGGCATGGCCGTCCCCTTCCGCATCGGGGTCATGCAGTTGACCATGGAGCCGCTCGAGGAGATCCTCGAGCACGCCCGGGCCATGGACGAGGCCGGCTTCGACACGATCTGGCTGGCCGAGGCCTACCCCTGGTGGCGGAAGCACTCGATGGAGGCGCGTTCCTCGACCGCGCTCTCGCCGCTCGTGGCCCGCGAGACCAAGCGCCTGGCCGTAGGCTGGGGGATCATCTCCCCCTACACCCGCCATCCGATCCAGATCGCCATGGAGGCGCGAGTGACGCAGGAAGCGGCAGGCCCAGACCGCTTCGCGCTCGGCTTGGGCGTGTCCAAGATCTTCATGCGCCACGCCGGCCTGGGCGAGGAGGCAAGGCCGGTGGCGGCGATGAAGGAGGCGGCCGAGATCATCCGCGGCGTCCTCGCCGGAGAGGCGCTCGACTTCCAGGGGAAGGTGTTCCAGGCCCACGTACCGGAGCTCAAGGACGACGCGGAGGCGCCGCGCTGGCCAGTGCCGCTCTACTTCGCTGGCACCGGTCCCATGATGTTGAAGGCAGCAGCGCAGGTGGCAGACGGCCTCCTCACTGCCTCTATCACTACGCCCGCGTTCGTGCGCTACGTCCGCGAGCGGGTTGCCGAAGCGGGCCGTGATCCCGACACGCTTGACCTTGGCTGTACCATCGTCGCCTCCATCGCCGAGGACCGGGCGCGAGGCCGCGACGGCGCCCGCGAGATCGCCGGCATGTACCTGGCCAACAAGGTGCAGAACATCCAGGCCGCCGCCGACACGCTGCTTCAATGCGCCGGGCTCACCCAGGAGGAGATCCGGCCCATCGCCGAGGCTATGGAGCGGGGCGGCCGCCTGGCCGCCAAGGCAGCCGTGACCGACGAGATCCTGGATAAGTGCCGGCCCATCGCCGGAACGCCCGAGGACTGTATCGCCGCCATCGAGGAGTACCGTGCAGCCGGCTGCACGCACATCATGCTCGAGCTGTGGGGCGAGGATCGGCTGGGCCAGCTGCGCCTATTCGGCGAGCGCGTGCTCCCCTACGTTCGCTAGCAGTGGCGCAGGACGCGGCGGCGCGTGCACGCCCCCAGCCAGGCTAGCGACGAGGATGGCACCGTAGCCGGATGAGGGCGATCCCAAGTAAACACTGGATGGGCGCGCGGGCAAAAGAAAGCCGTAGCGGCGGCGTGCGCGTAGGCGGCGAAGAGGTAGACGCCGACGAGAGTTCCCGTCCGCTGCCAGCCGGCAGAGGCCGCTGCTGGTTAGCCGCGCTCAGGGAAAAGACGCGCGTTGCTTCGTCCGGAGCACGGTAGTCGAGCACAAAGGGCGAGATCAGCAAGCGTTGCCAGGAAAGCATGCCGCGGGGATTTCATGACGAGCTCGTCCTCGATCATCGCTGCGAGCCGGCGCACCACCGCTGCCATCCGAGGACGGCGGCGGTCGGGCTTTCGCCCACGGAGAACGTGGACGAAGCCAGGAACCCGAAGGAGGAATTGTCGAGGAGGAGATGGCGATGAGGCGCCCGGAGTCGAGAGCGAAGGAGGCGACGAGAGGAGCCCGGCCCCACTCTGCCAACACCGGGGCAGCCGTGATCAGCCCCTTCTACGAAGGCAACCTGGGCCAAGACTCTGGCTAGGCGACAGCGAAAGCGGCAGCGCGATCGCCACTCGGCTCACTCCGGGGAAGCGATGGAGCCCACGCCTTCCCGTGCAGGTATCGCCACCGCCTCGCTCGCCAGCGAGCCCCGACCACTTGGCCCATTGGACGCTCAGGTCAGCCAACAGGGATCAGGCGGAAGTCGTCGGGGATGCGGCCGAGCCTCTCGGCGCCCTGGGAAGTGATCAGGAAGTTGTCTTCCAGGCGAAGGCCGCCTCCCTGAGGCCAGTAGGCGCCGGGCTCGATGGCCAGCACCATCCCCTCCTCGATCGTGCCGCCGCCTGCCTGGTGGGCGTAGGGCGGCTCGTGGGCGCGAGCGCCCACGCCATGGCAGACCGGGTGGGAGGGCTGCCCGGGGTAGCCGAGCTCGGCGATGCCGGCGCGGATCAGGCGGTCGAGCTCCGCCAGGCTCGCCCCCGGCCGGCAGTGGGCGATGGCCGCCTCGTAGACGCCGAGCAGCCCCTCGAGGAGGCGCTCGTACTCGGGGCTAAGGTCGCCCGGGCACAGGTTCTTCGTCCAGTCGCACCAGTAGCCGTCCGCGCACGCCCAGATCTCAAACAGGGTCGGCTCATGCTCCTGCACGGGGCGATCGCCGGTGGCAGTGAAGGTACGGATGCCGGGTCCCGACCAGACGAGCGAGAAGCCGTGGGCGAGCTCGACCTTGCCCTGAAAGCCGGTTCCCACGGCGTGCACGTGGCCGTTCCAGAGGGCGCCGGCCTCGGACTCCTTCATGCCCGGTCGGAGCCGCCTCGCCACGTGCTCGGTGGCCTGAGCGGCGATCTCGTTGGCCAGGCGCAGGCGCTCGACCTCCTGCTCAGTCTTGATCGCCCGGGCGGCGGCAAGGAGCGGGCTGGCGTCCTCGACGGCGCTGCCGAAGGCATGGAAGAAGTCGTGGCTGTAGGTAGTCGGCTCGCCCACCATGCGGTCGGCCGCCTGGGTCGCCAAGGAGAGCTCGAGCCCGATCCGCTCGTAGCCCTGCTCACGGCAGACGGCGGCGGCAAGCTCGGTCGACCGCGCCTGGGCTGGCCGTGGGTCGCGCTCGTCGTAGCCCTTGAACAGGCGGATGTCACGTGTCCAGGCGACGCGCTCGGCGTCGGCCTGGGAGGGCTCCAGGCAGACGAGGGTCGGCTCGCCCTGGCGCGGGAAGACCGCGAGGTCGTAGCCCTTCATCGGCCAGAAGTTAGTCAGGTAGAGGACGTTGTCGGGGGCGCGCACGACCAGGGCATCCAGGTCGCGCTCGGCCATGAGCGCCCGCACGCGCGCCAGCTTGGCGTCATCCCGCGGCCATGCCACCATCAGACACTAGCCTCCCCGATCTTCAATGTGATAGCTTCCTTAGCATGAAAACTGCCAAAATTACTGCAGGAGGGCAGGTCTCAATACCGGCCGCCGTCCGTCGCCGCTGGCGCACGAGGCGAGTGGTGATCGAAGACGAGGGCGACCGGCTCGTCCTCAGGCCGTTGCCCGACGACCCGATCGCTTCTGCTCGGGGCGCCCTCAGAGGCGAGATCACGGTTCCCACCGAGAAGCTGCGCGAGATCGCACGACAAGACGAGCGCATCGCCGAAGATCGTAAGTGGCGGAGGTCGTAGACGCGTACGCCATCGTCGCGCTGATCGCCGACGAGCCGGCGGCGCAGATCGTCGAGGACGTCCTGCGCTGGGGAAATGCGACGATGACGAGCATCAATCTCGGCGAGGCGGTCGACGTGCTGTGTCGGGTTCATGGTCTCCCCGAGGATCGCGTCAGAGCGGTCGTCGAGCCCCTGATCCTCGCAGGTCACCTGTCGGTGATCGCGCCCAGCGAGGTCTCCGCCTGGAGGGCCGCGCACCTGCGGATCGACTACTACGCGCGCGACACACGGCCCGTCTCGATCGCCGACTGCTTCCTGCTGGCAGCGGCAGGACCGGAGGATCGGATCGCGACGGCAGACCCGTCGGTCGCCGAGATCGCACGGGTGGAAGGCATCGGCGTTCTGCCGTTGCCGGACTCAGCCGGTCGCTGCCCCTAGCCTCCCGCTGGATCACCAGCGCACGCGCGGCGGGGGCGGCTGGCCGTGCGCCTCCTGCCAGGAGACGACTGGGTTTCGCAACACCCCGATCTTCTCGATCTCCGCCTCCATGACATCGCCCGGCTGGAGGTAGAGCGAGGCGGCGTCGGGCGAGAAGCCGGCCACGCCGGAGACGGTTCCTGTGGACAGCACGTCCCCGGCCGAGTAGCAAAGCGGCGAGTAGTGGGCGATGATCTCGGGGATCGTCACCGACATGCGGCTTGAGTGCGAGACCTGGCGGGGCTCGCCGTTCACGCGAAGCTCCATGCGCAGGTCGTGAGGGTCGCCAACCTCGTCCGGGGTGACGATCCAGGGGCCGAGCGGGCAGAAGGTGTCGATCGCCTTGCAGAAGGAGAAGACGCCGGAGCGCATCTCCCGGCGCTGGATGTCGCGGGCGGTGATGTCGTTGAAGATCACGTAGCCGCCGATGTAGTCAGCCGCCTCCTCGGGCCCAAACCACTTGCCCGCCTTCCTGATCACGACCGCCAGCTCGAGCTCGTAGTCGAGCTCCTCGGTCAGGTGCTCGGGGTAGACGACCGCATCCTCGTGGCCGATGAGAGCGTCCACGTTCTGGAAGAAGACGATCCAGGGGGCGATCTCGTGCGACCAGCCCACTCTCTTTGACTCCTCCTCGTGCTCGCGGAAGTTCCCGGCCGTGTGGAAGAACTTCTTGGGCACGATCGGGGGACGAAGGCGCGTCCCCGCGAGCGGCACTACCTCTCCCGTCTCTTCGGCGCCCCCGCGCTCGAAGTACGTCCGCATGTCGGGCACGTCCAGCACCCGGATCTCGTCGCCGACGACGTGGCCGACGCGGGCCTCGTCGCCGAACGTGACCAGCTTCATGGGGCCACCCCGCACACGCGCGCGGCAGCAAGCGCATAGACCTTGCTCATCTTCACCAGCCCTTCGATGTCGAGGTTCTCGCCGAGCTTGGGATCGGGAAGCCCGCTCGACGTCCCGTAGTTGACCGTGTCGATGCCGTAGCGGACGAGCGCGCTCGCGTCCGAGAACCAGCGCACCGTGTCGCGCTCCGGCGTCTCTCCGAACACGAGCTCGTGGCTCTCCTCGATCGCCGCCACCAGGGGATGGTCGTCGGCGATCTCCGCCCCCGGGGCGGTCACGTACACCTCCGACTCGATGCCGTAGTCGGGGAAGCGCTCCTTGAGCTGGCGGACGAAGGCGCGAAGCTGCCTCACCGCCTCGGTCATGGCCATGGTCGGCGGCACACGGACGTCCAGGAAGAGGTCGCAGCGGTGCGGCGTCCGGCTCACCCGCCAGGGAAATCCTCCGGTTACGCAGCCGACGTTGACGATGCCTCGCCGACCGCGGTAGACGGTCTTCTCCTCCCAGCGGGGAATCCAGTCGAGCACCGCGTCGAGTACCTCCCGCATGCGCACGATGGCGTTCTCGGGAAGACGGCCCTCGCTGAAGGCGGTATGGATGAAGGGGCCACGGGTGGAGAGGCGCATCCACACAGACCCGTAGTGGCCAAGTACGATCTTCTGCTCGGTCGGCTCGCCCAGGATGCACATGTCGGCCACGCCTCCGTGGGCGGCGAGGTAGCGCGAGCCGGCGGCGTAGCCGCGGTACTCACGGCCACGGTACTCCTCGCCCCACTGCGTCTTCTCGATCTCGCCGCACACGGCAGCGATCATGAGGTCGCCCCTGAGCCCCACGCCCGCGTCGCGGAGCGCCCGCACCGCCTCCACGTAGCAGGCGAGCGCCCCTTTCATGTTGGAGATGCCGAGACCGTAGATCCTGCCCTCGCGGACGAAGCCCTGAGGCTGGAAGCCGGGGATGCCGGCAAGCCACGGCTCCTCTCCGGAGTAGGACGTGTCCATGTGGCCGTTGAGCATGAGGCTTGGGCCGCCGCCCTCGCCCTCGAGCAGGCCGAGCACGTTTGGTCGTCCCTCCTCCACCTCCTGCCACTGCACCTGCATGCCGGCGTCGACGAGGAGGGCGCGCATGCGCTCGCCGATCGCCTGCTCCTGGCCGGTGGGGCTCGAGATGGAGACGAGCTCGACGGCCGTCTCGACCAGACGCTCCGGCTGCACGCAGTCGGCGATCTGCTCCATACAGGAGAGAGGGCATATCACACGGCGGGCGCCCGAGGTTAGAGTTGCTGTCGATGCGGGACGGGATTTGGACCGGCGACCTCAACAGGCTCGTTCTCGGCGACGGCAGCAGCCTCGGCCCCATCGGCTTCTACGACACGACGCTTCGCGACGGCGAGCAGACGGTGGGAGTCGTCTTCACTCCAGAGCAGAAGCTCGAAATTGCCCGGGCTCTCGACGAGCTCGGCGTGGAACGGATCGAGGCCGGCTTTCCCCGCGTGTCGGAGGAGGATCGGCGAGCTGTCGAGCTGATCGCCGACGCCGGCCTTCGGGCCGAGATCTGGGGCTTCTCGCGGGCGGTGCGCGCCGACGTGGACGCCATCCTCGAGCTCGGGCTTTCCGCTACCGTCATCGAGTCGCCGATCTCCGACCGCAAGCTGGACGCCCTCGGCGTCTCCCGGTCGAAGATGCTGCGGCGGATCGCCGACGCCGTGTCCTACGCGGCCGGGCAGGGGGTCACCGTCGCCTACTTCGGCGTAGATGGAACTCGAGCCGACCTCGACTTCTTCGACCAGGCCTATCGCGTGGCAACGGAGGCAGGGGCTCGAGAGGTCGTTGTCGTGGATACGCTCGGCATCGCCACGCCTGAGGCGGTCTCCTTCCTCGTCCGGCGGACGCGCGACCTCCTCGGCCCCGACATCCCGGTGCATTTCCATGGCCACGACGACTTCGGGCTTGCCACCGCCAGCGCCATCGCCGCCGCTCGGGCCGGCGCCCGCTGGATCCAGGGCACGGTGAACGGCATGGGGGAGCGGGCGGGGAATGCCGACCTGTGCGAGGTCGCGCTCGCCCTGACCGCCCTCTACGGCATCGAGACTCCCCTCCGGCTGGAGCGAGCGCGGGCGGTATCAGCGCTCGTCCGCCAGATCGCCGGCTACGAGCTCGAGCCGTGGAAGGCGCTCGTGGGCGAGAACCTGTTCGTCCGCGAGTCAGGGGCGGTCGCCAGCCAGTTCCACGACCCGCCCGCTATCGAGCCCTACTCGGCTGATCTGGTGGGCGCCGAGCGGCGCATCGTCCTGGGCAAGAAGAGCGGACTCGACTCCATCCGCATCAAGGTCGAGGAGCTGGGCCTGGACGTCCCCCAGGATCGGTGGGCAGAGCTACTCGCGGCCGTCAAGCGGCTCGGGGCAGCCAAGCGCGGTCTCGTCAGCGACCAAGAGCTCCGAGAGCTCGCAGCCACCCTCGCCTAGCCAGCTCAGCGGGCTCGGCCTGAGCGTAGCTCGCCCCGCGCGCCGCGATTTGACATTTCATCAACATCGCGCGAGCATTCCTGGCGTGAGCATCTCCACCCAGGCTCCCTTGCCCGGGCGGCACCTGACCATGGCCGAGGCTGCCGTCAGCGAGCTGCAGGAGGCCATCTTCTCTGGCGAGCTTCCCGCCGGCGCGCCCCTTCGCCTGGAGGAGCTGGCAGACAGGCTGGGCATGAGCATCTCCCCCATCCGGGAGGCGGTGCGCCAGCTCGAGGCGCTCGGTCTCGCCGTCCACGTGCCCCACCGCGGCGCCCGAGTGGCCGAGCTCGCCATCGACGACCTCCACGACACCTACGAGGCCCGCCTGGCGCTGGAGGCGCTGGCCGTGCACCGCGCCGCCCACCGCTTCACGGCC
>PSLH01000037.1:15602-18404 GCA_040289505.1 Thermoleophilia bacterium | reverse complement strand
CGCGGCTGTCCATGAGGTGTACACCCGCGCCTCCCGCATCGCCGGGCGGGAGGAGCCGGCGCCCTGGAGTCCCGAGCTCCTGGTCGAGGAGGCAGAGCGGGAGCTGGCCAATGCCCTGGAGGAGGCGCGGCCGAGCCTCCACGACTCTGATTTGGAGGCAGCGATTGGAGCCGTGGTCGAGCTGGCGCCGGTCGTCGACCGCTTTTTCCAGGAGGTGTTGGTGATGACCGAGGACGAGGCCCTGCGCCGCAATCGCCTCCGGCTCCTCCGTGACCTCAAGGACACGGTGGGTGGCGCTCTCGGCGACCTCTCCCAGATCCCTCTGTGAGAGCGCGACCCTAGGAAGGGGCGCGGCCCAGCGTGGCCATCACCGTCAGCGTACGACCGTCCCGTCGCAGGCGGAGAGTCAGTTTCTCTCCCGGGGAGCGCTCGGCCACCAAGGCAGGAAGCTCGTCGTAGGAGCGGATGTCGCGGCCGGACGCGGCCAGCACCACGTCGCCCACTTGGAGGCCGGCCCGAGAGGCAGGGCTTCCCGGCACTACCTCCACGATGCGGGCGCCTCCGCCCAAGGCCTGCTCGATGCGGACGCCGAGGTAGGCTCGAGCTGGGGCACGGCCTGCCTTGAGCTGGGCCACGACCCGGCGCAAGGTGTTCACGGGCACCGCGTAGCCGATGCTCGTGTTGCCGCCAGCGGCGACCTGCACGTTGACGCCGATCACCCGTCCGTGGCCGTCGAGCAGAGGGCCGCCCGAGTTGCCAGGGTTGAGGGCGGCGTCGGTTTGGATAGCGCCCGCGATGGAGGTGCCGCGGGGGGAGTCGATGGTGCGGTTGAGGCCGCTCACGACTCCGGCGGTGAGGCTGCGCTCTAGGCCCAGCGGGTTGCCGATGGCGACCACGGGGTCGCCTACCGCCACGGCCTCGGAGTCTCCCAAGGGGAGGGGATGGAGCTCGGCTCGGGGGACGTTCACCCGCAAGAGGGCGATGTCCGACGAGTCGTCAACGCCCAGCGCCCGCGCCTGGGTCTCGCGCCCGCTCGCCAGGCGCACGGTCACCGTATCGGCGCCGTTGACCACGTGGGCGGCGGTAACGACGTGACCCTCCTTGTCGAGGACAAAGCCCGAGCCGGCGCCAGCGACGCCCCCGAAGGTGGAGATCTCGACCACGCCGGGAGCAGCCCGTCGGTAGATCTCGGCCGCGCTCAAGGCGCTCGCAGCGGGCGCCTGCTCGGTCAAGGTGGCGGGCGGGGCCTTGATCGTGACCTCCCGCACGACAGTGGTGGTCGTTCTTTCCTCGCCGCTCAGGCTGACGAAGGCACCCACGCCAGCCCCGGCGCCGAGGAGCGCTGCCAGGGCGAAGGGGAGGAGCCGACGGAGGGCGTCCATGACCGCGCGTGGGGCGTCCATGCCCCGAAGCCAAGCAGAGATCGGGACGAGGAGCTTGAGAGGTGGTTGTGAAAGATCGAAGGGTGCTCTAGGGGAGGCGGGGAAGCCAGCGGGAGGCGGCCAGGCCGCTGAGGACGAGAAGGAGGGCCCCCGCGCCCAGGAAGAGCGAGGTCGCCTCCCGCCGGATCGGGTAGCGACCCAGGCGCGAGCCGAGCCCCTCGTACACAGCGTTCAGGCGGGCGCCGCTGGCCGCGGCGTAGAAGCGGCCGCCAGTGACCTCGGCGATCGCTCGCAGCGTGTCGGGGTCGGGAGGCACCGGGATGGTATGGCTGGACCCGTCCTGGTCGAAGACGGTGACCGTGCCGCCAGGCGTCCCCAGCGCCACCGTGTACACGGGGATGCCCGCTCGCTTGGCTCGCTCCGCGCCCTCCAGCGGCTGGAGGACGCCTCGAGTCTGGAACCCATCCGAGAGGAGGAGGATGGCGGTGAGAGGTCGCCCGGGGTCGTCGCCGCCCTCGCTCCCCGAGCGGCGCCCCTCTGCCTCCCAGGCCAGCTCCACCGCCCGGCCCAGGGCATCGCCGATGGCGGTCCCTCGGCCGGGGTAGAGCAAGCGGACGGCCTCCCGCGCCGCCTGCCGGTTACGGGTGAGAGGAGCCACCACTTGGACGTCGGAGGAGAAGGCGATCACCGCTACCCGGTAGCGATCCGGGAGCCGGTCGAGGAAGCGCTCGACCGCCTCCTGAGCGGCACCGAGCCGCGTCGGCTCCACGTCGGCCGCGAGCATGGAGCCTGAGGTGTCGATAGTCAGGATCACGTTCGCCTCCGGCCGGGTGGCGGTGGTGGCCACGTGGGGTCGAGCCAACGCCACGAGGCAGGCAGCGACCGCGAGGAGGAAGAGAGCGGGGGGGACGTAGTGGCGGTAGGCGGGCTCCTGCTCGGCCACCGCTCGAAGCACCTCCAGGTTCGTGTAGCGAACGGCGTAGCGGGTACGGCGCCGCTCGACCACGAGGTAGGCGAGCGCAAGGAGGGGGAGAGCGAGGAGCGAGAGCAAAAGGAGGGGCCACTGGAAGCTCACGGAAGCGGCCTCCCTCGGGTGCAGACGAGCTGGATCTGCATGCGGGCGGGGATTCCTGCCAGAGCCAGGCTCGCCCACCCCCGGCCAACGACCCTGTCTCCCCGTCGAGCGACGGTCGCTCGCACGGCGGCCAGCTGCCGAGGGCTGGGCTGGCGGGAGAGCTCGAGGCCCACCGCCTGCGACCAGGCGAGGAGCTGCTCCCCGGGCTGGCAGCGGTGGGCGACCGTGATCACCCGGCCAGGGACGAGAGCGACCGTGCGCGCCCGAGACACCGCCGGTCGGCCAGGGGCGAAGGCGACCCTGGCGGTGGGGACGCGGCCTCCCCCGGCGGCGGGGATGCAGCCA
>PSLH01000037.1:13980-15581 GCA_040289505.1 Thermoleophilia bacterium | reverse complement strand
GGCGAGCCCTCCCTCCGTAGCGACCGCTTACGACGACCGCCCGCTCGGTCGTCACCCCGGGGCTGACCGGGCTCCCGAGAAGCCCGGCGAAGGCGACGTCGATGGCTCGGCTCGTGAGCCGGGCATCGAGGCCGCCCACGACCCCCTGGGGGCAAGCAAGCTGCCAGGAGGCGGTGGGAGAAGGCCCGCTCTGGCTGCCGGCGGGGATCACGACCCAAGGGCCCTCGACGGGGATGCAGACGGGAAGGCCGCGACACTCGTCGGCCACCTGGGCTGCGGGCGTCGCCCCGGGGCCAAGCAGGGCCAGGGCCACGGCCGCGAGGAGGGGAGCCCGCCGGCTCACGGCACCCTCCGAAACCAAAGGAGGGAGAGGGCGCCGCTGAGGAGAAGGAGCGCGAGTCCGCCACCGGCAAACGCGACCGTCACCTCCCGCCACTTGCGCTCGCTCCCCAGGCGGGAGGCGAGGTCGCGGTAGACGCCCTCAAGCTGGGTGACAGTAGGCGCCCGAAAGAACATCCCCTTGGTGCGGGCGGCGATCATCTCCAGGGTGGCTGGATCGGGCGGGACGTGGACGCGCTGGCGGAACCCGCCGGCCAAGGGCACCTCCACTACCCCCTCGGGCGTCCCCAGAGACACCGCGCTCACGCGCACCCCCCGCTCGGCCGCCAGGCGGGCCGCCGCCTCCGGCCGCACTTGGCCGCCTTCCTGGACGCCGTCGGAGAGGAGGAGGACAGCCGTCGGCGAGGCTGGGCCGAAAGCAGCGTCGCTCTCCGCCTCGGAGATCTGCACCGCCTTCACCACCGCGTCGCCGAGGGCCGTTCCCTCCCCCGGACGGAGCTCCGCCAGCGCCTGGGCGACGAGCTGGCGGTCGTGGGTGGGAGGAGCGACCACCCGGGCGTCGGTGGCGAAGGCAACGACCCCCACCCGGTACTTGGCCGGCGCGCGCTGGAGGAAGGAAAGAGCAGCCCTCTTGGCTGCCTCGAGGCGACTGGGCCGCACGTCTCGGGCAGCCATGGAGCGGGAGGTATCGATGGCCAGGACGATGGTGGCCTTCTCCGACGGAGCGGAGAGGAGCGCCTGGGGCCGGGCCAGCCCCACCAGCCTTTGCAGGCGGCGTGGTTTGCAGGGGTGGCGGCGTAGGCCCGGCGGCCGGGCAACGAGTTCCGGGAAGAGGGCCGGGGAGGCAAACCGGCTCTGGACGAGGGCCCGGCGGCGGTCGAGGAGGATGTAGGCGAGGACGAGGAGAGGGAGGGCCGTCAGCGCCAGGAGGTAGAGGGGGGCGGCGAAGCTCACCGCGCTCGCCCTCGCCGTCGGAGGTGCAAGGCGAGGAGGCGGAGCCAGTCGCCAGCGGTGGAGAGGACGACGTGGCTCGCACCGAGAGAGGCAAGCGCGGCGGCCACCTCCGCCCGCTCCGTGGCGGCCGCTTGGGCAAACCGGGCCCGCAGCCGCGGGTTGGAGGTGTCCACCCGGAGCTGGGCTTTTGTCTCCGGGTCGACGAGGCGAAGCTCTCCGACGGCGGGAAGCTCCTGCTCGCGGGGGTCGCGCACCTCCACGGCCAAAACGTCGTGGCGGGAAGCGAGATCGAGGAGCGGCCGCCGCCA
>PSLH01000037.1:0-13838 GCA_040289505.1 Thermoleophilia bacterium | reverse complement strand
GCCCGAGAAGGCCCACTCGCCCCTGGCGCGGCGGCAGGGAGCGCGGCTCGCCCCGCCCGAAGGCGACGATGCCGAGGCGGTTGCCACGGCGGGTGGCGAGGTGGCCGAGGGCGAGGGCCACTCCCTCGGCCACGTCCGCCTTGGACCTGTCAGCGGTGCCGAAAGCCATCGAGGGGGAGGCATCGAGGACGAGCCAGGTGACGAGTGCTCGCTCGGCCAGCTGGACGCGGACGTGCGGCTCTCCGGTGCGGGCGGTGACGTTCCAGTCGATCTGGCGGACGTCGTCCTCGCCGGGGACGTAGGGGCGCACTTGGGCGAGCTCGCTTCCTCGCCCGAGTAGCCGGGAGCGGTGGTCGCCGGCGAGGAGGCCCTCTACCCGCCGCGTCACTACCAGCTCCATCGCCCGCAGGAGCTGCTCCGGCAGAGGACTCGGCCCCGGGGCGGCCGGGTCCTGTACGCGGCCGGCCGGGGCGGAAACGAGGCTCACGCCGCTGACTCTCTCCCCAGGTCGAGCTGAGGCACGGGCACGACGGCCAGGACCTGATCGAGGATGGCGTCCGGGGTCCGGTTTTCGGCCAGGGCCTGGTACGTGAGAACGAGCCGGTGGCGAAAGGCGTCCTTTACGAGCTCGCGCACGTCCTGGACGGTCACGTACTCGCGGCCGCGGAGCACCGCCAGGGCGCGGGCGGCCTGGACGACAGCGATGGGGCCGCGGGGGCTGGCTCCGAAGGCGACGTACTCGGCCAGGGCAGGCAATCCAACCTCGGCTGGTCGGCGGGTACCGGAGGCGAGAGACACGGCGTAGCTGACGATGCCGGGGTCGACGTACACGTCGGCCACTGTGCGCTGAAGGGAGCGGAGGTCGTTCAAGGAGAGCACCTGCTCCAGGGCAGGGGGCGGCTCCAGCTGGCGGCGCACCACCGTCAGCTCCTCGTCGCGAGACGGGTAGTCGACCAGGATCTTGAGCATGAAGCGATCGACCTGCGCCTCCGGCAAGGGATACGTCCCCTCTGACTCGATCGGGTTCTGGGTGGCCATCACCAGGAAGGGGTCGGGCACCCGATAGGTCATATGCCCGATCGTCACCTGGCGCTCCTGCATCACCTCGAGGAGGGCCGCCTGCACCTTGGCAGGAGCGCGGTTGATCTCGTCGGCAAGGAGGAAGTTGCAGAACACGGGGCCGAGCTCGGTGTCGAAGCTGCCCCTGTCCGGGCGGTAGATTCGCGTCCCCACGAGATCGGAGGGCACGAGGTCGGGCGTGAACTGGATCCGCTTGAACGTGCCCCCAAGAACGCTGGCCGTCGTCTTCACGGTCAGAGTCTTGGCCAGGCCAGGGACGCCCTCGATGAGGAGGTGGCCGCCGGTGAGGAGGCAGATGAGCACCCGCTCGAGCATCGCGTCCTGGCCGGCGATCACCCGCCTGATCTCGAACAAGGCCCGCTCGAGGATCTGCCGGGCCTGGGCTGGGGTGAAGGTCGCCCGCTCCTCGGGCTCGCTGGCTATGGCTTCCTCCTCGACGTTGATCCCGTCAGTGAAGCACGTCCTGCTAAGAACTGTCCGAGAATGAGCACAGGCGAGGGTAGGCTGGACAGCATGGCCCGAAGCCCAGTCGAGCTCCACATCATCTCCGATGCCACCGGCGAGACGGCCACCCGGCTTGTCATGGCCCTGGAGGCGCAGTTCCCTGACCAGCCGTTCGAGGAGATCCGGCACCCGCGAGTGGAGACGGTGGACGACCTCCAGCTCGCGGTCAACCGGGCCAAGGGCAGGCCAGCGGTGATCGTGTACACGATCGTGAAGCCGGAGCTTCGGGAGGCCATGCGCGTCCTCTGTCGACGCGCCCATGTCCACTCCTGCGACATCCTGGGCCCGCCGCTCGCCTCTATCGCCAAGGTGTCGGGGATGGCCGCCCAGATGAAGCCGGGGGCGCGGCCGCCGCTCGACTCGGCCTACTTCAAGCGCATGGCCGCTATCGAGTTCGCCGTCACCTACGACGACGGGCTGGGGGCAGCGGGGCTTCGGGAGGCCGACATCGTGCTGGTGGGAGTCTCGCGCACGTCCAAGACGCCTCTCTCCATGTACCTCGGCTACCTCGGGCACAAGACGGCTAATGTCCCCATCGTCAAGGGAATCGATCCTCCGCCGGAGCTGTTCGAGATTGACCCTGCCAAGGTCGTGGGCCTGACCATCGCCGCCGAGCGGCTGGCCGAGATTCGTAGGGAGCGGGCCCGCATGATGCGGAGCGCTCGGCGGTCGTACGCCGACATCGTGGAGATCTACGAGGAGCTGGAGCAGGCAGCCGCCGTCCACCGGCGCCTGGGCTGCCCAGTGATCGACGTGACCGAGCTGTCGGTGGAGGAGACGGCTATGCGCATCATTCGCCTGGTCGAGGAGCGTCGCCGGGAGCCGATCGCGCGGTGAAAGAGGGAGCGTTCAATCCGCGGGCTCAAGCGGCCAGAGAGCGACGCATCCCGCTCTGGCGCTGGGCGCTCTGGTACCTCGCGTTGGCGGGCGGGATGCTCGTCTTCTACGTACTCCTGACGCCCGTGTGGCTGGGCCTGCGCGCCGCCGCGTGGGCGGCGGAGCTCCAAGCGCGTGCGAGGAGGCGGACGGAACGGTGAGGCGAAGACGACGGGACAATCCTGCACGACGGCGGCCGTCTACGGACAGGGCAAGTGATGGGACAAACGAAGGCTCGGGCGGGTCAGCGCGTGTGCTTGTGCTGACGGCGGAGGAGGGGGAGGGACACACTTCCGCCGCCCGCGCGCTCGCCGCCGAGCTCCAGGAGCACGGGGCTATTTGCGCTGTCGTAGACGCGCTACAGGGGGGCCTCGGTCGTGTCGTTCCCTTCTTCAGTCGCGACGCGTATCGACTCCAGTTGCGCTGGGCGGCGTGGAGCTACGGCCTCGAGTACTTCGTTTTCACGCGGCTCGCGCCGGCGCGAGCGCTCGCTCGATTCGGGCTGGCACTCCTCGGCTCCCGACCGCTCGCCCGGATGATTCGCCGTCACTCCCCGGATGTCATCGTCTCGACGCACCCGGCCGTGACCGCGGTGCTCGGATCGCTTCGCCGCCGAGGTCGGCTCCGCGTCCCGGTAGTCGCTACGATCACCGACTTCGGAGTTCACCCGCTGTGGTCGAATGCGGGCGTCGATCTCCACCTCGTCATGCACCCAGCGCTGCTTGGCCACGTGGAGGAGGTGGCTGGAATCGGCAGCGCCCGAGTAGCTCGTCCCATCGTCCACCCGCGCTTTCGTGTACCGCTGTCTCGCGCCAGGGCGCGCGAGCTCCTCGACCTTCCCAGCGAGGGCCAGCTTGTGGTCGTCTCCGGCGGCGGCTGGGGAGTCGGGCGAGTGGAGGAGGCGGTACGGACTGCCCTGCGCGTGCCCGCGACTCGCGTGGTGTGCATCACCGGCCGCAACGAGCGCCTGCAGCGTAGGCTGCAGGCGCTCTTCGCCGCCGAGGAGCGGGTGAAGGTGGTCGGCTTCACCACCCGGATGAGCGAGCTGCTCGCCGCTGCGGACGCTTTGATCGATACCACAGTCGGCGTCACTTGCCTGGAGGCTCTTACCCGAGGCTGCAGAGTTATCGTGTACGGGGCGCCTCCCGGGCACTCGCGCGACAGTGCCCGTGCGCTCGCCCGGCTGGGCCTAGGCGAGGCGGCCTGGTCGTCGGCCGAGCTTGAGCGCCTCCTCCATGGTCTGGAGCGGGCCGAGCCGCTCGAGGCGACGCTGGACGCGGCGCCAACTGCCGCGACGCTGGTGCTCGGAGCGGGTCCCCGGCTGCAGCCGAGCCGTCGGTCTCGAGCTGTGGCCGTCGCCTTCGCGACAGTCGTGGCCGCACTTGGCCTGGCCGGCTTTGCCTTCGCGAGTCCCGATGCGTACGATCTCGTATCCCGCACGCTTCGCCTGCAGAGCCTGACTCGGGTCGCCGTCGACGAGCCGGTGGTCGGCCTCGTAATTCGGGCTCCCGAGTCGGCCGTGCCTCTCCTCGCCCGTGAGCTTCGGCGGCGGAGCGAGCGGGCCTCGTTCGCGCTCCCCGAGCGCTCTACCGCACGCGCGCAGCACATGCTTGCTGCCTGGGGAGACGAGGCCTTGCCCGTCCTTCCAGTTGACAATCCGGCCCGGTGGCTGGCTGTCCGCCGCGACCTCAAGCGGAGGGCGCATCGGCTCGGACCGCGGGGAAGGATCTACTTCGTTGCTCCCCCGTCTGGCCTCTCCCTTGCTGGCTACGTCTTTGCCCACACCGCCGGCGGTGTTCCCGTGATCGGGGCGGTCACCCTCGACCGCTACCACCCGGCCAAGTCGGGGCGCCTTCAGGCGGGAGAGGTCGTCCTCGTCACAGTCGATGGCTCGCCGGAGGGGGAGTCGGTGCTCAAGAACTTCGTCTCGGCGCTCGAGGAGCGAGGTCTCCGCGCCGTGTCCGTCTCATCCTTAGTCGCCTCGGCCGAGAGGACAGCGATGACGGCGGATGAACGGGCAAGGAGAAGCACTCCGGCGAAAGTAACGAGGAGCGATGTCAAGAGCGCGGCTTGGGTGGACGCCTCCGTCCCCCAGCGCTCTCCGGCCACCACCGGCGCCAGGCCTACTGGGACGACCGTTGTCACCACGGCGACCACTGGCGCCACCCGAGTGGCCGGAGCAGTTTGGAGTGCTGACATCTCGCTGAGCGTGCCTACGCCTGCGGCCACGAGCATCGTTGGCAGCCAGACGGCGAGTCCCGTCCAGGCTGAAGCGGCGGCGGTGTCGGCCGCCAGCTTGGTAAGCAGGCCGTCGAGGGCGTAGGCGACGCCTGCCCCGGCGGCGACGAGCAGCCCAGGCGTATGCGTACGTCCCCGTAGCGCGTACGGCGCGCAGGCGAGCACCGCCAGCCCGAGGAGGACGGTGGCCAGGAGGGCGGCGGGAGCGTGGCTTGAGCTTCGCTCGGGTGCGGAGAGTGCGATCCCCGTCAGGCCGGTAGCGACGAGGATCGCAGCAGCGATATCGCGTCGCTCGACCCTCTCCCGCAGAACACAGGCGCCGGCGGCGAGCAGGACGAGCAGGCCGAGGGCGAGCAAGGGCTGGACGAGGGTGAGCGGCGCAAGCGTCAGCGCCAGCGCCTGGAGGCCCCAACCGCCGAGGCCGAGGGCCGTGCCGGCGAGCCAGCGCAGTTGGCAGGCAAGCCGGCGAAGGAGCGAGAACCGGAGGGCGTCTTCGCGGGCAGCCGACCGCGCCTCCAGCGCCTGCAGCACGATCCCGGCGCTGTAGAGTGCGGAAGCAGCCGAGGCCAAAGCCGATCCGAGAAGAAGTCGAAGCATGGCCAGACGCCACGATACCGCTCTCGTTCTTGGCGGTTTTGGCCTGGGGGCAGTCGGGTGGTACCTTCTGCCCTCGGTCAGCGCCGGCGTTCCCTCCTTGCGTCCTCTGTTCGGCGTCCGCGACCGACTCGGGGATGGTGGCGGAGTAGCCCTCACCTTCGACGATGGGCCGCACCCTAAGGGGACCGAGGCGGTACTGGCAGCGCTAGCCCACGTCCGAGCGCGGGCGACCTTCTTCCTCGTCGGCGAGCAGGTCGAGAGGCAGCGAACGCTCGTCGGCGAGATCGTGGCTGCTGGTCACGAGGTCGGCGTGCACTGCCATCGCCATCGCAGCCTCCTCCGTCTCACGCCTGGGCAGGTGATCGACGACCTGAACCGGGCCGCGAGCGTCATCGGGGAGGCGAGCGGTCGTCCGCCGCGGCTATACCGCCCTCCCTACGGCGTGCTAAACGCGGCCGCGCTGTCCTTCGCTCGTCGGGCGAGATGGGCTACTGTGCTCTGGGCGCGTGACGGTAGGGACTGGGAACGTTCGGCGACGCCGTCGTCTATCGCTCAGCGGTTGACGAGAGACGTGCGCCCGGGGGACGTCCTGCTCTTGCACGACTCCGACGCCTACAGCGCATCGGGGTCGTGGCAGAGAACGGTCGCCGCCCTTCCTTCGATCTTCGCCGCGCTCGAGCAGCGCGGTCTTCTGCTGCGCCCGATCGATGTTGCCTGATCGAGCCGGTCAGGCAGCGAAGGACGGTAGATTGCCATCTCGCCGATCTCGGCCACGCGCTCGTAGTCGGTGCTGAGGATGCGGGCGACCGCTCCCCCCGTGTCTACCTGGCGAGGGTCTTGCGCGACCACCACCAGGCGGGGCTTTCGCTCGACGAGCGCTCGCAGCGCCTGCTCGCGCGCGTCCGGCAGAACCCGGAAGTTTCGCAACCACATGTACGGGAGCACCGGCTCCCGGTCGGCGAGGTAGTAGATGCTAGCCGCCGCCCAGACGACGAACACCTTGTCCTTGGGGCGAGTATGGCTTCGGATATACCGAGCGACGGCAGCGTCACCGGCGAGATGGCGGTCTCCAGGCCAGATCGAGCGCGCTTGAGCCGAGGGGGACTCGAACCACATCGGGGCTACGAGCGCAAACGTTGCCGCTACCAGCGCTCCCGTGATCCCGATCTTCGCTTGGCTAGGACGCTCGATCAAACGGGCTACGCCGAGGCCGGCGAGAAGAGAGAGCGGCGGCGTCAGCTGGAGGTAGTAGTGGTAGTGGAAGTTGCCCCCGCTCAGCATCCCGAGCAACGCGGCGCCCAGCCACAGTCGGGCGAGGAGAGGCGAGTGGCGCCAGCCCACGGCAGCCAGAAAGGCAAGGAGCGCCAGGGCCTTGGCGGAGGCGGGCAGCGACCCTGCCAGAAGGCTGAGCCGGTACGCAGGCGACCCGGTGAGGATCGAGTCTCGTGCTCCGCGGTAGGCCACGACCGCAGACCACCACTTACCGGGATCGTCGGCTGTGAAGGCGCCCAAAGCGACCGGAGCCGCTGCCGCTCCCGTAAAAAGGGCGATCTTCCTCAGAGCCCTTCTGCGCTCCATCACGGCGAGGTAG
This sequence comes from Thermoleophilia bacterium, assembly GCA_040289505.1. Lineage (GTDB taxonomy): Bacteria > Actinomycetota > Thermoleophilia > Gaiellales > Gaiellaceae > PALSA-612. The sequence continues at coordinate 6,952 of PSLH01000037.1, read as the reverse complement.
GCGCACCCGGCCAGAGTTGCGTCGAAGGCCGCCTGGCGCACCATGAGGGCGCATCCGGCGACCAACCCAGCGGCAAAGAGCCACCGACGATGTCCTGTCCGGGCATAGGCCGTAATAGCGAGGATCGAGAGAGCAGTAGGGAGAGCTGACAAAAGCTCGCCCGAGAGAACGAACGACTCGATGAAGGGGGAGGAGCCAGCGGCAGCAAGGAGCCCGGCGGCGGCGTAGCCCACTATCCTCCCGCCCAGACGGCGGCCAACTGCGAGCATGAGAAGGGCGAGCAGGGCCGCTGCCGCCGCTGCCGCCATCCGAAGCGCCCGGGGAGAGCCAAGGCCCAGGTGGAGAAGAGACCGGAAGACGAGCACGAGCCCTTGTGGTCGGTCGACCCAGGCGCTTCCGTAGAGCGTCTCTCCGCGCTGCCAGCGGCGCGCCACTTCCGCGTACCCTCCCTCGTCAGCGGTGAGCGGGGCAGACCAGAATGGGAGACGCAGGAGGACGGACACAGCGGACGAAGCCGCGGCTACGGCCAGCGTTGGGGCCCACCGCGGCCAGATCTGGATCGCCGGGGAACAGCTCTGGCGCTCGTCGGGCTGAGCATGGCGCTGGCTGCGGCTTGGCTTGCCTTCGGTCTCTCGCTTACCGTCGAGCGGTTGCTCCTCGTCCTTCTCGTGCCGGCCCTGATCCTGGGCCGCGCTCGCGCCTTCCTGCGCGACTTCTTGCCCTTCGCCGCCTCGATCGTCCTCTACGCTGAGCTCCGCGGCCTCGCTCACACGCTCCGCCCGGTTCCCCACTACCGTCCTCAGCTCAGGCTCGAGGAGCTCCTTTTCGCCGGTCATCTCCCTTCAGCGGTGCTCCAGGAGCGCTTGGGGAGAGGCGGCGAGCACTGGTACGACGCGCTGCTCGTGAGCGTGACTCGCATCCATTCCACAGTGCCCGTGGTGCTGGCGTTCGTTCTCTGGATGAGGCGGAGGGCCTTGTTCTACCGGTTCGCCGCAAGCATGCTCGTCCTCTCCTACGCGGCTGCGCTCGTCTTCCTGCTCTTCCCCGCCGCCCCTCCCTGGGCCGCTGCCGAGGCCCGCTTCCTCGAAGGCGTGAGCCGGATTGGAACGGGGCTTCCGTCTTTCTCCTACCTGGGACAGGTCTCGATCTACCACTTTGTGGACAGCAACCCCTACGCCGCCATCCCTTCCCTCCACGGAGGGTACTCGTTCCTCGTCTTCTTGTACGTGGCCAGCGTCACTCGCCGCTCACGGTGGTGGTGGCTGGCCACCGCCGCAGCCGGGCTCTATGCCCTCGCGCAAGCGTTTGCCGCCGTCTACACAGGTAACCACTACGTCGTCGACCTGCTCGCGGGTGATGCCCTTGCGGCGGGGTCGATGCTCGCGGTGGGTGCTCTGTGGCGCAGGCGGGGATTTCCGGAGTAGGCTCAAGCCGACCCCTCCTACGTGCAATAGCTGTCCGGTGGCGGCTCCTCCCCGGGGCGGAACGTCACTTGGCGAGGGGAAAAAGGCCGAGCCGGGGTCCCGATACCAGCCAGGGCAAGGAGGGCGCTTCCTCGATCCCACAGTGCATGGCCATGGCGCATCTGGGTGACGTAGCCGACCACCGGCCGGCCGAGCGCTGTGGCGAGCTTGCTCAGCCACTCTGCGTTCGCCTCCCGCGAGCAGGTCGCCCCTCGGAACTCCCGCTTCTCCTGCGGGCTCAGGCTCCACACGACCACGAGCCGCATCCCGTCGCGGATCGCGGCGGCAAGCCCGTCCAGGTGGTGGCTGGGCGAGCGGGCGGCATACGCGTCAGGACGCTCGTCGGGGGACCCGCCGAGCGCCTCCGTCATCTCTCGCCGGGTGAGGTGGGAGGGGAGAAGCGCTCGAAAGCGGGCGGCGAGGTCCAGGTAGCTATCCACGACGACCAGGGCGTCGGGCCGCATCTCGGGGTGGGTGGCGACGAGCTCAGCGTTGGCATACCCGGAGTACGAGACGCCGACCAGAGCCAGCTTCGCGATCTTGACCCCCTTGGCGCGAAGCTTGGCTGGGAGCGTCGCCACCTGATCGAGATAGGCCGGATCGCCCCAATCTTCCATCCGAGCCGTCCGCTCTCCGCGACCCTCGTAGCCGTTCCGCCCGTAGTCGGCGCAGACAAGCGATGCGCGCAGGCGCCGAGCGAGCGTGCGGAGCTGGACGCAGTAGATCGGTCCGCCCAACGTCATCAGGACGACGTGCGGGCGGGTGCGCGCATCGGGAGCGAGGTGGAGCTCCACGCGCATGATCGGCTCGGCACCGCGGGCGAACACGGTCGAATGAGCGCCGAGGACGAGAACACCTCCGAGAGCGACCACCATTGCGAGCGGAACTCCGATTGGTCGCAAGAAGCCCCCACGCTCTATTCTCGACAGAAGTCGATCCACGACCACAGTGTACGTTCTCAAAGGGCGACCCAAAGCGTATACTCGCAGGCCGAGAGGTGACAAGGAGGTGAGCCCACGCGTTCTCCGTGTAATCGTGGTCTTTGTCTCGATCGCAGCTTTCGGTGTTCCCTCTGCTCTCTCAGGGATGGGCAGCGGGAAGATCTTCTCTCTCGTAAATGGCCGCTGTGAGGCAATCGCCCGCCTTGCTCTTCCCTATCCGTGGCCCATCCGTCCCTTCGATCGGCAGCACCCGATACGAGGAGGATTCGGCGATCCTAGGACAGTCATCTTTCGCTCTGCCTCGCTCGCTCAGCTTGACTGGCGCGAGGCCGCGCTTCCCGGCGCGTTTTCCTTCCACAATGGGGTGGACATCGTCGCACATCCGATGACCCCTGTCTACCCGGTGGTTGACGGCATCGTTCGAGAGGTGCGCCCCGACGAGGTCATAGTCAAGAGTGGCGAGGGTAAGGTTCGCCGCTCGTTCCAGTACTGGCACATCGTCCCCTCCGTAGCGGTCGGTGATCGAGTCTACGCCGAGGCAACCGTTCTCGGTCGCGTTCAACGCGAGGCGAGACACGTGCATTTGACGGAGATCAGAAACGGCTGTGTCGTCGATCCTCTCCTTCCCGGGCATTTGACGCCATACACGGACCACACCGTTCCCCGCGTTTTGCGGGTAGAGATACGCAATGCCGATGGTCGCTCCATTCATCCTACAGCCGTCTCTGGAGTCGTGGACATTGTGGCTGAAGCCATTGACGAGCCTCCGCTCGCCGTCCTAGGAGCTTGGCACGGAATGCCGGTCGCGCCTGCTCTGTTGACATGGCGTTTAACCAACAAGAACGGCGACACGGCAGTTCCCAATCGGGTCGCAGCAGACTTCCGCTTTACCCTTCCTCCCAATAGCGACTTCTGGCAGGTCTATGCCCAAGGTACGTTGCAAAATTTTCCTGTCATTGGTCATCGATATTTTTACGGATATCATGGACGGTATCTGTTCAATCTCGCCGATGGGCAGATTGACACAAGAACGCTACCGGATGGAGTCTATATTTTGACGGTGACTGCGAGCGACGTGCGAGGCAACTCAAGCTCGATCAGCGTAGAAGTGCGTATCGCTAATCGAGGAACCGGCTTGGGCTCTAGCGCGGGGATCACCCGGCTTAAGAGATTCGACTTGGCTCGCTCAGGGCTCCGTGCGGGAGGCGGGAAGCAGATTCTTCGGAATCGACGACCAGTATCTCTCAGAGACTACGAGGTAAAGCGCGCCCTGGACCACGAGAGCAGCGGGTCGAGCCGGCCAGGGGCGAGAGCCACGCGTCGTACGGAGGATACTCCCGCCCCTGGCCTGACCCGGATAGCCGGGTCCTGCAGGATGGAAGGGGTGTATCGCCCTTTCCTCCAGTCGCCACGGCAATGCGATCGATTCGGTGGGTCTACTGGAAGACGCTTCCACGAATGATCCTAGATCTATCCGCTCGCGTTGTCCATCGTCCGAAGGGAGGATGTGGAGGAGGACGTGCGGCTCCTCTCGTGAGCGTGGTCGCGCATCTCTTTACGTCGTGAGCGGTATCCTGACTTCCGCGAGCGTGCCTGACCCTGGTGACGAACGAATCTCAAGTCTGCCTCCGATGCCTTCGATCCGTATGCGTTGAGAGACGAGTCCGACATGTCCTCGTGCTGCCTTATCGGTCAAGCTATCAAGGCTGAAGCCGACGCCGTTGTCCGCGACCGTGAGGACGAGGTCTCCGTTGAGCTCGCGTAAGCCCACCACCACCTCCGAGGCGGCGGAGTGTCTCACCGCGTTCGCGAGGAGCTCCCGCGCGGCTTGAAGGAGGACTCGTTCTTGTGGGTGTCGGCCGCGATACCGAAGATCGAAGCGAACAGCGAAGCCCCCTTGCTGCGCTGCTCGCCGCCCTACCGCGGGAAGCGCGACCTCCAAACCTCCATGCTCAAGCACTGTGGGATGGAGATCCATGATCGTCTCGCGCAGACACCTGACTGTCTCGGCTAAGGCCTGCTCGGCCCGGATCAACGACGGATGCTCGATCTCCTCGGATACCTCTTGGAGATCGTGGCGTGCCGATAGCAGGTTCTGGATGGCCTCGTCGTGGAGGGATTCTGCCAACAGCTGTCGCTGACGATCCTCCGCGCTCATCGCGTCGGCCAGAAGCTGCTCGCGTGCTGCAGCGAGCTGCGCCACGAACCGAGTTCGCCGCCCTAAGACAGAGGAAAGGAGAACTGATGCCAGCCCCACCCACAACAGGTATCCGGCATGAACGGCAATAACGCGGTCGGCTTGGAAGCTCTTTGAAGTTGGATGAGAGAGAGCCTGAAGAAGATAAGCGACTGTGGTGATACCACTCGCGACAGCTGTGAACGCCGGTCGAAAGCGAAAAGCAACAGCGATGGGGATCAAAAGGTATGCGAACCACGCCTGCGAAAATGCCCCTCCCGAGAGAAGCGCGAGAGCAGTGATCGCGACAACGTCGCCCACAGTGATTACGAGGGCAACGTAGAAAGTCACTGGACGAGCGTAGACGTACCCAATCACGGCCAGGCTCCACGCCAAGAAGAAAATAATCGAGAGACCAAATGCTGCTCGGTGAGGATGAGGATAATCGATGCTCTGACCAGCCACGAGGAGAGCCACGACCAAGAGGCGAAGCCAAGCGACGATTCTCTCTGTTTCCTTCGTCGCTTCGACGAGGCTTCTGAGCGAGACTTTCCCGTCGGCGATGTTCAACAGCTACTCGATCAAGCCTTTGCGCATTGCCTCGGCAACGGCGGCCGCACGGTCGGACACTCCGAGTTTCTCGTAGAGATGCTGGACATGTGTTTTCACCGTGGTCACTCCGAGATACAGCTCACGGGCGATATCGGGCAAACTCTTGCCTTCGGCGATGAGCTTAATTATTTGGCTTTCCCTCTCAGTAAGCACGGGCGCGTCTCGACTAGCCCGAAGCCTGATCTCGGAGACCAGCCGAGACGCAACCTCAGACGTGAGGACGTTCTCTCCACGGGCGCAGGCGAGGACTGCGTCGACAATCTCCTCCCGGCGCGCCTCCTTGGGGACGAAGCCCGCCGCGCCAGTCTCCAACGCCTTGTAGACGACGCCGCTCTCGGTGAAGGCAGAGAGCAGGAGGACCCTGGTTGGAAGGCGGTCACGGACGACTGCGTGCGTGATGGTAAGCCCGTCTAGCCCAGGTAGCTTGTAGTCAAGGAGCGCCACGTCTGGCTGGTGCTGTTGGATGGCGGCCAAAGCTGCGTTCCCGTCTTCGGCCTCGGCCACGATCTCGACTTGGCCGCTCGCCGAGAGGGCCCGCACGACACCCTCTCGGTACAAGGGATGATCGTCGGCGACGACTACGCGGACTCTCTTCGAGCTCATCGCTACAGCCCTATCATCGTACCTGGAGCGTCAGCGGGGGCGCTTCTTTTCGACAGGAAGCGCCCCCGCTTCTTTTCGGGCTGGCGCTACGTCACGTCAAAGGCAGCGAACTGCCCTTGCTTGTAGTGAGCCGGAAGGTTGCAAAGAAGGACATAGCGCCCCTTTTCAAGCCTAACTGTCACGCTGGCTTCCTTTCCCGGCTCGACCGTCACGATTTTTCCTACGACAGATCCGGCAGCCTTGAGATCCACTTCCTTTCCTCGCATCGGCAGCTTGTCGGCAGGCCGCTGCGTGCGGAGAATGATCAGCTCGTGAGCGAGCTTGCCGTGATCGCGAATTACGAACGTGACTGGCCCGGCGGAAACACTGGAGCGAGAGAGAGTAATTCGCCACTCGCTTTCGGTGACGATCACTCGTGCTTGATGAGGCTTAGCTCGTGATTGATGAGGCTTAGCTTTGCCGTACACAGTTGACGCCCAGGTGGCGCTGACTAGAGCGAGCACAGTCAGCGTGGCCAGCACGATTGCTCGACGTGAGCGCGTGTTCACTGCGTGACCTCCTTTCGGTCGATAGCTGACTTCAGCCCCAAGGGTGAAGGCCTTCGTCCAGGAGAGCCATCGACCGGCTGCACGATCCCAGCGACGATCTCGAATCACCGAATTGGAGGATGCCCGATGGCCCTCGTCGTCGTACTTCGTCAGATCGTGGGAGTCGTCCTATTCCTGCCATTCACGGCAGAACGCATGGGCACGGGTTATGCGCCCGCCGAAAGAGACGCAGCTGGCGAGAAATCAGGCGTTGAGGAGCAGCTCGGCCAACACCCGCGCGTCGACCTTGTCCGTCTTCGCCTTCGCCTCGGCGATCGCCCGTGTCTTCTGCGGATTCGAGACGACGAGCGGGCCGACGTGTCGCTCGAGCAGCCGCGCGATCGCATGCGTGGTACAGGTCGCCTCGATCGCGACCTCGTCGGTCGCAGCCAAGCTCTCGGCGAAAGCCGCAGCGCCTCCGGCGTCGTCTTGATCTGACCCGCCTAGCGGACCTGCCCACCTTCCCAGATCGCCACCTGCGCGAACTCGCCATGAACGTCAAGCCCGACACAGCGTCGCATGCTCCCTCCTTCCATCAGCCGTGTTGGAGTGAGGAGCACAGGCGGGCAA
>PSLH01000036.1:18418-18822 GCA_040289505.1 Thermoleophilia bacterium | reverse complement strand
GGCGGCCTGGCCGAGCTGGCGCGGCGGCTGGCGGCAGGAGAGCTGAGCCCTGACTTCGGCCCCAAGGAGCTGGACGAGCGGGCGGGCTGCGTGCTCGTGGGCGCTCGGCGGCCCCTGATCGCCTTCAACGTCAACCTCGCTTCTTCCGATATCGAGGCCGCCCGGGCCGTCGCCGCCGTGGTACGCGAGACGGGGGGCGGCTTTCCCGGGGTGCGGGCTCTCGGCCTGGCCTTGCCCAGCAAGGGCCTCGTCCAGGTGAGCATGAACATCGAGGACCCCGAGGCGGTGGCCCTCCATGAGGTCGTAGCCCGGGTCGTGGCCGAAGCCGAGGCACGGGGCATCGCGGTCGCCCACTCGGAGCTGGTCGGCCTCATGCCCGCCTCGGCTGCCGCTGCCGCCGCCGG
>PSLH01000036.1:15281-18344 GCA_040289505.1 Thermoleophilia bacterium | reverse complement strand
GGCGGGCCAGCCGGGCGCTACACTCGGCCCGTGAGCGCCCCCGTGGCCCTGTCCGGCGACCGCCTTACCGTGGAGGACGTGTGGGCGGTGGCCGTGGAGGGAGCCGGGGCGGCCTTGGCCGAGCCAGCCCGGGCCCGCATGCAGAGAGCTCGGGAGGTGGTCCTCCGTCACGCCCACGGCGGCCGCGAGCACACCTACGGCATCAACACCGGCTTTGGGCGGTTCGTCTCTCGCAGCATCCCCGAGGAGCTGACCGGCGAGCTCCAGGTGCGCCTGCTGCGAAGCCACGCCTGTGGAGTGGGCGAGCCCTACCCGGCCGAGATCGTCCGAGCGGCCATGCTCCTCCGCGCCAACACGCTGGCCAAGGGCTACTCCGGGGCGCGGGTGGAGACGGTCGAGCTTCTGCTCGACTGCCTCAACCGGGGCCTTCTGCCCCGCGTTCCCAGCCGGGGATCGGTGGGGGCAAGCGGCGATCTCGCTCCCCTCGCCCACCTGGCCCTGCCCCTCATCGGCGAGGGCGAGGCGTGGCTGGAAGGCGAGCTCCTCCCGGGAGGGGTGGCGCTGGCACGGGCTGGGCTGGAGCCGGTCAGGCTCGAGGCCAAGGAGGGACTGTCCCTCGTCAACGGCACCCAGCTCATGACCGCTACCTGCGCCCTGTCGCTCGTGCGGGCCCGCCGCCTGGCGCGGGCGAGCGACGTCGCCTGCGCGCTCTCGCTGGAGGCCCTGCAGGGCTCGCGCACGAGCTTTCTCCCCCAGATCCACGCGCTTCGGCCCTTCCGCGGCCAGCAGGACGCCGCCGCCAACGTCCTTCGCCTCGTTGAGGGGTCGGCCATCATCGAGGCCCACCGATGGTGCGACAAAGTCCAGGACGCCTACTCGCTGCGCTGCGCCCCCCAGGTGCACGGGGCTGCCCGCGACCTCCTCGACTACGTGGACTACGTCGTCTCCACCGAGCTGAACGCCGCCACCGACAATCCCCTCGTCCTCGTAAAGGAGGACACGCTCGTCTCCAACGGGAACTTCCACGGCCAGCCGGTCGCCTTCGCCTTGGACGTGCTCGTCCTGGCCGTGTCCGAGCTCGCCAGTATCTCCGAGCGCCGGCTGGAGCGGATGGTCAATCCCAGCCTTTCTGACGGGCTTCCCGCCTTCCTCGTTTCCCAGGGCGGGCTCAACTCGGGGTTCATGATCCCCCAGTACGTGGCTGCCTCCCTGGTCAGCGAGAACAAGGTGCTGAGCCACCCCGCCAGCGTGGACTCGATCCCGACCAGCGCCGGCCAGGAAGACCACGTGTCCATGGGCAACGCCGCCGCGCTCAAGGCCTGGCAGGCGGTGTCCAACGCCGAGCGGGTGGTTGCGATCGAGCTTCTGGCCGGAGCCCAGGCGGTCGAGCTCCTCGCTCCCCTAAAGCCGGGTCGAGGCACGGCGGCGGCTAGGAAGGCGGTGCGGGAGCTCTCTCCTCGGCTGGTCGAGGACCGCTCGCTCTCGGCCGATATCGAGCGGGTGGCGGAGGCGGTGCAAGACGGGACGTTGGTGGCGGCGGTGGAGGCGGAGGTAGGCTCGCTGCGATGACGGTGGCAGGGGCGCTGGAGCAGACGGTCGAGACCCTGTGCGGCGACCTGGGCAGGATCCGGGCTCCCCGGGGGACGGTCCTCCTCGCTCGCTCGTGGCAGACGGAGGCCCCCCTTCGCATGCTCCTCAATAACCTCGACCCCGAGGTGGCAGAGCGGCCCCAGGAGCTCGTCGTCTACGGGGGGACGGGCAAGGCCGCCCGAAGCCACGAGGCCCTGCGGGCGCTCGTGCGCTCCCTGCTCGCGCTCGGGGAGGAGGAGACGCTCCTCGTCCAGAGCGGAAAGCCGGTGGGGGTCTTCTCCACCCACTCCCTGGCCCCTCGCGTGCTCATCGCCAACGCTTTGCTCGTCCCCCGATGGGCGACGTGGGAGGAGTTCCGCCGCCTGGAGGCTCTGGGCCTGACCATGTACGGGCAGATGACGGCCGGAAGCTGGATCTACATCGGAACCCAAGGCATCCTCCAGGGCACCTACCAGACCTTCGCCGCCGCCGCCGAGCACCACTTCGGCTCGGCTGACCTGCGGGGGAAAGCGGTCCTTACCGCCGGCCTGGGCGGCATGGGCGGGGCCCAGCCCTTGGCCGCCACCATGCTCGGGGGCGCCATCCTGTGCGTAGAGGTCGACCCGGCCCGGATCGAGCGGCGGCTTCGCACCCGCTACCTCGACGAGGCCACCGACTCCTTGGACGAGGCGCTCGCCCGGATTCGTCAGGCGCAGCGAGAAGGGCGTCCGCTCTCGGTCGGCCTCGTTGCCAATGCCGCCGACGTCGTCCCTGCTCTCGCCCGGCGCCGGGAGCTCTTCGACCTCGTCACCGACCAGACGGCCGCCCACGACCCCCTGAACGGCTACGTGCCCCAAGGCCTGGACGTGGAGCAGGCCGCCCGCCTGCGCGCGAGCGACCCCGAGGAGTACCTGCGCCGGGCCCGGGCCTCGATCGCCGCCCACGTGCAGGGGTTGCTCGAGTACGCGCGGGCAGGCTGCCACGTGTTCGACTACGGAAACAACCTGCGGGGAGAGGCTCGGGAGGCAGGCGTCGCCGACGCCTTCTCCTACCCCGGCTTCGTCCCTGCGTACATCCGGCCCCTCTTTTGCCGAGGGATGGGGCCCTTCCGGTGGGCTGCCCTCTCCGGGGACGGAGGGGACATCGCCGCCATCGACGAGGAGCTTCGCCGCCTGTTCCCTGACGACGCCGTGCTCCAGCGCTGGCTACGGCTGGCTCCGGGTCGGGTGGCCTTCCAGGGCCTGCCTGCCCGCATCTGCTGGCTCGGCTACGGCGCCCGAGCCCAGGCGGGCCTGGCCATCAACGAGCTCGTGCGCTCGGGGCGGGTGCGGGCGCCGGTCGTGATCGGCCGCGACCACCTGGACGCGGGCTCGGTAGCCTCTCCCTACCGAGAGACGGAGGCGATGCGCGACGGCTCCGACGCCATCGCCGACTGGCCGATCCTGAACGCGCTCCTCAACACGGCCGCTGGCGCCACCTGGGTGAGCGTCCACC
>PSLH01000036.1:13900-15230 GCA_040289505.1 Thermoleophilia bacterium | reverse complement strand
GGTGGTGGCCGACGGCTCCCAGGAGGCGGCGGAGCGCCTGCAGCGGGTCCTCACCACCGACCCGGGGACGGGCGTCCTCCGCCACGCCGACGCCGGCTACGAGGAGGCGCTGGAGACGGCCCGCGCCCACGGCCTCGAGCTCCCCATGCCGCCTGCCGGCTGGTGAGGCGGCTCCTCGTCCGCGACCTGGCCCAGCTCGTCACCCCCGCCGGGGAGGGAGCGCCCCTGCGCGGCCCCGACCTGGCCCGGGTCGAGGTGATCGAGGACGCCTACATCCTCTGCGAGGAGGGCCGGATCGCGGCCGTGGGGCGGATGCGCGAGCTACCTCCGCTCGACGAGGACGTCCCGGAGCTGAGCGGGGCCGGTCTCGTGGCCCTGCCCGGGCTCGTCGACTGCCACACTCACGCCTGCTTCGCCGGCGACCGGGTGGAGGAGTTCTCCCTGCGCGCGGCCGGGGCGAGCTACGAGGAGCTGCACGCGGCTGGCGGCGGCATCCTGGCCACGGTGCGGGCCACCAGGGCCGCCGGCGAGGAGGCTCTGCGCCGAGCGGTCGAGCGCCACCGGGGGTGGATGCTGTCCCGGGGCACCACTACCTTCGAGGCCAAGTCGGGCTACGGGCTCGACCGCGACACCGAGCTCGCTTCCCTGCGGGCGATCCGCGCCGCCGGCGGCGTCCCGACCTGGCTGGGAGCGCACGCCGTGCCGCCTGAGCTTCCCGACGCCGACGCCTACCTCGACTTCATCCTGGCCGCGGTCCTCCCCGAGGCGGCCAGGCTGGCCGAGGCCTGTGACGTCTTCGTGGAGCGGGGAGCCTTCGACATCGCCCAGGCCCGGCGCTACCTCCTTGCCTGCCGAGAGGCAGGGCTCGCCCTCCGCCTCCACGGCGACCAGTTCACCGAGGTGGGGGCCGTGCCCCTGGCCATCGAGCTCGGCGCCCGCTCGGTCGACCACCTGGAGGCGACCTCGCCGGCTGGCGTCGCCGCCCTGGCGGCGAGCGACGTCGTGGCCGTCCTTCTCCCCGCCAGCGCCCTCTTCCTCGGCCGACCGATGCCGCCAGCCCGAGCCCTGGTCGAGGCTGGAGCCGCCATCGCGCTCGCTACCGACTTCAACCCCGGCAGCGCCTACTGCGAGAGCCTCCCTCTCGTCTGCTCCCTCGCCTGTACCCAGCTTCGCCTGCGCCCGGAGGAGGCGCTGTCTGCCTGCACGGTCAACGCCGCCCACGTCCTGGGCCTGGCCCGCCGAAAGGGGCGCCTCCGACCCGGCTACGACGCCGACGTCCTCCTCCTCGACGCTCCCGACTGGCGCTACCTCGCCTACCACCTGGCCGGGG
>PSLH01000036.1:1915-13861 GCA_040289505.1 Thermoleophilia bacterium | reverse complement strand
CTACCTCGCCTACCACCTGGCTGGGGACGTGACGGGCGCCGTCATAGTGGCTGGAGAGCGCCTCGTCGCGCGCTAGGCTAGCCTCATGGCCACCAAGAAGCAGCGCCGCCGCCGGGCCAAGGAGCGTCGCCACGAGTGGGAGTACGTGCTCGTGGACGAGGAGGGCCGGGAGATCGCGGTCGAGGACGCGAACGGCAAGAAGCGGGAGCGGGCCCCAAGCCGCACCGCCGGCGGCAGGCAGGCGCCGGTGCGGGCGCCCGGGGGGCGGGTGATCGAGCCGCCCTCGTGGGAGCGCGTGCTCAAGCGGGCTGCCATCTTCGGGCCCCTCATCCTCGTCGTCGTCTACCTGCTTCGCCCCAAGGGAGCGACCTTGGCCAGCGTGGTCGTGCAGGCGGTGATCCTGCTCGCCTTCTTCATCCCCTTCAGCTACCTCATGGACGCCCTCATGTACCGCCTGGCCCGCAAGCGGGTGGCCCGGAGCGTCGAAGGGAAGGGTCGCTAAGGTGCCGGGCTCCCTGGTCGTGGATCGGTACGAGCTCGGCCCTCTCGGCACCAACTGCTACCTGGTGCGGGCGGAGCGGGGAGCGTCGGAGGCGGTGGTGATCGACCCGAGCGGGGAGGCAGCGACCCTGCGCTTGGAGCTTGCCCGCATGGGCGCCAAAGCAGCGGCCATCCTCCTCACCCACAGCCACTGGGACCACCTGCTCGGGCTGGCCGACCTCGCCGAGGGAACGGGGGCTCCTGTGTACGCTCCCAAGGAGGAGGCGGCGGTGGTGGAGCGCCCGAGCGAGTTCTACTCGGGCGCTTCGGTGGCCCTGCGCGGGTGGAGGCCCGACGTCCTCCTTGCCGGGGGGGAGACGGTGGAGGCGGCAGGGATCTCCTTCGAGGTGACGCACGTCCCCGGCCACTCGCCCGGACACTTGGCCTACTACGCGGAGGGCTGTCTTTTCTCCGGGGATGTCCTCTTCGCTGGCGGCGTGGGCCGCACCGACCTTCCCTACGGCGACTGGGACACGCTCCTTTCCTCTATTCGGGCCCTCCTCGACCGTTACCCACCGGAGACCGTCGTCTACCCCGGCCACGGGCCGGCCACGACGCTCGGCGCTGAGGCTGCGCGCAACCCCTTCCTGGCGGAGCTCCGCACCAGGTGAGGTTCGAGGCGCCTCGGGGCACGCACGACGTCATGCCCGCCGAGCAGCCGCGCTGGCGGCGCGTGCTCGGGGTCGCTGAGGAGCTCTTGCGCCTGTACGGCTACCGGCGCATCCAGACGCCTGGTTTCGAGGACACCGAGCTCTTCCTGCGCACCGCCGGGGCTGGCTCCGACGTCGTCCAGAAGGAGATGTACACGTTCACCGATCGGGCGGGCCGCTCGCTCACCCTGCGGCCGGAGGGGACGGCCCCCATCGTCCGGGCCTACCTCGAGCACGGCCTCTACCGCCAGCCCCAGCCCGTGAAGCTCTACACCGTGGCTCCCATGTACCGCTACTCGACCCCCCAGCGGGGACGCTACCGGGAGCACTGGCAGCTCTCGGTGGAGGCGATCGGATCCGCCGACCCGGCCGTGGACGCGGAGGTGATCCAGCTCTACGACGAGCTCCTCCGCCGCCTGGGCCTGTCCCGCTACCAGCTCCTCCTCAACTCGATCGGGGACAGCGCCTGTCGGCCAGCCTACGTGCGGAGGCTCGTCTCCTGGCTAGACGAGAACGAGCGGTTGTTGGACGAGGAGGCTCGGGCTAAGCGGCGCTCCTCCCCGCTTCGCGTGTTCGACACGAAGAACCCGGCCCTGGCCGAGGCGCTCCAGGAGGCGCCCACGATCGACCAGGCGCTCTGCCCTGCCTGCCGCCAGCACCTGGAGGCGGTGCGCTCCTACCTCGACGCCTACAACGTTCGCTACGCCCTGGCTCCCACTCTCGTCCGGGGCCTCGACTACTACACGCGCACCACCTTCGAGTTCGTGGACGAGGCGATCGGTGCCCAGTCGACCCTCTGCGGCGGAGGGCGCTACGACGGCCTGGCCGAGGAGCTAGGGGGTCCGCCCACCCCTGGAATCGGCTTCGGAGCGGGCATCGAGCGGCTCCTTCTCAGCCTCGATGCCTCCGGCTTCACGGCGCCGCCAGAGCCGGGGATCGACGTCTTTCTGGCTCTAGCCGAGGGGGCCTCGCGGGAGCGCGTCCTCCGCCTCATGCTCGACCTCCGGCGCCGGGGCCTTTCCTGCGAGGTCGACTACGCCAGCCGCTCCCTCAAGGGCCAGCTCACCCAGGCAGGGAGGCTAGGGGCGCGGGCGACCGTGGTCGTGCGGGGCGAGGAGGCGACCGTACGCCGCCCCGGGCGGAAGGACGAGACCGTGCCCTGGGAGCGGATCCTGGAGGCCTTGCCGTGAGGTGGCGCGACCTCATGTGCGGCGAGCTGCGCCGCCAGCACGTGGGGAAGCGGGTGGCTCTAGCCGGGTGGGCGCACCGCCGCCGCGACCACGGCAACCTCGTCTTCATCGACCTGCGCGATCGGGCCGGTATCTGCCAGCTCGTCGTCAACCCCGAGCGCTCGCCGCAGGCGATCGAGGTCGCCCACCAGGTGCGGAACGAGTTCGTGCTGCGGGCAGAGGGGGAGGTGGTGGCCCGCGCCCCCGAGCTCGTCAACCCCAACCTGGCCACGGGCGAGGTCGAGCTCCAGGTCGACCGGCTGGAGATCGTCTCCCGGTCGGTGCCGCTCCCCTTCCAGCTCGACGAGGAAGGAGTCGACGAGACCCTGCGCCTTCGCTACCGCTGGCTCGACCTGCGCCGGGAGCGGCTGCAGCGGAACATGGCGCTGCGGGCGCGGATGGTGTCCACCATCCGTCGGGTGATGGAGGAGGCAGGCTTCCTCGACATCCAGACGCCCATCCTCTTCAAGCCCACGCCCGAGGGGGCGCGCGACTTCATCGTCCCCAGCCGCCTGCAACCGGGCCGCTTCTACGCCCTCCCTCAGTCGCCCCAGCTCCTCAAGCAGCTGCTCATGATCGCTGGCTTCGACCGCTACTACCAGATCGCCATCTGCTTTCGGGACGAGGACCTGCGGGCCGACCGGGTGCAGGAGATCACCCAGCTCGACGTGGAGATGGCCTTCCCCGATCGGGAGGTCCTGTTCGAGCTCATGGAGCGGATGTGCGTGGAGGTGTGGCGAGCCTGCGCCGGGGTGGAGCTTGCCACCCCCTTCCCTCGGCTCTCCTACGCGGAGGCGATGCGCCGCTACGGCACCGACAAGCCGGATCTCCGCTTCGACTTCGTCATCGAGGACGCGACCGAGGCCACCCGCGGCTCCGGCTTCCGCGTGCTCGCCCAGGCGCCCTGCGTCCGCTTCCTGCGCTGCCCCAAGGTGTTCTCGCGGGCCGAGCTGGCCCGGCTGGAGGAGCAGGCCAAGGAGTGGGGGGCAGCAGGGCTCGCCTCCCTGGCCGTGGACGAGTCGGGGGAGCTTCGCTCCCTCATCGCCAAGTTCCTGTCGGAGGCGGAGCTTGCCTCCCTGCGCCCCCAGCCGGGCTCGACCCTCCTTCTCTGCGCCGGCGAGGAGGAGACGGTGGCCCGCGTGCTCGGCAACCTCCGCCTCCAGCTGGGGCGCGAGCTCGGCCTGATCGACGAGGAGGCCTTCGCCTTGGTCTGGGTGACCGACTTTCCCATGTTCGAGTGGTCGGAGGAGGAGGGCCGCTGGCAGGCCCGTCACCACCCCTTCACCCGCCCCGCTCCCGGGTGGGAGGCGGGCTTCGACGCCGACCCGGGGGCGGCGATCGCGCTCGCCTACGACCTCGTCGCCAACGGCCACGAGATCGGGGGCGGCTCCTTCCGCATCCACGAGCCAGACCTCCAGGAGCGGGTGTTTCGCCTGCTCGCGCTCCCCGCCGAGGAGCAGCGCTCCAAGTTCGGGTTCTTGCTCGACGCCCTGGCCATGGGCGCCCCCCCGCACGGGGGAATCGCGCTCGGCATCGACCGCATGGTGATGGTGGTGGCCCGCGAGCCCAACCTCCGCGACACGATCGCCTTCCCCAAGAACCAGGCCGGGATCGACCCCATGAGCGGCGCCCCCTCCGAGGTTCCCGAGGAGCAGCTCGCCGAGCTCGGCCTGAAGATCGTCCCGCCCCGGCGGCCACGCTAGGATCGGCGGCGATGGGCGGGTTCTTCCCCCGCTTCGTCGTCGAGGTCGCCTTCCTCGGCTTGCTCGCGGCCGCAACCGCCCTGGCTGAGCTGGGGTCGGCCTTGATCGTGGCCGTCATGGCCGCCGGCTGGCTGATCGTGACCGGGATCGAGATTCTTGCCTGGCGCCAGGAGCGGCGGCCTTCCCTTCCTCCGCGCCCCGCTCAGCCGCCTCCCCCGCCTCCGGCGGCCGACTGGGACCTGGACGAGCTCCTTCGACCTCTTCCCGGCGAGGAAGGGGAGGCCGGCGAGGAGACTCGCGTCCTTCCTCCCGAGGAGCGCTGATGGCCCTCCTTGCCCAGCGAGCGCTCGCCCTGGCGGGAGCGGCCCTCCTTGCCGCCGTCGGCGCCCTTGCTATGCGCGGGGAGGAAGGGAGAGAGCCCGCGCCTGCTCTTCCCCAGCCAGCTCTCGTTCCCGGGGAGGGCTGGCACGCGGAGCGTGCCGGGGTGTCGCCTGCTCCCCCGCCCCAAGGCCGGAGGACGGCGTGCGGCTGGACGCTCCGCCCGACCACGCTCGGCGTCGTCCACCCCGTCCTTCCCTGCGGGGTCAAGCTCTACGTCGCCTACGGGGGGAGGCAGGCCCTCACCCGGGTCGTCGCCCATGGCCCTCTTCCCCCCGAGCGCCAGCTCGACCTGACGCCGGCCTTGGCGAGGCTCCTCGGCCTGGAGGGGGTGACCGAGGTACGCTGGGTGTTTGCCCGCGAGCGAGGGGGGGCAGGGTAGAGTGGACTCCGTGCTCGACCTTGTGCGTGGCGGGCGCCGACAATGTTGAGCCAACACCACCGCGCAGGGAGCCCGCGTCGGGCGTAGGCGTCGCCGACCGTCCCAGGGCACCCACCTGGCACGTCCAGGTTCGCCGGGGCGCCGGTCATCGGCAGGGTGGAGCACGTCTTGGCGCGGCATGGGGCCCCAGTGACCGCCCCTTTCTGGCGTAGGAGCCGGAAGAGCTGGCGGCGCCGGTGGGCTGGTCGAGAAAGAGGGATGGAAACGATGCCAGTCGAGGGAGGGCTGATCGCCCCCAGGGACGTCTCCTCGGGCTTCCTGTACCGTCTCCGGGTAGCCGCTTGCGTTGGGCCCTGGCCCTTTGAGGACGACATGGCGCTCTCCGGAGTGACGGCAAGGCCTGACCTGACGAGGCCCCCGATATGGGTGACGCTGGTGAGCGTCGAGCCTCGGCGGCGACGCTCGCGACTTCATACAGGGTGAGCTCGAGCGTTGCCACAGCGTGGAGAGCGGTGTTTCGACGGCGGCCTTCCCGATCCATCAGTCGTTCCCGCTCGACCAGCTCGCGCACGAGCGCGCTCGACGTTGTCCGACGTCCGCGCGCCTGCTTGTCCACTCAGGCGACGAGCTCGTCGGGAAGGCTGACCATCACTTTCGCCACGAGACCGGCGTGAGCCAGTACTGCGGCGCCTTGGCCGATCGCTTGCCCGAGGGGGCGATTGCCTTACGCTCCGCCAGGGTGACCGTCCCCTCGAGCGGCTAGCCTGACCCTGTGAGGACCTGCATCGTGGGCGATGCGTCGCGAGACGGCGACTGGGCGTGCGTGCGGCTCTGCCTGGAGGGCGACCGGATCGTGGACGCCGACGCCGACGGCCTCGATCACGACCTGCGCGGCCTTACCCTGCTCGAGGCGGCCGCCGTGGACGGCGAGGAGCTGGTGGTGGAGGCGCTGGCGGCGGCGATCGGGCCCGTGTTCAAGGCTCCTTTCTCCCCAGGCCGGGTGGCGGTGGCCATGAGCGGCGGGGTGGATAGCGCGGTGGCGCTCCTCAAGGCGGGGCCGGAGGCGGTGGGCGTCACCCTCCGCCTGTGGGTCGACCCGAAAAGCCCCGCCGCCGAGCGAGCCTGCTGCTCGAGCGAGGCGGTGCGGGCTGCCCGGCGCACCTGCCACCGCCTGGGCCTTCCCCACGTCACCCTCGACCTGCGGGAGGAGTTTCGCCGGGCGGTAGTGGAGCCGTTCGTGCGCGGGTACGCCCGCGGCCAGACGCCCAACCCCTGTACCCGCTGCAACGGGAGCTTCCGGCTCGCCGAGCTCCTCTCCTTCGCTCGGGGGGCGGGGGCGGCGAGGCTGGCCACGGGGCACTATGCGCGCGTCGTGCGACACAAGGGGAGGGTGCTCCTCGCGCGGGGGCGTGACGGGGACAAGGACCAGTCGTACATGCTGGCCGGGCTCGACCCGCGCTCCCTCGACCGGATCTGGTTTCCCCTCGGCGACCAGACCAAGGCGGAGACGCGGCGGGAGGCAGAGAGGCTAGGGCTAGAGGTCGCCGGTCGCCCCGAGAGCCAGGAGGCCTGCTTCCTGGGCGGCGACGACTACCGCGCCTTCCTGGAGCGTCAGGGGCTCGCTCCCACGCGGGGCCCGATCCTGGATCGGTCTGGGCGGGTGCTGGGCGAGCACGAGGGCGCTTGGCGGTTCACGCCTGGCCAGCGGCGGGGCCTTCGCGTCGCTTCCGGCCGGCCCCTGTACGTCCTCCGGGTGGAGGCGAGGACGAACGCGGTGGTGGTGGGAGAGCGGGAGGCGCTGGCGTGCCGGCGCGTGTCCGCGCGGGGCCGCCTCTACGTCGAGATCGGACAGGGGGAGGTGGTGGAGGCGAAGCTCCGCTACCGCTCGCCGGCAGTGCCGGCCCGCGTCGTTTCCCGCAGGGGAGGCTTCCTTCTCGAGCTGGCCGAGCCGGTGGAGGCAGTTGCCCCTGGCCAGGCGGCTGTCCTCTACCAGGAGGACGCCGTGGTCGGCTTCGGGGTGGTCACCGGCACTCGGGCGGCATAAGATCACGTCCGTGCTCCTTTCCGAGTTCACCGCCAGCGACGGCGCCTGGGTGGCCGTAGCGGTCTTCCTCCTGCTCGCCGGGCTAGGGCTTGTCTACTCGCTCGTCCGTCTGGGGGTCGTCTTCGGCCAGCTCACCCGCACCGTGCGCCACGCTGAGGAGGAGGTGCTGCCGGTGATCGCCAAGGCAGGCGGCACTCTCGATCGCGTCAACCGCGAGCTGGACAAGGTGGACGAGGTGACCGACGTCGCTCTCGGCGCCGTCAAGGCCGTGGACGGAGCGGTGCGGGCCGCCTCGGAGGCGATCGCCTATCCAGCCCAGAAGGTGGCCGGCCTGGCAGCCGGCCTCCGCTACGGCGTCTCCTCCTTCCTCGCCCACCGCGACCTGGACGAGGCCCTGCGGGCGGCCAAGGAGGCGAAAGCCCGCCGGGAGGCCGATCTCGCCGCCGAGCTGGCCGAGGCGGAGCGCGATCGCCCGCCTTCCTCTCCCCTTTCCCTCTAGGGGGGCGGCTTGAGGGGCAGAAGGGGAGCGCTCGGCGCGAGGGAAGGCGAAGGCAGGAGCGAGGCGTAGGTCGATCCCGTCTGGTAGAGGGCGCGCAGCTCGTAGGCGCCCGAAGCCACCCCTGGCGCAAAGGCTGACCGCTCGACCGCGCACGTCTCGCCCGGACGTGCCAGCGAGCGATCGAGGTCGAGCCAGAGCGCGGCCTGGGCCGGGGTCCCTGCCTCGCCGGGCCGGGGCCGGGCTCGCTCCTTTCGACCCCTAGAATGGCCTTCGTGCGCACGACTGCCGAGCTCCGCCAAGGCTTCCTCGCCTTCTTCGAGGCGCGAGGGCATCTGCGGCTTCCCTCCGGCTCGCTCGTCCCTGCCACTTACGACCCCTCGGTCCTCTTCACCACCGCCGGCATGCAGCCGCTCAAGCCCTACTTCCTGGGCCTGGAGGAGCCGCCGGCGCCGAGGATCACCACCGTCCAGAAGTGCTTCCGCACCACCGACATCGACGAGGTCGGCTCCACCGAGCGCCACCTCACCTTCTTCGAGATGCTGGGCAACTTCTCCCTGGGCGACTACTTCAAGGAGGGAGCCCAGGACCTCGCCTACGAGTTCGTGACCGAGCACATGGGCTTCGACTGGGACCGAGTGTGGGTGAGCGTGTTCGCTGGCGACCCCGAGCTGGGCCTGGGCGAGGACGAGGTGGCAGTAGAGGGCTGGCAGCGCTACCTCCCTCGCGACCGCATCGTCCCTCTCCCGCGCAAGGACAACTTCTGGCAGGCAGGGCCCACCGGGCCCTGCGGCCCCTGCTCGGAGCTCTACTTCGACCGCGGCCTCGAGCTGGGCTGCGGGCGTCCAGAGTGCGCTCCCGGCTGCGACTGCCCTCGGTTCCTCGAGTTCTGGAACCTCGTGTTCATGGAGTTCGACCTGGGCGAGGACGGCACCCTCGCCCCGCTTCCCCGCCGCTCCATCGACACCGGCCTCGGTTTGGAGCGTGGGGCCATGCTCCTCCAGGGCGTCGACTCCGTCTTCGAGACGGATGGCTACCAGGCGATCATGGAGTGGGTGGCGAGCGAGTCGGGCGTCCGCTACGGCGAGTCGGAGCGAGCCACCAAGGCCCACCGGGTGCTGGCCGACCATGGCCGGGCCATGACCTTCCTCATCGCCGATGGCGTCAAGCCTTCCAACCTCGGCCGTGGCTACGTCCTGCGGCGCATCATCCGCCGCGCTGTCCAGCAGGCCCAGCGCATCGGCCTGGCCGACCTGTGGCGGCTGCCAGCGGTGGTGGTCGAGCAGATGGGGGACGTCTACCCGGAGCTGCGCCAGCAGGCCGCCGAGATCGAGCGCATCGTCAAGGCCGAGGAGGCCCGCTTCAACGAGACGCTGTCGCGGGGCCTGCGGGTGTTCGAGGAGCTGGCGGGAAAGGAGGTCGTGAGCGGCAAGGACGCCTTCACGCTGGCGGCCACCTACGGCTTCCCCATCGAGCTCACGGTCGAGCTGGCCGCCGAGCGGGGCCAGGCCGTAGACGTGGACGAGTACTCCCGGCTCATGGAGGAGCACCGGCGGGTCTCGCGGGCAGGAGGAGAGAGGGGAGACGTGCAGCGGGCGGCCGAGCTGGCGCGCGCCGCCGGCTTCAAGACCGAGTTCGTGGGCTACGAGAAGACCGAGGTCCTGACCCAGATCGGTGCCTGGGAGGACGTGGGAGAAGGGCTCTTTTTGTGCAAGCTCAGGGAGTCTCCCTTCTACCCCGAGGGAGGCGGCCAGGTCACCGACGCCGGCTTCATCGAGCACGAGGAGACCGGGGCTCGAGCCGAGCTCAAGGAGGCCTACCGGTTCGAGGACGACCAGGTGCTCCTCTTCCAAGGCGAGGGCTTCGCCGCCGGCGACCGGGTGCGGGCGGTCGTCCTCTGGTCGGTGCGCTTCCCGACCATGGCCAACCACACTGCTACCCATCTCCTCCACCGAGCGCTGCGCGAGGTACTGGGCGACCACGTGCGCCAGGCGGGCTCGGCGGTCCGCCCGGACAAGCTCCGCTTCGACTTCACCCACGGCCAGCCCCTGTCGGCCGCCGAGCGCGAGCGAGTGGAAAAGATCGTCAACGAGAAGGTGTTCTCCGGCCTCCCTGTGCTGGCCTACGTCGTGCCCATCGAGGAGGCTCGGCGGATGGGGGCGGTGATGCTCTTTGGGGAGAAGTACGGTCAGGAGGTGCGGCTCGTCGAGGTACCCGGCTTCTCGCTCGAGGCTTGCGGGGGGACGCACGTGCGCTCGACGGCCGAGGTTGGCCCCTTCGTCATCGTCAGCGAGAGCTCGGTGGGGGCTGGCGTGCGCCGCATCGAGGCGGTCACCTCGGGCGAGGCCTGGGCGTACCTCGCCAGCCGCTCCCGGGAGCTGGACGAGCTGCGGGCGGAGCTGGAGCGGCTGCGCAAGGAGGCTCGTCGCGCCCAGGCCCCGGCGGCGGAGGCAGCCCTGCCCGAGCCGGATGTCAAGACCGTGAACGGGATCCACGTCATCGCCCAGTCGCTGGAGGGGGTGGACGCGGACCAGCTGCTCCACCGCTCCGATCGCTACAAGCAACGCTACCGCCCGGCCGCGGTCGTTCTCGGCTCCCGGGAGGACGGCAAGGTGCACCTGGTGGCCAACTTCGATCCCCAGGTAGCGGAGCGGATCAGCGCCGCCGAGGTGGTGAAGAAGGCCGCTGCTCTCGTGGGCGGGGGCGGGGGCGGAAGGCCGACCATGGCCCGGGCCGGCGGCAAGGACGCCTCCCGCCTTCCCCAGGCCTTGGCCGAGGCCGAGCGGCTGATCGTGGCCGCCCTTCGGTGAAGGTGCTGGCCCTCGACTACGGGCGCGCTCGCACGGGCGTGGCCGTGTCCGACCCTACCGGCACCATCGCTCGCCCCTTGGGGGTGGTGGAGCGGGCAGCCACCAAGGAGGGCCTGCGCCGGGTGCGGGAGATCGTGGAGAAGGAGCAGGTGGAGCGAGTGGTGGTAGGGCTCCCCCTCACCCTCCGGGGCGAGCGGGGCGAGCAGGCGAAGGAGACCGAGCGGTTCGTCGAGGCGCTTCGGGCGGCCCTTCCCGTGCCGGTCGAGCTCTACGACGAGCGCTTCACCTCGGTGCTGGCCGAGGGAGACGACGCTCGGGCAGCTGCCCACCTCCTCTCCGACTACCTGGAGCGGGCCCGACGATGAGGAAGGTCGGGCATGCGGCGCTCCTTGCCCTCCTTGCCCTCCCTGCCTTCGCCTGCGGCGACGCCGGCCGCTCTCAGGCGCCCCTGCCTCAGCCGGTCGTCCTCCGCATCGTCTTCCCCGAGGGCTTCACCCGCGAGCAGATGGCCGAGCGGGTGGAGGCGGTGGGGAAGATCGCTCTCGCCAAGCGGGGCGTGCGTCCGCTCCTGACGCGCCAGGGCTACCTGAAGGCCACTGCCCACCTGCGCCCGCCTTCCGGCTTTGCCCAGGCCCGAGGGAGCGAGGGCTTCCTCTTCCCCGCTACCTACGCCTTCTTCTCCGACGAGAGCGCAGAGCGCTTCGTCCGTCGCCAGCTCGCCGCCTTCCGACGGGCCTGGGCCAAGGTGGACCTCAGCTACGCCCGCTCCAGGAATCTCACTCCCTACGACGTGCTCATCATCGCCTCGCTGGTGGAGCGGGAGGTGGTCGTCCCCCGCGAGCGCCGGCTGGTGGCTGCCGTCATCTACAACCGCCTGCGGGCGCGCATGCCCCTCGGCATCGACGCCTCCCTCCGCTACGGCCTCCACATCCCGCCCACGCGGGCGATCACCAAAGCCGACCTCGCTTCCGACTCCCCCTACAACACTCGGCGGTGGCTCGGTCTCCCTCCGACTCCTATCGCCAACCCGGGGCTCGCCTCCATGCTGGCGGCGGCCCGCCCGGCCCCGGTGCCCTACCTCTACTTCGTGCGCAAGCCAGACTGCCGGAGCCACTTCTTCACCGCCAGCGCTTCGAGCTTTTTGTCCTACACGCGGGAGGGATTGCGGTGCTCACAGGGAAGACCACGCTCGTCGGGTTGATCGGCAACCCCATCGCTGGCTCCCTCTCCCCCCGGATGCAGAACGCCGCCTTCGCCGCCCGGGGCCTCGACTGGGCCTACGTGCCCCTGCCGGTAGAGGAGGGGAGGCTAGAGGAGGCGGTGACTGGTCTGGTCGCCCTCGGTTTCGCGGGCGCCAACGTGACCATCCCCTACAAGACGCGCGTTCTCGCCTTCTGCGACGAGCTCGACCCGGTGGCCGAGCGGGCAGGGTCGGTGAATACGCTCCTCGTGCGCCAGGGGCGCGTCCTCGGCTCGAGCACGGACGGAGAGGCGGTGTCAGGGGCGGTGGAGGTGGCGGGGCGACGGGCGCTCGTCCTGGGCGCGGGAGGGGCAGCGCAGGCGGTGGCGCGGGCCCTTCTCGACGCCGGCGCGGGCGAGGTGGTGCTGGTCGCCCGCAGGCCCGAGCCTGCGCACGCCCTCAAGCTGCGGCTCCTGACGGGCAGCCCGGAGGCTCGCGTCGCGGTGGCCGAGGGCTGGCCGCCGCTCGGCTTGG
>PSLH01000036.1:1076-1796 GCA_040289505.1 Thermoleophilia bacterium | reverse complement strand
AGAGGCGGCCCGAGCCGCTGGCGCCGACCCGGTAGTGGACGGCCTGGAGGTGCTCGTGCGCCAGGGAGCGCTCTCCTTCCAGCGCTGGACAGGGATCCCGGCGCCGATCGAGGTCATGCGGGGGGCGGTGCGACCGTAGGCTTTCCGCTGTGACCCTCACCCTGGTTACCGCTGGCGAGTCGCACGGCCCCGCTCTCGTCGCCATCATCACCGGCCTTCCCGCCGGCCTCATCCTGGACAAGCGCGCGATTGACCACGACCTGTGGCGGAGGCAGCAGGGCTACGGCAGAAGCCCGCGCCAGCGGCTGGAGCGTGACGAGGTAGAGGTGCTGGCCGGGCTCCGCCACGGGCGGACGCTCGGCACCCCGCTCGCCCTGGTCGTGCGCAACCGCGACCACCGAAACTGGGCCTGGGGGATGAGCCCCTGGCCCCCCGAAGGCGAGCCTCAGGGGAAAGGCACCAAGGCGGTGACCGTCCCCCGGCCTGGCCACGCCGACCTGGCCGGGGCGCAGAAGTACGGCCTGGAGGACGTACGGGACGCGCTCGAGCGGGCCAGCGCCAGGCACACGGCTGTGGTCACGGCTGCCGGGGCGGTAGCCAAGGCGCTCCTCGGCACGATCGGGATCGAGGTGGAGGGCTCGGTGGTCGAGGTCGGAGGGGCCGCAGGCGAGGAGGAGCGCCGGCGAGCGATCGATGCCGCTCGCCGGGACAAGGACACCA
>PSLH01000036.1:0-987 GCA_040289505.1 Thermoleophilia bacterium | reverse complement strand
GGCGGCGGCGGTGATGGGAATCCAGGCGGTGAAGGGGGTGGAGATCGGGCAAGGGTTCGCGCTCGCCTGCCAGCGGGGCTCCCAGGCACACGACGAGATCGTGCGCGACGCGGAGGGTCGGCTCCGCCGGGAGACGAACCGAGCCGGCGGGATCGAGGCCGGCGTCTCGAACGGCGAGGAGATCGTGCTCCGGGCGGCGATGAAGCCCTTGCCCACGCTCATGCGCCCCCTGCGGACGGTCGACCTGGCCACCGGGGAGCCGGCCTTGGCCCTGGTCGAGCGAAGCGACACGGCCGCGGTAGAGGCTCTGGCCGTGGTGGCCGAGGCGGTGGTCGCTTTCGAGCTGGCCCGGGCGGCCAGGGAGAAGTTCGGCGGCGATGCCCTCTGCGACTTCGTAGCTGCCCATCGCGCGTACCTCCAGCGGATCGGCTGGTCGCCGCGCTGATCGGAGAGGACGCGGTGCACGCCCTCGGCCGCCATCTGGCTCTGATCGGGTTCATGGGCGCGGGGAAGACCACCCTGGGCCAGGAGGTAGCCCGTCGCCTAGGCCGCCCCTTCCGCGACCTCGACCAGGAGATCGAGTTTGAAGAAGGCCCTATCGCCGACATGTTCGCCCGCCGGGGCGAGGCAGCCTTCCGGGCTCTCGAGGTAGACCACCTGGAGCGCCTGCTCGCCCTCGCCGACCCCATGGTCGTAGCCTTGGGCGGCGGCGCCGTGACCCTGCCCAGGGCGCGCGCCCTCCTCCGCCAGCGGGCGCTCGTCGTGCTCGTCCCCGTGGAGGTGGAGGAGGCCTGGCAGCGGGTGCAGGGAAGCGACCGGCCGCTGGCCCGGAGCAAGGAGGAGTTTCGCCGCCTCTACGCGGAGCGGCAGCCCCTCTACCGGGAGGTGGCGGACGCGGCCGCTAGCGACGCCGACGGGATCGTGCTGGCAGCGGCGGGCATCGTGGTGGAGGAGGGCGGGCTCGACCGGCTGGCAGAGCTCGTCCCC